>NZ_JBHUYE010000011.1:0-112470 GCF_042668835.1 Specibacter sp. NPDC057265
CGGCCTGCAGGAAGTTCTGCAGGCCGGAGGGCCCCTTGGCTTTTGTGATTATTTGGAGATGGTACGGTACCTGACTGCAACAACGGCCAGAACCATGACCCCGGGGACAATGAACACCAGTGGTGGCAGCATCCACACAAAGGTCACGGACATGGCCATTGCCGCCAGCAGCAGGGCTGTGCCCGCCACATCACCGACAGCCTCGGTCTTTGCCTGCGCCCAGGCACCTGCCCAAACACCGGCTGCAGTCCTGCCCGCATCCGCACGCTTGATTTGCCACAGGACTGCCGTGCGCAACAACAGCACCGCCAGTCCGGCGGCCAGCGCCGCTGTGGCGATCAGAACCCCTGTGCCGCCGGGCAACTGCCCGGACGCGGCCAACAGCAGGTTCACGGCCGCAATTGCCCCGGCAGCCAACGCCCCGAAGCCAAACTTCCAGCTCCCCGGCAGCGCAGCACGGAAATCGCTCCAGAGCGAGAGCACCGTGTCAGGCCTGCCGGCCAGATGCCGCTCCATGTGGGCGGCGCCGGCGGCGTACGCAGCCGGCGCCGTCACTACGGGAAGCGCCAGGACAAACAAGGTCACGCCCAGCAGCACCGTTTCCCCGAACAAGGCAAATTTGTTGACCTTGGGCTCGGCCATGGCTGCGCGCCGCGCCTTGCGCCGTTCTTGGAGAATCCGGTTGTGCGCCGACATTGCCTATCCCTTCAGCCCCTGGGTGGAGACGCCTTCCACAATGTACCGCTGGAAGATGAGGAAGAACAGCAGCACCGGGAGCAGGGCCAGAACGGACATGGCGATCATGGCGCCGTAGTCGGAGCTTTGGGTTTGATCCACGAACAGGCGCAGGGCCAAGGGCAGCGGGTACTTGTCGGGCGTGTTGAGGTAGAGCAGCGGTCCGAGGAAGTCGTTCCAGCTCCAGATGAAGGCAAAAATGGAGGCGGTGATGACCGAGGGCTTCATCAGCGGAAGCATGATGCTGAAGAAGATCCGTACGTGTCCGGCCCCGTCAATGCGGGCCGCCTCGTCAAGTTCCTTGGGGAGATTGCGCATGAACTGGACCATGAGGAAGACGAAGAAGGCGTCCGCGCCCAGGAACTTGCCAATGAGCAGCGGCAGGAAGGTGTCCACCAGTCCCAGCTGTTGGAAGATGATGTACTGCGGAATGATGACCACGTGGAAGGGCAGCAGCAGCGTCATGATCATCAGGGTGAAGAAGATCTTCCGGCCCGGGAAATTGATCCTGGTGAACGCGTAGGCGGTCAAGGTCGAGGAGATGACCACTCCAATGACCGAACCAACGGCGAGGATCAGGGAGTTGGTGAAGAACGTCAGGGTGCTGACGCCGCCAATTCCGTCCATGGCCTTGACGAAGTTGTCGAAGCTGAAGTTGGAGGACCAGACCGCGGCGTTGCCCACGATCTCGCTGCTGGGCTTGAACGAGGAGGCCACCATCCACACCCCGGGGTAAAGGACCACCGCGATCAGGATCAGGGATGCTGCGTGGAAGAGCAGGCTTTTGAGGCTTCTTCCCAAAAAGGTCGTGCTTTTGTTTGACTTCTGCACATCATGGTTGCTTTGCTGCGGCTCATTGGTTGAGACGCTAACGGCTGTGGCGGTCATTTTTCATCCCCACTGTAGTGGACCCAGTTGTTGGAGGTCTTGAAGAAGACCAGGGTGATGATGCCGATCACTATCAGCAACAACCATGCCATGGCCGAGGCGTAACCCATCCGGAAGTCCCCGAAGCCGCGCAGGTACAGGTACAGGGTGTAGAACATGGTTGACCCTGCAGGTCCGCCGTCACCGTTGGAGATGATGTAGGCGGAGGCGAAGATCTGGAACGCGTGGATGGTTTCCATCAGCAGGTTGAAGAAAATCACTGGCGAAAGCATGGGCAAGGTGATGCTGAGGAACTTCTTCACCGGCCCTGCCCCGTCCATTTCCGCAGCTTCGTAAAGCTCGGCGGGAACCTGCTTGAGCCCGGCCAGGAAGATGATCATGGGGGCGCCGAACTGCCACACCGTCAACAGGATCATCATGGGCATGGTCATGTTCGGGTTGCCCACCCAGCCGCCAATCCCAATGCCGAAGAACTGCAGGATCTGATCCACCGGGCCGGCATCACCAAACATGGCCTTCCACACAATGGCCACGGACACGCTGGCACCAATGAGGGACGGGACGTAAAACGCCGAACGGTAGAAACCCTGGCCGCGGCGCTTGCTGTTCAGCAGCATGGCAATGGCCAAGGCAGCTGCAAGCTTTGTGGGCGTACCAAAGATCACATAGGTGAAGGTGACCTTCACCGACTGCAAAAAGCGTTCGTCCTGGAACAAGGTTGTGTAGTTGTCAAAACCAATCCACTTGGGCGCTTCAAAAAGGTTGTAGTTGGTGAAGGACAGGTACAGGGACGAGATCATGGGCCCGGCCGTGAGCACAATGAACCCCAAAAGCCAGGGCAGCAGGAAGGTGTACCCGGCACGGGCCTCCGCCCTGCGCTGCTTGGCCTTCTCAGGCCGCAGCGCAGGAACGGGCGTCTTCCGCCGGGGAAGAGCTGGTGTTTGTGTCATTTTTAATTCCGTGGTTTAGGAGTTTTGCTTGATGACGTCTTCAGCCGAGCTGAACCACTGGTCAACTGCCTGGTCCACATCGACCTTGCCAAAGTTCAGTTCTTCGGAGATGCGCAGGAACTCGCTCTCCAAGGTTCCAAAGCCAACAATGGGCGGCTCGGGAGCGTCGCTGAGGTACTGGACAATGGACTCTTCGTAGGCCACAACCTGGGCGTCAACGCCTTCAAACGTTGTTCCGTCGCGCTGGGCCTTGGACGCAGGCACACCGCGGGAGGTCTTGAAGATTTCCCCCACCTCGGGTGAGTTCACCATGAAGTCAATGAATTTTGCAGCCGCGTCCTTGTTCTTGGTCTTGGCGCTGGCCACCATCAGCATGGAGGGCTTGAGGAACAAGCCCAGGTTGTCCGGATCATCCGACGGCACTGTCACCATCTTCAGTTCCGCGGCTCCGGAGTCGGAGAGGTAGCCGGCCATGAAGTTGTCCCAGGTCGGTTCCGAAACGGTCTTGTTGGAGCCGAACGGCGACTTCGGCTTCAGCTGGGTCACCTGGTCCGAGGGAATGATCGCCGGCGTGCCGCGCAACTTGGCATTCAAGCCCCACCACTTCTTCAGGTCATCCTTGGTGAAGCCCAACTGACCGTCCGCGGTGAAGTCGGCAATCTTGTTCTGACGCAGCCAGATGTTGAAGTGCCACCAAACGCCGCTGAAGTCGCTGGAGCCGTAGTACTTGCCGCCGCTGGCAGTGCCGGCATCCGTGAGGAACTTTTGGTACTCGGCGTACGTCCAGTTGCCGCTCGGCTCGGCAATGCCCACCTCGGCGACCTTGGCCGGGTCGTAGTAGATGGCAAAGGCATTGGTGCTGGTGGGAATGCCGTACTGCTTGTCCTTGACCTTGCCCGAGGGCAGCAAAGTCGATTCAAATCCGGACATGTCGATGCCGATGTCGCTCAGGTCCAACAGCTGGTTGCGCTGGGCATAGTCGCGCAGGTAGGACAGGTCCCACTGCATGACGTCGGGCAGGCCGCCGCCTGCAGCTTCGGTGGCACGCTTCTGCCAGTAGCCGGCCCAGTCGGAGAAGGTGCCCACCACCTTGATGGTGGGGTTCTGCTCGTTGAACAAGGCAATGGCCTTGTTGGTGCGCTCGGCACGGTCGTCATTGCCCCACCAGGTGTAGTTCAAAACCGTGGGGTCCTCGGCGGTGCCGCCTTCACCACCGGATGCTCCACACGCGCTAAGCAGCGCAGTCGCGGTGACACCGGTGGCAATGGCTGTGATGAAGTTCCTTCTGCTGATCATGAGAGCTCCCTCGCTCGTTGATTTGCGCGGAACCGCTCTGGTCACCGCTGTCAATACTTGGAAAGTGGTTGCCACCACAGGTTAAGGTGATGTGAATAACACTTATGAAACGATACAATATCCGTCTGGGGGCGTCTTGGCAAGCGCATTCCTAGGGGCGGTCCCTGCAGCCGAGCTGCTTGCTTACGCATTGGTCCACTGGGCGCTGTGCAGCCGGGCCATTTCGTCTGCGCTGAGCGCCAGCAGGGAGCCATGCCGGGCACCCGGCGGCAGCCGGGCGTCGCTCAGGTGCTCCCAGCGGCCCAGGGAAAGGTCCGTACAGGTGAACAGCTGGTAGCCCCGGAGACCGAACTCATCCGCCAGCAGATACCACCTGCCGCCGGCAGGATCGGCAGCCACCGCCGGCCCTTCGGCCCGCTCCATCACGCCCTTGCCAATGTCCACCGCAACGGGCATGAAGGCTGGGTCCTCCAGCGAGGTTCCCACCTCGCACAAGAGGTGGAGGCTGTGTCTGGGGGATTTTTCCGGACCCTGCGCATTGGCCGAGAATCTGTAATAGCGGCCTCCGTCCTTTAGGAACGTGGCGTCAATGACATCATGGCCCTGATCAAGGTAGGTCCGTGGCTCGCCAAAGCTGCCAAAGTCCCGGGTGGCTGCCACCATCATCCGCTGGTGGCTTCCGGCGGTCCGGTCCTGCCCGTTGGGGAACAATGCGGACGCCCAAAAAACCAACCAGGCCTCACGTTCCGCTGACCAGAATGCTTTCGGCGCCCAGGTGTTGCCGGCTTCCGGGGGTGCGATCCGGCGTCGAAATGGGCCCCTCCAATGCACCAGGTCGAAGGATTCGTAGACAATGATGGCATCGCTGCCGTAGCGCGTGGCCCTGTTCCAGTCCTGCCCACTGCCAATCTTGAGATCGGTGGCAAGGAGCACAAATTTCCCATTGGCTTCGTCCCTGACAAGAAAGGGGTCACGCATGCCGCACTCGCCCACGGCGGAGCTCAGCACGGGCCTGCCGCCGTTGAGCGGCGTCCATGACAGTGGCGTTGGCCCGTCACTGAGGGCGAAACGCAGCTGCTCTCCGTCGGCGACGTCCTCGGCCAGAAAATAGCAAAGCAGAAATCCCCCCTCCGGCATCAACCCCCTCCCTGCCCATTGGCCCTGGTGCTTTTGCTGGCGGCGCCGGTCAACGGCAGGCGCAGCGGCGCCGTGGAGAGTTCCACCCGCTTCAACCCTCCATCAGCACCGTGTTCCAAAAGGTCAAAGCGCAGTTCCCGGTGGTATCCATTCCCATCAGGGATGGCGAACCGGTGGTAGGCGATCACCCAGGCGTCCGGGCCGGGGCCGGGGGCGATTGAATGGTGGCCGGTGGCCAGGATCCCGCGTTCAGGCTGCTTGCTCAGCAGGACGCCACGGTTCCGCCAGGGGCCAAGCGGAGCGGATCCAGTGGCGTAATGCACTTGATAGTCTTCGCTTCGGGTGTCGTCCACCGACCAGCTCAGATAATAGACGTCATTGCGGCGGTGCACCCAGGCGGCCTCACGGAATCCTTCGGGCACGCAGGAGACCACGGCATCCGGGTCAAAGGAGACCATGTCGGGGGCCAGGCGGACGCCGTGGGCAACGCCGTTGCCCCAGAAAAGATAGTGGGCGCCGTCGTGGTCCCGAAAGACCGCCGGATCAATGGCAACGCCGTCAAAGTCCCCGGGCGCCACGAGCGGCCGCCCCGAGTCAATATAGGGGCCGGTGGCCTCATCCGCCACGGCAACCCCGATCGATCCTCGGTCGGCGGTGTAGTACAGGTAGTGCCTGCCGTTTGCCTGGGCATATCCCGGAGCCCAGGCATGCCCGGACGCCCACGAGCTGTCCCTCACGTCAAAAACGGCGCCATGGTCTTCCCAAACCAGCAGATCGGTCGAGGTGAAGGCATGGAAGGCCGTGGCACCCCAGTCCGGCGATCCGTCGGTGGTGGCGAACAGTAAATACCTCCCATCCACAACGGCAAGGTTTGGGTCGGCGTAGTGTCCGGGAACCGGCGATGGCGTCTCCTTTGACCAGGCGGCGCCTGGCCAGAGGGGCGGCTGCCCTTCTTCATCCCGGTTCACCCCTGGTGCGTCTTGGCTGAAGCCGGCGTCACTGGCAATCCGGGCACGGTTCATGGCTGGTCTCTCCTGGTGCCTTGGGGAAGTAGGCCCACGGGGTGGGCGGTCGGCGTGCAACTCCAATTGTGAACGCGCACATACTGCCTGTCAAACCGAAATTGAATCCTTTCATATCCGGTTGCGGCTGTCGTGAGGCATAAAAAAACAGCCCGCGGCACGCTGGTTGAAACCACGTGAAAGGTGGTTTCAACCAGCGTGCCGCGGGCCGTTGGGAAAGCGGGGGCCTAGATCAGGCCCTGGGCCAACATGGCATCGGCGACCTTGACGAAGCCGGCAATGTTGGCGCCTACCACGTAGTTCCCGGGTGAGCCGTAGGTGTCGGCCGTTTCGGCACAGCGGTCGTGGATGCCCACCATGATCTGCTGCAGGCGGGCCTCGGTGTGTTCAAATGACCAGGCATCCCGGCTGGCGTTTTGCTGCATTTCCAAAGCCGAGGTGGCCACGCCACCGGCATTGGCCGCCTTGCCCGGTGCGAACAGCACGCCGGCTTCCTGGTACACGGCAATGGCGCCACTTGTGGAGGGCATATTGGCACCTTCAGCGACGGCGGTCAGGCCGTTCTTCACCATGCGGGTGGCGGCTTCTGTGTTGATCTCGTTTTGGGTGGCGCAGGGAAGTGCAACACTGGCGTTGACATCCCAGACGGAACCGCCTTCAACGTAGTTGACGGAAGCTCCGCGGCGGACCGCGTACTCCTTCAAACGTCCGCGCTCCTTTTCCTTGATCTGGCGCAACAGGGAAACGTCAATGCCGTTCTCGTCCACAATGTAGCCGGAGGAATCTGAACAGGCCACAACCTTCGCGCCCAACTGCTGCGCCTTGGCAATGGCAAAAGTTGCCACGTTTCCGGAGCCGGACACCACCACGCGCTGGCCATCCAGGGATGTGCCGCGGGTCTTGAGCATTTCCTGGGTGAACATCACGGTGCCGAAGCCTGTGGCCTCCGGACGCACCAGGGAGCCGCCCCAGCCAATGCCCTTGCCCGTCAGGACGCCGGACTCGTAGCGGTTGGTGATGCGCTTGTACTGGCCGAACAAGTAGCCGATTTCACGGCCGCCCACGCCAATGTCGCCTGCGGGAACGTCAGTGTATTCACCGATGTGGCGGTAGAGCTCCGTCATGAACGACTGGCAGAAACGCATGACTTCGCCGTCGGACTTGCCGCGGGGGTCAAAGTCGGAGCCACCCTTGCCGCCACCAATGGGCATGCCGGTGAGGGCATTTTTGAAGATCTGCTCAAAGCCCAGGAACTTCACAATGCCCAGGTACACGGAAGGGTGGAAGCGCAGGCCGCCCTTGTACGGCCCCAGGGCGGAGTTGAATTCCACGCGGAAGCCCCGGTTGATCTGGACACGGCCGGAGTCATCCACCCACGGCACGCGGAAAATGATCTGCCGCTCTGGCTCGCACAAACGCTGCAGGACCGCTGCATCAACGAATTCGGGGTGCTTGTCCAAAACCGGTCCGAGGCTCTCAAACACCTCCAGAACTGCCTGGTGAAATTCCTTCTCGCCGGGGTTGCGGGCTAACACTTGCTCCCGGATGGCTTCAAGCCTGGTATCCATGAGTCTCCTGAAAAAAAGTGGGGCGCCCAAACCAGGCGCGGAATATGCTCACTTGCAATCATCCAGATGCCCAGGCAGAGAGAACAATTCTTCTCACAAAACGAAATCAAATGCATGATCATGCATAAACACGCGGATCAACGCGATGCGGTTGGTGGAATCAGTCCTTTTTGCGCCGCATCTTGGGGAGTGCGGAGAGGTTCGCCAGCAGATCTGCGGCCCTGACGGCGGCCCGCCCCACGCTACGGCCGATTTGGCCCTGCACACTGGCATCATTGCCGGCAAAGGGAACCACTGACTGCTTGGGGACCACTTGGTTCGCCACGGCCTGCCCGGCCGCTGCCGTGACGGCATCCGGAAGGACGGCCGCGGCCGGGGTGTGCTCCAGAGGCTCCTGGGCGGCAGGCCGCGGAAGGACGTCAGCTGCACCAGCCACCGAGTCGGCCGGCGGCTCGGCGGCGGCAGCCGGCACCGGCATCATGTCCGGGACCTCCACCAGGCCTGTGGTCTTTGGTCCGGCCGGTTTTTCCACCACCTGCAAGACAGCTGCCGCCAGCGCCGCCTCAGCATGGCCGCCGGAGGTCCCGGCAGCGGCCCGGTCCTTTGACGGTACGCCGGCGCCCAGGGAATCCAGCCAGGTGGAAATGAGGGCCAAAGGCTCGGCGTTGAGGCCGTAAAAGCGTTTTTGGCCCTGCGCCCGCATGGTCACCACGCCCGCCTCACGAAGAACGCGCAGATGCTTTGAAACCGTGGGCTGGGCCACGCCCAGTTCCTCCACCAGCTGACCCACCGCCTTGTTCTCCCGGGCCAGAGCTTGAAGGATGTCCCGCCGGGTGCTTTCGGCAATCACCGCAAAGACTTTTTCTGCAACCATCCCACTACCCTAACGACATATGCCTTTGACGGCATCTTGACCCCGCCAAATTGTGGGCAGGCGCACAGCATCCGGCGGTCTGTGCGCCGGGGACGCCGGGCGCGGGGCCCCAGCCCCCTGTGCCCTAGTCGAACCAGGGGTCAAGCCCGTAGAGGGGGAAGGCTGCCTTGCGGGTGGCCATGACGGTGCGGTCCAGCGCATCCGAGGGGTTGTACCCCACCTCCCAGGAGCGCCACCATGTGTCTGCGTCCTCACCCATCAGCAATGGCGCATGCTGGCCATATTTTTCCGCCACATGGCTTCGCCAGGCAGCGGGCACGGGCGTGCGCAAGGGCACGGGCCTTCCCGCCACAATGGCCATCAAGTGGCTCCATACGCGCGGGACCACGCTGACAATGTTGTACCCGCCTCCGCCGGTGGCAATCCAACGGCCTTCACAGACCTTGTCGGCAAGCGCCGCAATGCTCAGGGCAGCCTCACGTTGCCCGTCCACGGAAGTGTTCAAGTGGGTGAGTTCGTCGGCACGGTGCGAGTCGCAGCCATGCTGGCTCACGATGACCTCGGGGCCGAAGGCCTCCACCAGCTGCGGCACGACAGCATGGAAGGCCCGGAGCCAACCGGCATCCGAGGTGCCGGCCGGCAGCGCGACGTTCACTGCGGAACCTTGGGCATTTGCTCCGCCAAGATCATTGGCAAATCCGGTGCCGGGAAACAAGGTCATGCCCGTCTCGTGCAGGGAGATGGTCAGCACACGCGGGTCATCCCAGAAAATGCTCTCGGTGCCATCGCCGTGGTGGGCATCAATGTCAATGTAGGCGACCCGGGCAACGCCCTGCGCCAGCAGCCTGGTGATGGCCAGGGCGGCGTCGTTGTAAATGCAGAATCCGGAGGCTTTCCCGGCAAAGGCGTGGTGCATTCCGCCACCAAAATTGACGGCCCGCGGAGTGGACCCATCAAGGATGGCATTGGCGGCCACCATCGATCCGCCGGCAATGCGCGCACTGGCCTGGTGCATGCCGGGGAAGGCGGGATCGTCCTCGGTGCCCAGCCCGCGGCTTGGCTCGGGATTTGCCGGTTCGTCCCCCACCCGCCGCACGGCAGCAATGTAGTCCCGTTCGTGGACGGTGGCCAGCTCGTCGTCGGACGCCACGTAGGCCTGCACCACATCGACTTGGGGCAGGTCCAAAATTCCCAGCCCGCGGGCCAGGCGGGTGGTGAGATCCAGACGCTTTGGAGACATGGGGTGGTTGGGGCCAAAATTGTACGCAGACATGGCCGCGTCGCAGACTATGCTGGTCGGGACGGCCGCTGGCCCGGAGCTGGCAAAGGATGACATCCATCACAGGCTATCGAAGTCCAGCCATGATTGCCGTATCCACGGCCATGGCGGACCTATGCGCAGGAGGGGCAGGACAGCGTTGACTTCCCAATCAACCCTTCCGGAGAAGCTCTCCCGGTGGCCCCTGCGGTTTGCGGTGGGGGCGCGGGACTTTGTTGACCGGGTGGCCAAAAGCTCCCCGGCCCGCCTGGCGCTCATTGTCTTTTTCCTGGTGATCCTGGCATTCACCTTTACCTTGAGCCTTCCCGTTGCCGCCCGGGACGGGGCGCCCACAACATTTCATGATGCCTTGTTTACGGCTGTCTCCGCCGTCTGCGTGACCGGCCTGACCACTGTGTCCACAGCCCTGCACTGGTCCTTTTTTGGCCAGCTGGTGATCCTCATCGGCATTTTTGTGGGCGGGCTGGGCATTTTGACCCTGGCCTCCCTCATGTCGCTGATGGTCAGCAAACGCCTGGGCGTGCGCGGCAAGCTCATTGCCCAGGAGGCCATGAATGCCGGGCGGCTGGGTGAGGTGGGTACGCTGCTGCGCATCATCATCACCACCTCCGTGGCCATTGAACTGGTTTTGGCCCTGGTCCTGACCCCGCGGTTTTTGATTTTGGGCGAATCCCTCCCCCAAGCCATTTGGCATGCTGCGTTTTATTCCATCTCCTCCTTCAACAATGCCGGATTCACCCCGCACTCCGACGGCGTGGTGCCCTATGAAAATGACCTGTGGATCCTCATTCCGTTGATGGTGGGCGGTTTTGTGGGCAGCCTGGGGTTCCCGGTCCTGATGGTGTTGCTGGCCACGGGATTCCATTTCAAAAAATGGACGCTGCACGCCAAACTCACCATTCAAGTCTCCCTGCTGCTGCTGGCGGCCGGCTCCGTGCTGTGGGGGGCCCTGGAGTGGAACAACACTGACACCATTGGCGCCATGACCGTGGGGGACAAGATCACGCACGCCATTTTTGCCTCCGTCATGACCAGATCCCTGGGCTTCAACCTGGTGGACATGAACGCCATGAACTCCTCCACCATGCTGCTCACGGACGCCTTGATGTTCGTGGGCGGCGGTTCCGCCTCCACCGCCGGCGGCATTAAGGTCACCACCTTGGCAGTGATGTTCTTGGCCATTGTTGCCGAGGCGCGCGGTGACAGCGATGTGAAGGTCCACGGCCGCACCATTCCCCAGGATGTGCTGCGGGTGGCCATTTCCGTCATTATGCTGGGCGCCACCTTGGTCATGCTCGCGTGCGGGCTGCTGCTGGGCATCTCCGGGGAAAGCCTGGACCGGGTGCTTTTTGAAACCATTTCAGCCTTCGCCACGGTGGGGCTGAGCACGGGGCTCAGTGCCGAACTGCCGCCCTCGGGCGTGTATGTTTTATGCGCCATGATGTTCTTTGGCCGCGTTGGCACCATTACCTTGGCGGCGGCGCTGGCCCTGCGCCAGCGCCGCCAGCTGTACCACTACCCGGAAGAGAGGCCCATCATTGGCTGACAAGGCAGACCCCAGCAACCGCCCGCCCCACAACGCCCCCGTGCTGGTGATTGGTCTGGGCCGCTTCGGCGCCGCCACCGCACATCAGCTGGTCAAGCAGGGCCGCGAGGTGCTGGCCATTGAGCGCGATCCTGCCCTGGTGCAGAAGTGGGCGGGCGTGCTCACCCACGTGGTCGCGGCCGACGCCACCGACATGGACGCGCTGCGGCAGCTGGGCGCCCAGGACTTCAGCTCCGCCGTCGTCGGGGTGGGCACCTCCATTGAATCCAGCGTGCTCATCACGGTGAACCTGGTGGATTTGGGAATCGCGCACCTGTGGGTGAAGGCCATCACGCAGTCGCACGGAAAAATTCTGAGCCGCATTGGCGCCAACCACATCATTTACCCGGAGGCGGATGCCGGCGTCCGGGCCGCGCACCTGGTGGGCGGGCGCATGCTGGACTTTATTGAGTTTGACGACGACTTCGCCATTGTGAAAATGTACCCGCCCAAGGAAACGCAGGGCTTCACGCTGGAGGAATCCAAGGTCCGTTCCAAGTACGGGGTGACGGTGGTGGGGGTGAAGTCCCCCGGTGAGGACTTCACCTATGCCCAACCACACACCCGCGTGTCCAGCCGCGACATGTTGATTGTCTCCGGCGACGTGGATCTGCTGGAACGCTTTGCCGCCCGGCCCTGATGCTCACGTTTTCCGCCCGGACCGCGTCTACAGGGCAGGAGGTGTGTGAACATGAAGCAACATGCAGTATTTGATTCCCCGCTGGGGCCTTTGACGGCGGTGGAGAACGACGCCGGACTGGCGGCCGTGTACATGGCCGACCACAAGCGGCGCCCGGGCCTTGAGACGTTGGGACCGCAGCTTTCCGCGGCTGATTCCCCCGTTTTAGCCGCCACCATTGAACAACTGGGCGAATACTTCCACGGCGGCCGGAAGGAGTTTTCGCTGCCTTTGTCACCGCTTGGCAGCGTGTTCGCGCATCGGGTCTGGGAGGTTTTGCGCAGCATCGGCTACGGCGAGCTGCGCACCTACTCCCAGGTGGCCGCGCTGCTGGGCAATCCGGCCATGGCCCAGGCGGTGGGGGCGGCCAATTCACGCAATCCGCTGAGCATCATCGTTCCCTGCCACCGGGTGGTGGGGGCCGCCGGTTCCCTGGTGGGGTATGCCGGCGGGATGGCCCGGAAGCAGTTTTTGCTTGAGCTCGAAGACCCGTCCCGGGTTCAAACGGCCCCGTTGTTCTAGCCATGGCCGCCGTCAACAGCCCCGGGCACCCGGGCACCGCCTTGGGGCGTCCGGCGCCCGGCGAAGCCCTGATGGCGGTGCCGCCCTTCGAGGCCCTCGTTGCAGCCCATGGATCCACGGTGCTGCGGGTGTGCCGGGCCCTGGTGGGCCCGGTGGATGCGGATGACCTCTGGCAGGAAACCTTTCTGGCGGCCCTGCGGGTCTATCCCGGCACGGTGCCGGTTAAAAATTGGCAGGCCTGGCTGGTGGCCATTGCCCGCAACAAGTGCGTGGACCATCACCGGCGCGCCGCCGGCGTCCCCCAGCCCACCGGGCAGGTGGCGCAGGAGCCGCCGGCCGGGCCCGACGGCGTCGGACGTGCATTGGAGGCGGCAGAGACGGCCCGCCGGCTCTGGGCAGCCCTGGCACGACTGCCCAAAATGCAGCGTGAGGCCGTGGTGTACCACCACATAGCCGGGCTCAGGTACGCGGAGGCCGCCGCCCTGCTGGGCAATTCGGAGGTGGCCGCGCGGCGGGCCGCGGCGGATGGCATGAAGGCGCTGCGGTTGTTGCTGGCCCGTGAGGAGGAGCATTGAAGATGACTGAGGAACGTGATCTGGCGGCCGCACTGGCACAGCTTGCACCCGGCGGCGTGGCGGCGGGCCTTGAAGCGCGCTTCCGGCAGCTGGCCGGCGCCCAGGGACTCGTGGACGTGGCCTACCGCACGCTCGATTCGCCGGTGGGGGAACTGCTGCTCGCCAGCACCCCCGCAGGCCTGGTGCGGGTGGCTTTTGCCAGTGGCAGGCACGACGCCGTGCTGGCGGAGCTGGCGCTGGCCATCAGCCCCCGCGTGTTGCACCTGCCTGCCCGGCTGGATCAGGCGGCGCGGGAACTGGAGGAGTATTTTGCCGGCCGGCGGCGCAGTTTTGACCTTGCCCTGGATTTTCAGCTTGCCACGGGTTTCCGGCGGGAGGTGCTGGCCCAGCTGCCCACAATCCCCTATGGACACACCGCCAGCTACACGGCCGTGGCGGCCCGGACCTCCAGCCCCCGCGCGGTACGGGCCGTGGGGACCGCCTGCGCCCGCAATCCGCTGCCCCTGGTGGTGCCGTGCCACCGGGTGGTGCGCTCCGATGGCAGTGCCGGCTCCTACCTGGGGGGCGTGGACGCCAAGGCGCTGCTGCTGGCCCTGGAGGCCGGACGCCAGTTCAGCCGGGCACGCCAAGGCGGGGCCGGCAGGCAGTGAAAAACCCTACTTGTGGCCAAGTTCCTCCGTGATGGCTGCGGCCCGCGCCGCCGCCGCCTGGGCGCCGGCGCTGATGATCGCGGGAAGCCCGTCCCGGTCAAAACTGGCAAGGGCCTGCTCGGTGGTGCCGTTGGGGCTGGTGACGGCGCGGCGCAGCTCGGCGGCAACGGCGCCGGGTTCGGCCAGCATCAAGCCGGCACCGGCCACTGTCTCACGGGCCAGGATGTGGGCAATCTCCGGAGCCAGGCCAAGATCCGTGGCGGCAGCAGCCATGGCCTCGGCCAGGTAGAAGGCGTAGGCCGGGCCTGAGCCGCTAATGGCCGAGACCGCGTTTTGCTGTTCCTCCGGAACGTCCAGCACCACACCGGATCCGGCAAAAACGGCGTGCGCGGCTGCCAGCTGATGCTCGTCGACGCTGCTGCCGGTGGACAGGGCCACCACCCCGCGTCCCACCTTCAACGGGGTGTTGGGCATGGAGCGGATCACGGCTTGGCCGGCTTTCAAGGCACCTTCGAGCTGGGCCAGGGACACGGCCGCGGCCACACTGACCACCACCGACTCCGCCGCCAGGTCCTGCGCAATTTCGCGGCACAAGTCCGCAATGCCTGCCGGTTTGACCCCTAAAATGACGACGCCGGCGCCCGTGACGGCCTGGATGTTGGCCTCGGTTTCCTCGTTGTGGGCCAGTGCCGTGACACCGTAGCTGGTGGCGAGTTCGTGGGCACGTTCGGGCCTGCGCACGGTCACGGCCACGGACTGGGGAGAGGTGCCCGCTGCCAGCATCCCGGCCAAAATGGCCTCACCCATGGAACCACAGCCCAGAAACGCAATCTTTGTCTTCATGGTCCCATCATTCTTGGCCGTGGCGGGGCATGCAACTGCGTGCCCGGGGCGGACCGGCTTCAGGAAGGGCTGCCCGCTGTTCAGGGCAAACGCCCAGCTGATGCCCCGGCTTTTCTCAATGAGCCCTCCTAATGTTTTAAACACCTGATAAGGGTGCGAGTGATGATCGAACCGGTCTTGTCCTGAAGATGCGGTTAAATCGCCGGAGAACTCGCCAGTGGTCCCCCCGCCACTGGTGCAATTCTCCGGCGATTTCACGTTAAGGCCGTCTCCCGCGGCCAACGGGACACGCCGGCCGGCCTGGCTCAGGGTTTCTTTTGCCCCAGGTGCACGCGGGCAAAGTCCAGGGTCTCGGCCAACCATTCCTCACGCTGACCGGCGCCCCGGGCCTTGCGGGTGGAGATCTCGGCCACCACGGCGCCGTCGAACCCGGTGGCGGCCAGGTGCTGCAGCACCTCAACGCATTGCTGGGTGCCGTGTCCGGGGATCAGGTGCTGATCCTTGGTGGAGGGCGAGATGCCGTCGGTCAGGTGAATGTGGCGGAGTCTGCTGCCGAGCGCATGCACTGCATCCAGGCTGGATGCGCCCGCGGAGGCGGCATGGGAAAAGTCCCACGTCACGTCGGCATAGTCCTGGGAGACCGGGTCCCAGTGCGGCAAATAAGCCAGGGCTTCACGGCCCCGCACCCGCCAGGGGTACATGTTTTCCACGGCAATGCGGACTCCGAAGGCCTCGGCAATGTCCTTCACCCCGTGGGCAAAGGTTTCGGCGTAGTCGTTCTGCCAGCGGAAGGGCGGGTGCACCACAACCACCTCGGCGCCCACATCCACAGCCATTTGCGCTGATCTTTGCACCTTGTTCCAGGCGCTCCCCCATACCTGCTGGGTGAGCAGCAGCGTGGGTGCGTGGATGGCCAGGATGGGCTGGTCGTAGCGTTCAGCCAGTTTATTCAGCGCGGACGCGTCCTGGCTGTCACCATTGTGCGTCACCAGAATTTCCACGCCGTCATAACCAACATCAGCGGCAATGGCGAAGCCGTCATGCACCGACAGCGGGTACACCGACGCCGTGGACAGTGCCACGGGAATTTTTTGCGGGCTCGCCGGGGCAGGATCGCCGGGCTGGCCGCCGTCGGGCATGCCTGCGGATGCGTTGGTCATTTCCACCTACCTTGGGTCCGAGTTCTTCAGCTTAGCAATATGTGCAGGCGGGTCTAACGGCCCGTCAAAAATCAACTGGTCCAGCCGGCGCAGGATCAACCCTTCACGCAGCGCCCAGGGACTGATCTGCAGGGCTGTGACATTGAACATTTCCAGTGCGCTTTGCGCCACCAGGGCCCCGGCCAAAACCTGCGGCGCCCGGGCGGCGGACACCCCCGGAAGGTAGAGCCTGTCGGCAGAGGACATGGCCGAGAGCCGCTGCGACCACAGGCCCAGATCACTTAAATGCAGTTCGCGGCGCACATAGGGCCCCATGGACGACGGCGCCGCCCCCGTAATGCGCGCCAGTGCCCGGAACGTCTTGGAGGAGCCCGTGACGACGTTGGGCACACCGAGCGCCTTTGTGGCGGCGACGGGTTCCTTCAAGGTGGCCTTGATGTGCTTGCGCAGCGCCTTGATGCTCTTCGCGGTGGGCGGATCCGCCTCCAACCACTCGCGGGTCAGCCGGCCGGCGCCCAGGGGCACCGAGTGGGCCAGGTCGGGAAGCTCATCGGAACCTTGGGAAATTTCAAAGGAACCCCCGCCAATGTCGAGGTTCAAAATGGTTCCGGCGCCCCAGCCGTGCCAGCGGCGCACGGCAAAGAAGGTCATGGCCGACTCCTCCTCGCCGGTGAGCTCGATGAGGCTGATGGTGGTCTCGTGCTGGACCCTGGCCAACACCTGCGCCCCGTTGGTGGATTCGCGGATGGCGGAGGTGCAAAAAGCCAGCAGGTCCTTGGCCTTGTGCTTCGCGGCGAATTCCCACGCCTCCAAAATGAATTCAATGAGTTCGTGCTGGCCCTCATCGGTGATGTTGCCGTCGTCGTCCAGGTATTTAACCAGGCTCAGGGCCCGCTTGTGCGAGGCAAAGGGCACCGGATTGGCTCCCGCATGCGCGTCAACCAGCAACAAATGGACGGTGTTGGAACC
The DNA here is from genome assembly GCF_042668835.1 of Specibacter sp. NPDC057265. Classification (NCBI taxonomy): domain Bacteria; kingdom Bacillati; phylum Actinomycetota; class Actinomycetes; order Micrococcales; family Micrococcaceae; genus Specibacter; species Specibacter sp. NPDC057265. Next base: position 16,733 of record NZ_JBHUYE010000011.1, read on the forward strand.
AATATCAAGCACGCCTAATCTCATAGGCCCATTATTCTCTCTCCAGCCCCTTCCACGGCTCAGGCCGTCCGTAGGCGCAGCAATTATTTCTTCGCACGGTGCGCACAATGTTCCAAACATGGCGTGCCCGTGGTGCGTTTAGAGTGTGTTTATGACTACTCCCCGCGCCATGCGCTTGATCCTGCTGGCTGCTGTGCTTTGCATAATTGGCGCAGCCGCCATCCTCCTGGCAGGGTCCATGCGCCCGGTCCACTACGGATGGTTCGCTTACGCACCGCTCGCGGACACCACCTTCGTTCCCCAGGGCGGGTATTTAATCTCCGGTCCCAGCGTGGCAGGCTTGGCGCTTTTGGCTGCGGGTTTGCTTGCCTTGGCCTTCTGGTCAGGGCTGCGCCTTGGGCTGCGGAACGGCCGCTAAGGAAAATAATGCAAAAAAGTGCCCCGCACGCCCGATGGCATGCGGGGCCCGGCCAGCTTGGCTGTTTTACTTTTTGGCGGCAGCCTTCTTCTTGGCCGCCGGTTTCTTGGCCGGGGTCTTGGTGGTGCGCTTGGCGGGTCCCCGGGCACGCTTGTCGGCCAGCAGCTCAATGGCCATTTCCCGTGTCAGCTGCTCAATTTCAGTGCCCCGCGGCACGGTGATGTTGGTGACGCCGTCGGTGATGTAGGGACCGAAACGGCCTTCCTTGACCACGATCTTTTTCTCGGAGACGGGATCGTCGCCAAATTCGGCCAAGGGCGGCACCGCGGCACGGGCGCCGCGCTGCTTGGGCTGCGAATAAATCTCCAGCGCGGCGTCCAAGGTGATGGTGAAGATTTCTTCCTCGGTGGCGATGGAGCGCGAATCCGAACCCTTCTTCAGGTACGGGCCAAAGCGTCCGTTCTGCACCGTGATTTCATTGCCCTCCGCATCGGCGCCCAAAACGCGCGGCAGGCTCATAAGCGCCAGCGCCTCAGCCAGGGTGACACTGTCAACGCTCATTGACTTGAACAACGAGCCGGTGCGCGGTTTGGCCTTGACAGGCTTCTTCGGCGGCTTCGGCTTGCCGTTTTTGTAGTATTCAACTGGCTGGTTGGCGATTTCCTCCGCCGTCATTTCCGGAATGACTTCGGTGACATACGGTCCATAGCGGCCGTTTTTCGCCACCACCGTGTGCCCGGACTCCGGGTCCACACCCAGCACGCGCTCCTCCGGGGCCGCGGTGTCCATGAGCTCCTGCGCCTTTTCGGCCGTGAGCTCATCCGGGGCAAGGTCTTCGGGGACGTTGGCGCGGGCCGCTTCAATGATCTCACCGGTTTTGGGATCCACGGTGGGGACCGTGGATTCCAGATAGGGGCCGAACTTGCCCACACGCAGCACCAGGGTGTCGGTGATGGGCAGGGAGTTGATGTCCCGGGCGTCAATGTCGCCAAGGTTGTTCACAATGGCCTGCAGGCCCTTGTTCTCCTCGCCGCCAAAGTAGAAGTGTTTGAGCCAGTCGGAACCTTCCTCCTGGCCGTTGGCAATCCTGTCCAGCCCGGTTTCCATGCCGGCGGTAAATTCATAGTCCACATAGTCGGTGAAGTGCAGCTCCAACAGGCGCACCACGGAGAAGGCAATCCAGCTGGGCACCAGCGCCGAGCCCTGCTTGCGGACGTAGCCGCGGTCCATGATGGTGGACAGGGTGGAGGCGTAGGTGGAAGGGCGGCCAATGTCGCGCTCTTCCATTTCCTTGGTCAGCGACGCTTCAGTGAAGCGCGGCGGCGGGGAGGTGTCGTGCCCACTGGCCTGGACATTGGCCGCGGTCAGCTGATCGTTTTCCTTGACGTTGGGCAGGCGGCGGTCCGAATCATCCGAGGAGTTGCGGGACTCGTCACGGCCCTCTTCGTAGGCGGCCAGGAAGCCACGGAAGGTAATGACGGTTCCGGAGGCGGAGAATTCCGCGTCCTGGCCGTCGGCCGCGCCGCCGGAAGCAGTGGCACCAAGCCTGATGGTCGCCGTCGAACCCTTGGCGTCAGCCATTTGGGAGGCGACGGTGCGCTTCCAAATGAGTTCATAGAGCTTGAATTCGTCTCCGCGCAGGGCACTGGCCACCTGGGCCGGGGTGCGGAAGGAGTCGCCGGCGGGGCGGATGGCCTCGTGGGCTTCCTGGGCGTTGGAACTCTTGGTGGCGTACACGCGCTTCGCGGCGGGGACAAATTCGGCCCCATACAGCTCCGAGGCCTGGCGGCGGGCAGCGTTGACGGCCTCGTCGCTGAGCGAGGAGGAATCCGTACGCATATAGGTGATGTAACCGTTTTCATACAGGCGTTGGGCTGTCTGCATGGTGGATTTGGAGGAGAAGCGCAGCTTGCGGCCGGCCTCCTGCTGCAGGGTCGAGGTGGTGAACGGCGCTGCAGGGCGGCGGGTGTACGGCTTGTGCTCCACCGAGCGGACAGTGAAATCCACATTCTGCAAGGCGGTGGCCAGGGCCTTGGCGGTGGCCTCGTCCAGGTGCGCCACGTTCTTGCCCGTGAGCTCGCCCTTGTCATTGAAATCACGCCCGGAGGCAACGCGCCTGCCATCGACCGCCGCAAGTTTGGCGCCGAAGGATTCGGCGGTGTCGGTGGTGCCGAAGGTGCCTGTCAGGTCCCAGTAGCTGGCCGAGCGGAAGGCCATGCGTTCACGCTCACGCTCCACCACCATGCGGGTGACCACTGACTGCACGCGGCCGGCGGACAGTTTGGGCGCCACTTTGCGCCACAGCACGGGGGAAAGCTCATAGCCGAACAAACGGTCCACCACGCGGCGGGTTTCCTGGGCATCCACCAGATCGGTGTCCAGTTCGCGCAGGTTGCCCAGGGCGCGCTGCAGGGATTCCTTGGTGATTTCAGCGAAGGTCATGCGGTGCACGGGCACCTTGGGCTTGAGCACCTCAAGCAGATGCCAGGCAATGGCTTCGCCCTCGCGGTCCCCATCGGTTGCCAGGTAAAGTTCGTCGGCGTCCTTGAGCTGTGCTTTAAGCTCGGCCACCTTCTTTTTCTTGTCCGAGGACACCACGTAGTACGGCTTGAAATCGTTTTCAAGGTCCACGGCGAACTTGCCGATCGAGGACTTCTTGAGTTCGGCGGGCAGCTCGGAAGGCTGCGGCAGGTCGCGGATGTGGCCAATCGAGGCTTCCACCACAAAACCCTCGCCAAGGTACTTGGCAATGGTCTTGCTTTTGGCAGGGGACTCGACGATCACGAGCTTCTTGCCGGTCTTTGGCTTGCTGGCTGCTGCCTTGCTGGGCACGGTACTCCTACAGGGAATGAAAATGGGACGAACGCACGCCCCCAAGAGCCTAGTTCACCATATTTTTACCTTGAACGCGTATTGCGGGGGAAACCCGGCCGGCAAACAGGCGCTGCGCAAAGCGGTTCTTTCAGCTCCCTCCAAGCCCCGCATCCGGGTGCAGAAAGCCATCGAGCACCAAATTACGCACCTCGGCCGCGAGCGCCTCCACAAAGTGCGCATCACCGCGTTCGAGCAGCACCGCCAGGGCCCCAATGATCTGTCCCACACTGAGCTCGCCGTCGCAGGCGGAGACAAATCCGGCCAATTCCGTGCTCAGGAGATTGGTCCGGCGCAGGCCTGCCCCTTGGCGCAGCAAAATCACCCCGGGATGCTCGGCCCCGGGCCGCTGGTGGCGTTCCTCGGTCACATCCCCGGCCACCAAAAGATGAACCTGGCTCAGGTCCGGGTTTTGCTTCAGCCACAGCGCACGGTCCAGGGCGTCGGCCAGGCGGGGGCCCACGGGCTGTTCAATGGGGTACAGGATTTCCTCAAAGCGCGCAGCTGCCGCACTTTCCCCTTCGGTGGGGCGGCGCAGCATGATGTAGCCAAAACCAATTGCCGCGACATCCCGGGAGGCGAAGTCCAGCAGATATTCCTCATATGCTGCGGCGTAGGCGGTGGCATCCCGGCCCTGGGAGGCATCCTGCAGCCAGGTCTGTGCATAAGCACCCGGTGACACCTGCTCGCGCTGGATGAACCAGGCCTCCGTGCCGGTCGCCAGCCACTGTGCGGGGCGGCTGTGCCACGGCATCACCGTGCCGCCGTCGGACGGGATTTCCCAGTTGCCCAGCATTTGGGCGGTTCCGCCGGGGCTAAGAATGTCAGGCAGCTGGCGCACCAGGGATTCCACAATGGCATCGCCGGCCAATCCGCCGTCACGGTAGGTGAACTGTTCGCTGCTTTGCTCGCCCTGCCGGCGCGGGGTGATGACAAACGGCGGGTTGGAGACCACCAGGTCAAAGCGTTCCCCGGCCACTGGTTCCAGCAGGCTGCCCAGACGCAGGGACACCCGGGCGGCTGTGTTGCCGGCGTCAAAATCGGTGGGGGAAAGTCCCAGGGCAGGGGCGTTGAGCGCCAGGTTGAACCGTGTGAAAGCCAGGGCACGTTCGGAAATGTCGGTGGCCACCACGGATTCGGCATGGTGGAGCAGATGGAAAAGCTGGATGCCGCAGCCGGTTCCCAGATCCAGCGCCCGCTTCACCGGCCGGCGCATGGTGCCTTGGGCCAAGGTGAGCGAGGCCTGCCCAATCCCCAGCACGTGGTCCTTGTGCAGAACGCCCGGGCGCTGATGGGCGCCAAGGTCGCTGGCCACCCACAAATTTGTGTCCTGCCCCTGGTCCTCGGCAGCCGGCCAGCCGTAGGGGCGGAGGTCGACGGCGGCACGCACCTGCCCCTGCTCCCCCGTCCCTTCAATCAGGCCCAGTTCCATCACGTCCGGCCAGCTGGTGGGCAGCGCCAACTCCAGTTCGCGCCCGCTGATGCTCTGCGCCAACAGCCAGAGCCTGATGAGGCTGGCGAGGGCGGTGCTGGTGCCGCGCAAAACCATTGCCGCGTGGACTGTCTGGTCCCGGGCCAGGGCCTGGTTCGCTTCCTCGCCCAGAAGCTCCGCCACGCCGTCGACCGTATAGTCTGCCGCCAGCAAATCCTGGGCCAGAGCCGCTACAAGGGCGGGTTTGTCACTGCGTGGAGCGTGGGGCACGGTGGCGAAGTCAGTCATGGAACAAGCCTAGCCAGTTGCCCGGACCGAAGCGGCCCCGGGGGCAACCTGGCACCTCTAGCCGGTGCAGCCCTGCGGGCAGAGCAGGGTCTCCGGCGCGCTGGCGCACTGGGCACAATACAGGTTGAGGTTGCGGCAGCCGGGGTTGGAACAGTTTTCAAACTTGTTGCTGGGATGGTCGCAGCGGATGCAGTGGCCCAATTGCCGGGCCTCCTCGCTGAATTCCATGTGCATGCGCTTGTCAAAGACGTACAGCGAACCCTCCCACAGGCCCTGGTCCTTGAAGGTTTCCCCGTACCGCACGATCCCGCCGTCGAGCTGGTAGACCTCCTTGAAGCCGCGGTTGACCATGAGCGAGCTTAGGACCTCGCAGCGGATGCCGCCGGTGCAGTAGGTGACCACGGGCTTGTCCTTGAGGTCATCATATTTGCCCGAATCCAGCTCTTTAATGAAATCGTGGGTGGTGTCCACGTCCGGGACAATGGCGTCCTTGAACTTTCCAATTTGTGCCTCGAACGCGTTGCGGCCGTCAAAAAACACCACGTCCTCGCCCTTGGCTTCCCGCTCGGCGACAAGTTCGTGCAGTTCCTCGGGCTTAAGGTGGGTGCCGCCGCCCACCACGCCGTTTTCATCCACCTTGAGTTCCCCGGGTGCGCCAAAGCTGACAATTTCCTCGCGGGCCTTCACGCTCAGGCGGGGGAAGTCATCGCCGCTGCCCTCGGACCATTTGATGTCCATGCCCTTGAAGCCGGGGTATTCACGGGTGGTCTTCAAGTACTGTTTAAGGTCCTTGATGTTTCCGCCGACAGTGGCGTTAATGCCGTCCTTGGAAATGATGATGCGCCCCTTGAGGCTGAGCTTTTCGCACAGCGCGCGCTGCCAAAGCTTGATTGCTTCGGGATCGCTAAGGGGTGTGAAGCCGTAAAAGAGCACAATTTTGTTCATTGACACGCATTAAAGCCTACTTCGTGGAGCCAAATGCCTCCCCAGGGCCCAGCCCAGTGTCCGTGGCATAGGCTGGGAATATGACTGTCACAGCGAGCGAGCTGCAAAAGCATGCAGCGGCATGGTTTGCCGGTTGGAGCGCGCTGCGTAGTTACCAGACCACCTCGGGGCCCGGTTTCAGCGCGGCCCTGCGCCTGGACAGGGGCCCTGAATGGGAGTACTTCAGCTGTGACCCCTCGCGGCAGGCATTCGCGGCCGTTGCCGCCGAGGCAGCTGCCGCGACCGCCCGGCACACCCTGTGCGTCATTGGCCCCAAAGTGCACAGCTACGTCAAAATGGCCCATGCGGCGGGGCTGGGCATGGTCTCCACCTCTGAACATTTCATGGTCTGCTCCATGGACGGCCAGGACACCCAGGAACCATTCCTGGGTGACCCGGAATTATCCCTGGTGGTCAAACGGCTTGGCGGCCGTCACAGCGCATCCGTCTGTCAGGAACGTTTTTCAGCCGCCATCATGCGCGGGGAGACCCTGCTGGCCAGCGGAAGCGTAGCCATCCACGGCGACTACGCCGTCTTTGATTCACTGCAAACAGTTCCGCAACACCGCCGGCAGGGCTATGGGCTGCTCATGATGCAGACCTTGGCTGCCCGGGCCAAGGCGCACCCCGTCACCACGGGGGTGGTCCTCGCCAGCACCGACGGCCAACGGTTGTACCGCAAGCTGGGCTGGCGTTCCCTGGGCACCATGACGGTGCTGGTCCCCCGGGCCCGGCTGGCGGAGCTTGCCCAGCATTGACGCGGCCCTGGCTTGGTGCCGCAGGAACCGGCAATTGAAAGGGCCTTGGCGAGGGCTTGAACGGTCAGCGCCCACATGGCGCGGTGGCACAATGATGGGGTGTCCACAAACGATTCGCTGATCTCGCTGCTGGGCGGCGGCTCGGCCCCTCCCCAGCTGCAGCACGTTCGCCGCATCCCGGCACGCGCGGCAGTGCATGAGCCCTGGCCTGCGTGGGCGCATCCTGACATTGTGGGCGCCTATTCACACCTCGGCGTGGACCAGCCCTGGCGGCACCAGCTGGCGGGTGCCCAGGCGGCGCATCAAGGTGAACACACAGTCATTGCCACCGGCACGGCGTCGGGGAAGTCCCTGGCCTACCAGCTGCCGGCCTTGGATGCGATCCACCGGGCCGCGCTGCGGGTGGCGGAAAATCCGGGCCTGCTCGAAAGCGGGGGGGCTGTGGCGCTGTACCTCTCCCCCACCAAGGCGCTCGCGGCTGACCAGCTCGCGGCCCTCAACTCCCTGAATCTGCCCACCCTGCGGGCCGCCACCTACGACGGGGACACCGCGCCGGCAGATCGGCGCTGGATCCGCGACCACAGCAACTTCATCCTCTGCAACCCCGACATGCTCCACTTCGGCGTCCTCCCCAACCACAGCTGGTGGGCGCGCTTTTTCAAACGTCTGCAGTTTGTCATCATTGACGAAGCCCACAGCTACCGCGGGGTATTCGGCTCCCATGTGGCAGTGCTGCTGCGGCGCCTGCGGCGCATATGCACCCACTACGGCGCCAGCCCGGTCTTCATAGGAGCCTCCGCCACCTCCGCAGACCCGGGAGCCTCCTTTGCCCGGCTCATTGGTGCGCCGGTTACCACCATCAGCGAAGACCATTCGCCCCATGGTGCAACAACGGTGGCCCTGTGGGAACCGGAACTGACGGACTTCAAGGGCGAGAATGGGGCCAAATCCCGCCGCACAGCCATTGCCGAGACCTCCGATCTGCTGGCCAACCTGGTCAGCTCCCATGTGCGCACCATTGCCTTCATCAAGTCCCGCCGCGGCGCTGAAACCATCTCCGCCATCACCAAACGGCTCCTGGACGACGTCGATCCAAGCCTTCCACACCGGGTGGCCGCCTACCGCTCCGGCTACCTGCCCGAAGAACGACGGGAGCTGGAAAGGGCGCTTCGCGCCGGGGAGCTTTTGGGGATTTCCAGCACCTCCGCCCTGGAGCTGGGCATTGACATCTCCGGCCTTGACGCGGTCCTGGTGGCTGGGTGGCCGGGTACGCGGGCGTCCTTTTTTCAGCAGATCGGCCGGGCCGGCAGGTCGGGCCAGGATGCGCTGGCCGCCTTTGTGGCCAGCGACGACCCCTTGGACACCTTCCTGGTCCACCACCCGGAGGCCATTTTTGACCGCTCCGTGGAAGCCACCGTCTTTGACCCGGCAAATCCTTATGTGCTGGGCCCGCACCTGTGTGCCGCCGCAGCCGAAATGCCGCTGACCGTCCAGGATCTCTCCTTGTTTGATGCGAGCACCCCGGCGCTCCTGGCCCAGCTGGTGGCCCAGGGTTATCTGCGGCGGCGGCCCGCCGGCTGGTTTTGGACGCATCCGCAAAGTGCCGCGGCCTTGGTGAATTTGCGGGAGGACGGTGGCGGGCCCATCAATATCATCGAGGCCGACACGGGGGCCCTGCTGGGCACCATGGGCTCGCCCCAGTCCCACTACCAGGCGCATACGGGCGCCGTTTACGTCCACCAGGGCACGTCCTATGTGGTGCTGGAGCTCAATGAGGCCGACCACTGTGCCCTGGTGCGCCGCGGGACCCCGGATTTTTACACCACGGCCCGTGACGTGACTCAAATTGAAGTGGTGGAGTCGGAACGGCATGAACTGTGGGGTCCGGTGGAAATGCACTTTGGCCAGGTGCAGGTCCGCACGCAGGTGGTCTCCTTCCAACGCAAGGCACTCATTTCCAATGAGGTGCTGGGGGAAGAACCGTTGGAGTTGGAGGCCCGGGACCTGTTTACAAAGGCCGTCTGGTTCACCCTGGACAATGCCACCATGCTGGCCGGCGGACTCAGCGAACCCGAATTTCCCGGTGCCCTGCACGCGGCGGAACACGCAGCCATTGGGCTGCTCCCACTGGTGGCTTCCAGCGACAGATGGGATGTTGGCGGTGTTTCCACGGCGTTGCACGCCGACACCGGGCAGCCGACGGTTTTTGTCTACGACGGCCATCCCGGTGGTGCCGGGTTTGCCGAGCGTGGCTTTGACATGGCCCGGGTTTGGCTCAAGGCCACCCTGGACGCCATTGCCGCTTGCGAATGCCGGTCGGGATGCCCGTCCTGTGTGCAGTCCCCCAAATGCGGGAACAAGAACAACCCCCTGGACAAGGCCGGTGCGGTGCTGTGGCTTAAGACCGTGCTCAGTCACGCCCCCTAGGGACGGCCCGGCAGGACCGCGTCCGAGGGCGGCCCGGCCCTGGCCACTGCCGACGCCGGCCAGGGAAACGGCGTGGTTACGGATACGTGGATTTGGACGGAAAGATCCCCCGCCAAGGCGCATGATTCCAGTGCCGCACCATTGCGTGCTGCCGTCTGGGCCGCCACGGCACATGGATCACCCGCTGCCAGGCCGCGGTAAACATCCGCCGCAGCCAGCGCCGCCAGATCCGCCGCCTTGGCGGCCCTCGCCGCAGCCACTGCGGCCTGGCCCAAACCCAGCAGCAGCCCCATGAGCAAAAGCATGGCCAAGGCCAATCCTGCCGCCAACGCAGTGCCGGCCCCGGACTCAGCGCTCTCCACGGGGTCCGGCCTCTTCAGTGTGTGCAGTGGCGCGGGCGGTTTGTTCCCAAGGAACCAGTCCGGACAGCACGCCGCCGGCGCGCCCTTGAACCGTCACGGAGGCATATGCGCCCTCATGCGCCAAGGAGACGGCAGTGCCCTGTCCGGCGAGCCGGGTGACGGTGTCCACCACCTGCGCGGAGGAATCCCCTCGTGCCAGCGCGCGGGCCCCGGCCCGCGCGCCCTCCTCCAAGCGAAGCTGCAGCATTCCGGCCGAGACCGCAAGCAGCAACAACGCCAGCAGCGCGGTGACGGCGGGCAACACCACGGCCAGTTCAGCCGTCACCGATCCCCTTTCAGCGGCAACCGGCCACCGTGCACCATTTCTGCCTGTCCGCACCTTCATGGCATTGCCGGCCGCTACATGCTTAAAGCCGTGCGGATGATGTTCAAAAGGAAGCCACGCACCTCGTCGCTTTTGAGAATCACCACCAAAAGGCCCGCGAAGCCCACGGCGGCGAGGGTGGCAATGGCGTATTCGGCCGTGGCCATGCCAGCCTCCAGACCCCCGCGCAGCCACCTTGAGCGGGCTCGTGGAGGGTGGGGGCCGGGGTTGTTCACTGCCCTGCGCCGGCTTGCACCGGGAAAAATTTCGGTAATGGCGCGGGGAGCTGGCGCCTGAAGCTGCGGCAATGGCTCATGGCTGTTCATGTTTTCCTCCTTGCAGCTGGCGAATCCGCCAGTGAATTCCTTGGTCCATGCCGGGAAGACCGGTACGGCCGCCCCGGCGGTGGCCCTGTTGTGGAAGTGGCGCCACGGTGGGAAAGACCACGGGCCAAGGCTGATAAGGCAACTGTGCCAAGGAGCCCGGGGAGGTGGAAGGTCCTTTTGCTGATTCGGGGACGTCCCTGCGGCCGGCGTCGGCTGTGGGGGAATCGGCCTGCCCGCTCTCCACCTCGAAGCCTTAAAACGCTGGAACCATGGCCAGAACCACGGGCACTATGCCCAGGGCAATGAAGGCCGGCAGGGCACACAGCCCCAGCGGCAAAACCAATTTCACGCCCAGCGTGGCAGCCCGCCTTTCCGCCGCCCTGCCGGCGGCAGTCCTCCCCTGCCGGGCCTGGGCATAAAGCAGCGGAGCCGCGGAAGCGCCCGTGAGGGCGGCAAAGCTCAAGGCTTCATGAATCCCCACAACATCCGGATGCGCCAAATTGCCCTCCCACGCGTTGTTCCACGAGGCACCAATCTCCAGCCCCGCCACCACGCGCAACAGGCAGCCTTGGACTTGCTGCTCCGCCACGGCTGCCACCACCCGCAGTGCCCCCTGCACTGTCAGCCCCGCGTCCAGGCTGGTGCCCAGCAGATCAAGCAGCAGCGGCACCGAAGCAACGGCACCAGGATCCACACCTTCGGTTGCAATCCCGAACCGGCGAACCGCACTTTTGCCGCCACGTGCCGGTGCGCCCGGAACCTTGCTGTGCATTTCCGTTGTGCCCAGAGCCCAGCAACATGCCAAGCCGGCAAGCACAAAGACCAGCAAGGACACTTTCACCTCCTCCCTGCAGCAGCTCTGGGGCCCGCCGTCCGCAACCGAAAGTGATCGGTGTTGTTCGCCCGCGGGGTTTGGGCCGCGGTGGCCATCATGCGTGCCGTCCACGTCCTTCCCGCAAACACCAGGGCCAACCCCACCGCCAGCAACAGCCACCCCTGCGGCCCGCTTACAAGGACAGCGAGGGGATTCACGCCCATAAGCATTCCCAGTCCCAGCCCCAGAAACGGCAGCCAGTTCAAAAGCCGCACGGTGGCCCTGGGACCGGCAAGCGCTGTCTCCCGCAGGGCGGCGGCATCCTGTTCGGCTTCCAGTGTGGCGGCAAACCGCTCCAACACCTGGGCAACGGCTGCGCCGCTGGCCTCACACACCTCGAAGCAGGCAGCCATGTCCAGCCACATGCTTTTTTGTTGGTGGGTCAATCCCCGCTGGAATCGGCCGCCGCTTCCCAGCACCTGGCAGGCGCTGCGCAAAGCCACGGCGGTGGGGAGCCCCAAGGCACTGGCCCGTTCCACTGCATAAATGAGCAGGAGCGTCGCCTCCGGCCCGGCTCCTGCAGGAGTTGCACGTGCAGTGGCCTGGGGGAAGGCGGCAGTATCCGCCGGCTGCCCCGATTGCAGGTCCCGGGGCAGCCGGCGGCCATGTTCGGCCGCCAGGACCTGCCCCAGCGCGCTCCACAGAACCGGCCCGGTGCGCCCGGCCGAGAGCAGTGCGGCCACTTGACGGACCAGACGCGGCAAAGCATCCCGTTCATCCCGTGGGGCACCTGCCCTGCCCCCGGCGCCCCGCGGCGTGGCTTTCAAGGGTCCGACGTCCCCATGCCGTCCCTGGCCGGCAAGGAGGGCGCAGGCTGCGCAGGATAAAAGCAGGAACACGAGGCCATTCATGGCAGGTATCCGTGGTGGCCTGCGCCCCCGCTGAGTGGTGCGGCGCCGTCGAACTTGTCCGCCAGCTTCAGCCGGGCCGCCAACCCGGTCCAAGCAGCTCCCCGTACGGGCCCGAGCTCCGGATGGAGGGTCAGTGCCGGGACCACTTCCAGCCTGCCTTTCTCCAGCTGCACCACGGCAAGTTCGGCCACGATGCGCTTGCCGTTGGCCCGGGATAAATGAATCACGACGTCCAAGGCACTGGCGCCCTGCAGGAAGACCGCTTCCGGTGTCATGGCCGCGAGCGCGCCAAGCGCAGCCAGCCGGGCCGGCACATCCCGGGCACTGTTGGCGTGGATGGTGCCGCCACCGCCGCTGTGGCCGGTGTTCATGGCCATGAGAAGTTCGCGCACTTCCGCACCACGGCATTCGCCCACTATCAGCCGGCCCGGATTCATGCGCAGTGCCTGCCGCACCAGCTCGGCCAAATCCACCGCGCCCGCGCCCTCAGCATTTTCGTGCCTGGCCTCCAGCGTCACCGCATGGGGGTGGTCGGGTTCCAATTCGGCGGCGTCTTCAATGAGCACCAGGCGTTCGGTGGCAGGGCACAGTCCCAACAGGGCTGAAAGCAAAGTGGTTTTTCCGGCACCGGTGGCCCCGCTGATGAGAAAGTTCAACCGCCGCTTCATCAGAGCTGCCAGCAATTGGGCGAACAAGGGTTCCACACCGCCGGCGTCCACCATTTGCTCCAGGCTGAAGACAGTTCTTCGCTTGATTCGGATGGAGAGCAGGGTTCCCTTCGTGGAAATGGGCGGCAGCACCGCATGGATGCGGTAGCCGGCGGCCAGTTTTACGTCAACGCAGGGACTGCTTTCGTCCAGACGGCGCCCGCCGCTGGCTACAAGCCGGACGGCCAGCGCCCGAAGTTCCGTTTCATTGCCAAAGCGCACGGCCACTTTTTGCGGACCTGCGCCCCGGTCCTGCCAGACGGAATCGGGTGCATTGACGAAGATGTCGGTGACGGCGGGGTCTTTGACCAAGCCCTGCAAGGGTCCCAGACCATTGAGTTCAGCGGAAATCCGTTCCATGGCGAGCAAGGAACCGGCGGCGCCAAGCAATCTGCCGCTTTCGCGCACGGCCGCCGCCAGCTGCAGTTCCGTGACGGGTCCGGCCTGCGAGAGCACCCGGCGGCGGACCACGTCGAGCAGCTGCGCATCGATGTGGCCCTCCCACGGGCTGGGAGCCGTTCCGTCAGGCGGGGGCTGCGCTGTCATGGTATTCCCGCTTCACGGCAAAGTCAGTGCCGGGTCCTGACATCCATGCCAAAATCCGCCCAAGCAGCATACGTGTCCGGCGCTGTCGCAGCAGTTCCGGAAGACGCTGCGCAGCCATGGTTGCGGCCACCTTGGCCAAGCCCGGCAGGCTCCCTGCCAAAGGCAACTCCACCGCCGCCGCCACCATGGCAGCGTCCACGCCCTCAACCAAAGGTCCGCGCACCACGGCAGCCATGGGCATGGGCGGGCACGCACGCACCACTTCCCGCGCGGCAGCGGCAGCACGGACCTGCCCCGGCAACACCAGCAGCATCCCACTGCAGTACTGGGCAAGCGCATCACAAGCAGTGGGGCTGCGTCCCACATCCACCACCACCAAGCCGTACGCCCCCCGGGCCGCCCGCATGAGTTCGGCGACTGGTGCTGCTGAGGCATTGCCTTGGCCGAAGGAACGGACCCCGTGTTCGGGAGCTGCACTCCATGACAACAGCGAAAAACCCGCCACAGGGGGCAGGGACGCCGCAAGTTGTTCCGGGTTGATGGAGCCCGAGGCCTGAAGCAGGTCCTGCCACCGCAGGCCCGGCAACTCCTGCAGGGACAACGCTGCGGCCAACCCTCCACCCCACGGGTCGCCATCCACCAGCAACGTCCGGGTACCCCTGCGGGCAGCTTCGGCGGCAAGCAAGATGGCCAGCGTTGAGGCCCCTGCGCCGCCACAACCTCCCACCACCCCCACCACCCCGGCACCATGGGCGGGGTTGCGCAGGCGGCCTAGAAAGTTGGCCAGCCACGGGGCGGAATCAGGCAGAATCGCCACCCTGTCGGCCCCTCTGCGTTCGGCCTGCAGCCAGACTTCTGGGGCATCCGCGGTAAATCCCACCATCACTGTGGGGCCCCGCCAGCCGGCAAGTCCCGCCTGCACTGCGCCGTCCCAGGGGGTCCGTGCATCAATGAGTACGGCAGCGACGTCCTCCCACCGTCCGCCCACGTGCTCCAAAGCACCACCGACTATCAGTTCCACGGCGGCGGCGGCGCTCACCCGCCCCACTTCGCCCTGGAGTTCCACCGAGGTGGAGAGCAACAAGATGGTGGTGTCCCGGCGCGGCAACCACGCCTGTGCCGGGTTGGGCGGCTTTTCGTGTCGGGCTCTCATGCCACTGACCTTGCCCCACATCACCGGGTGGGGCGGCGGTCAACAAGAAACAGTGCAGAAGCCCCAGGATGGCTTTGATTGTGGAGGAAACACGTCCCTGACAGTGGAGAATGGACCGTATGTACGCATTGTTGGCCGCGGGTCCTGCCCCCTCCACCGTGACCCTGCAGCTGCGAAACGCTGACGGCAGCGCTGCCTCGGAGGTGCGTGCCGTGGCGCGGCAGGACCTTGCGGCAACCGTCAGCGGCGTGGAGGCGTCACACCAGCCGCGCTGGGTGTGGGACCGCGCCGGGCATTGGTACCCGGAACTTTTGCGGGCCGGGGTGCGCGTGGAAAAGTGCCACGACCTGTCCTTGTGCCAGAACATCCTGCGGCATTCCGAATATGCCGCCAGGACCGGATACCGTGCCGCTGCCGCTGAGGTTCCGCCGGAGCGGGAATCCGCCCGGGCCGGAACATTCAAGGATCCGGCGCAGGAGAGCCTCTTTGAAACACCGGACACCTCCGTGAAGGCCCCGCAGTGGGGCCTGGAGGCAGTGGCCCAGGAACTCCGGGAGCAGCGCAACGCCATTGCCTCCTCCACACACCCGGCACGCCTGGAGCTTTTGCTCAGTGCAGAATCCGCCGGCGCCTTGGTGGCTGCGGAGATGCATTATGAAGGCATCCCCTGGCGGGAGGAGCTGCACAGGAAACTGCTGGATGACCTGCTGGGGCCCGAACCCACTGACTTGAGCCGGCCCGCCAAGCTGGAGGAACTGGCGGAGCAGCTGCGCGCCGCCCTGAACGCACAGTCGCTGAATCCGGACTCGTCCCAAGACCTCATGCGTGCCCTGCACCGGGCGGGCATTGAGGCCAAGTCCACGCGCAGCTGGGAATTGCAGCAATTCCACCATCCTGCCATTGAGCCGTTGCTGCGCTACCGCAAACTCAGCCGGCTTTACACCACCAATGGCTGGAACTGGCTGCGGCAATGGGTGCGGGAAGACCGCTTCCACTCCGAATACGTGGTGGGGGGCGTGGTGTCCGGGCGGTGGGCATCGCGTGGCGGCGGTGCCATGCAGATCCCTGCACAAATCCGTGGTGCGGCCGTGGCCGATTCCGGCCACACCTTCATCGTTGCCGATGCCGCGCAGCTGGAACCCCGGGTGCTGGCGGCACTGGCCCAGGATTCCGCCATGGCAGCCGCGGGCAGCGATGCCGCAGGCCACAGCAAGGACCTGTACGCCGGCATTGCCGCCCAGGGCTTTGGCGGGGACCGCAGTCTGGCCAAGATGGCTTTGCTGGGTGCCATTTACGGGGCCACCTCGGGCGATTCCGGAAGGTTGGTGCCCCAATTGGTGCGCATGTACCCCCGCGCCCTGGAATTCGTCGAACAGGCCGCACGCACCGGGGAGCGCGGTGGCAGCCTCACCACGCACTTGGGCCGCAGCACCCCGCCGCCGGCGCAGGATTGGTGGGACAGCCAGCGCAGCAGCACTGCCCAGGAGCAACGCCGCGCGGAGACGGCTGCCCGTTCCCGCGGGCGTTTCACCCGCAATTTTGTGGTGCAGGGAACGGCTGCCGAATGGGCCTGCTGCTGGTTGGCTGATTTACGACGCCGTTTGCGCGCCTACGCGCGTTCCTCCCCACTGCCCGGCACACCGCAGCTGGTGGCTTTTTTGCATGATGAGGTGGTGGTGCACTGCCCGGACGCCATGGTTGCGGATGTCACTGCCATGGTGCATGAGTCGTCACGAACCGCCACTTGGCTGTTGTTCGGGGCCATCCCCCTGGAATTCCCCGTCAATGCCACGGTGGTGCGGTGTTATGCGGACGCCAAATAGCCGGCGCTAAAGGGGCGCCGGGATCTCGCACCCCGGGTCCCATGGCACAGCCCACCCCAGCTCTTCAAAGACGTGGTGCAGAATGCCTGCGGTGAATCCCCACACCACCACGTTGTTCACGGTGAACGCCGGCCCACGGTATGTTTGCCCGCCACGTTGGAGCACTGTGGTGACCCGGTTGCGCGGATCCAGCAAATCCCGCACCGGAACACGGAACACCTGGGCCGATTCCCCGTAGTCCACAACATCCACGGGTGTCTGCCTGGCCCACCAGCCCACCACGGGGGTGACCAGGAAGTTGCTCACGGGCAGCGGCAACGCCGGCAGGGTGCCCAACACTTCAACGCCCTGGGGATCCAGCCCCGTCTCCTCATGGGCCTCACGCAGGGCAGCGGCAACCACTGAATCATCCTGCGGATCCACGCCGCCGCCGGGAAAGGCCACCTGCCCTGGATGGTCATTGAGGGTGCTGGCCCGCTCAATGAGCAAAACGTCCAAATCGGCGGAAATGAGGGGCCGGTCCGAGCTTGCCGGCAAGTTGTCCAACACACCGAAAAGCATGAGCACAGCCGCCGGCCGGGCGCGGCCGGCATCCATGCCGCTGGGCCACAGCGGCCGTGCCTGCGCTGCCTTGGCGGCGAGCGCCACAAGATCGGCGTAGGCGCTCATGTGCGCGGTCCCGCGCCCTGGCGGGCCGCCAACTGCGATTCCTGCCGGTACCGTGCGGCGTTGCCCACATCGGCGAGCATGCGTGCGTGCAGCTCCTCCTGCCCGGGGGCCAGTTCATATTTGAGCAGCTTTGCAGCCTTCACCGGATCCACTTCCCCTTCACCGTAGGCGGGACACAGCGCGGCAATGGGGCAGGCTCCGCACGCGGGTTTGCGGGCATGGCAGATGCGGCGGCCGTGGAAAACCACCCGGTGCGAGAGCATGGTCCAGTCCCGCGGTTCGAACAAAGCGGAGACGTCGGCCTCGATCCGCACCGGATCGGTGGATTCGGTCCAGTTGAACCGCCGCGCCAGGCGCATGAAGTGCGTGTCCACCGTGATGCCCGGAATCCCGAAGGCATTGCCCAGCACCACGTTGGCGGTTTTGCGCCCCACCCCCGGGAGTGTGACCAGCGCCGCCAGGGATCCCGGGACCACGCCGTCGTACTCATCCACCAGCCGGTTGGCCAGCGCCAGCAGGTTCGCGGCCTTGGCCCGGAAGAATCCGGTGGAACGGATGATTTCCTCCAATTCCACCGGGGAAGCCTGCGCCATGGCCAGGGGCGTGGGGAAACGGTCAAACAGCACCGCCGTGACGGTGTTGACCCGGATGTCGGTGGTTTGCGCCGACAAGACGGTGGCCACCAACAACTCGAAGGGGTCGCGGAAATCGAGCTCCGCGTGTGCATAGGGGTACAGCTGTGCCAGCCCGCGGTTGATTTTTCGGGCCCGGCGCTTGCGCGCCAGCGCCGTCTCGAAGGCCGGAGCAGGCATCGGCTACTGGCTGTCCGAGGCGCGCTCGATCCCCACCAGATCCAGCAGCAGGCCCGTCTTGCCGTTGCTGTCCTGAACCAGGAAGCTCTCGCCGCGGTCCTCCAATGCCAAAATCCACGCCCCCGGCATGAGTTTGAAAACAAACTGGCGCGTCTTTTCGTCAATCACGTTTTGTGGCCTGTCCACGGCGAACCAGAAAGGCTCGGCCACCGCAGCGGCACGGGCCGGGCTCACGGTTGCGGCAATGCTTTCGCGCTTGGCAGGCTCGCTGCGTTCCTGCACCGGTTCAGCCACCTGGGGGTTCAGCGTGGTGGCCGCACTTTCAGTGGTGCGGGCCGCAGGGGCTGCGGCGTCCGCTGTGCGCCCCGTTGCGGCTGCTGCGGGGGTTGCCGCGGCGGCTGCTGCGGGGGCCCCTGCGGTGTTTCCGGCAGGCTTGCCGGCGGAGGCCGCCGCGGCGTCAGAGACCCGGGGGTGGGCGGCCGTGGGCGCGGCGGTGCCGGCGGCGTTGGCGGCTGGGCTGGCCGCGGACTGGTCCTGGCCTGCACCGGCAGCTGTTGCGCCCGTGCTGGCCCCGGCCGCCTTGGCCGGAGTGAAGATCTGCCCTGCCGGGGAGTTGCCCGCCTGCGGGCCGGCCCAGGCCCCCTGCGTGTTTTGTGCCTGGGGCGCGTTTTGGACAGCGGCCTGTGCGGGGGCGTACTGGTCCTGAGCACCTTGGGCGCCCGTCGCGGGACCGGTCTGGCCACCGGCGTGCGCCTGCGGGGTCACGGGTTTGGGTGCGGACGGGCGCTTGGTGGCGGCTACGGCGTCGCGCGCTGCAACATGGGCTGGAACTTCCACGCGGTTGGCGAAATCAGTGGCAAAGAAGGGAAGCCAGCGGGCGCACACTGTTGCCAGCAACAGGACGAGCGAGCCGATCAGGCCCACCAGGTAAGCCACCTTAAAGTTGCTCACGGTGCCCACAAAGAAGAAGAACGCGGCAAATGCGGCCACTACGGAGGCGAACTGGTCCACGGAGAGCGAGCCAATGCGGATTTTCACCTCGGGGCTCAGCCGGCGGACCAAAAAAAGCGCGGCCACCACCAGCGGCAAAATCACGCCAATGGTGAGGTAGAACAGTCCCGCGACGTTCCACAGGTTCAAATCCCCCGTCAGGGTCTCAATCATCGGCACCACTGAAGCGATGAAGATGATCGCCACTGCGCCCAAAACCACCAGATCGCGCAGGGTCAGCGGGCCGGCAACAGCCGTGCTGGCCGCCCCGGGGGCCTTTGAGGCCTGCGCGGCAGACGTGTGTTGCTGTGTCATGGTCTTACTCCTCTTTGCTCACGATTGCTTCCCAGCCTAGTTAACGCAGCCAAGCAACACTAGCGGGCCACAGGTGAATTGGTGCAAATGGGCGCTCGATGGGCAGATCTGCCCATGCCGGCCAGGGGGTCCTGCCCCCGGCTGGATGCGATTGAGCGCAGATTCCACACCACTGGACCCTGCGCCATGTGACGACGGACACGTCACCGTGTTCAAAGGGCTAGAGTTAAAGTTGGAACAAAATGATGTCCCGGCAGCCCTTCCATGCACCCCCACCCCTGAACCCCGTGGACTGCGTGGAACGTGCCCCAGCGGACATGAGCCAGCATTGCAAAACGAAGGGATATTAGATGTCTGAGGCCACCACCGCAGCGAATGACCAGTCCGGCGAGGCACTGGAAAACCTCTCCACGGAGAACCGCCATTTTGCTCCCAGCGCCGAGTTCGCAGCCGGGGCAGTTGTCCAGGGTGGTGAATATGCAAAAGCCAACTCAGACCGTCCCGCCTTCTGGGGTGAGCAGGCCCGTGAACTTTTGAGCTGGTCCAAGCCCTTCACGAAGACCCTGGACTGGACCAACCCGCCCTTCGCCACCTGGTTCGAGGACGGCGAAATCAATGCCGCCTACAACGCCCTGGACCGCCATGTGGAAGCCGGCAACGGCGATCGCGTTGCCATTTACTTCGAAGGCGAACCCGGCGATACGCGCACCTATACCTACGCGCAGCTCACGGAGGAAGTAAAAAAGGCCGCCAACGCCTTTGAAGCCCTGGGCCTGGTCAAGGGCGACCGGGTGGCCGTGTACCTGCCCATGATCCCCGAAGCCGTCATCACCCTACTGGCCTGCGCCCGCATTGGCGCCATCCACTCGGTGGTCTTTGGCGGCTTCTCCGCCGAAGCGCTGCGCTCACGCATTGACGACGCCCAGGCCAAGCTGGTTGTCACCGCCGACGGGACCTTCCGCCGCGGCAAGCCCAGCCCCCTCAAGCCCGCCGTGGATGAGGCGTTGGCCGCGCCCGGCCACTCGGTGCAGCACGTTGTGGTGGTCAAACGCAACGGCGAGGACGTCAACTGGGTCGCCGGCCGCGACCTGTGGTGGGATGAAACCGTGGCCGTGGCCGCCACCGGGCACACCGCCGTGGGCCACGAAGCCGAGCACCCGCTGTTCATCCTGTACACCTCCGGCACCACAGGCAAGCCCAAGGGCATCCTGCACACCACCGGCGGCTACCTCACCCAGACCGCCTACACGCACCGGGCCGTGTTTGACCTGCACCCGGAGACGGACGTGTACTGGTGCACGGCCGACGTCGGCTGGGTCACCGGCCACTCCTACGTCACCTACGCCCCGCTGATCAACGGCGCAACGCAGGTCATGTACGAGGGCACCCCGGATTCCCCGCACCAGGGCCGCTTCTGGGAGATCGTGCAAAAGTACAAGGTCTCCATCCTGTACACCGCACCCACCGCCATCCGCACCTTCATGAAGTGGGGCGAGGACATCCCCGCCAAGTACGACCTCTCCTCCATCCGCCTGCTCGGCTCCGTGGGCGAGCCCATCAACCCCGAGGCCTGGATGTGGTACCGGCGCGTCATTGGCGGGGACAAGGCGCCCATTGTGGACACGTGGTGGCAGACCGAAACCGGAGCCATCATGGTGGCTCCGCTGCCCGGCGTCACCAGCACCAAGCCCGGCTCCGCCCAGGTCCCCATGCCCGGCATTGCCGTGGACGTGGTGGATGAGCTCGGCGCCTCCGTCCCCCACGGCCATGGCGGCTACCTGACCATCCGCGAGCCCTGGCCGTCCATGCTGCGCGGCATCTGGGGCGACAACGAACGCTACCAGGACACCTACTGGTCCCGCTTTGACAACATGTATTTTGCCGGCGACGGCGCCAAATGGGATGAGGACGGCGATATTTGGCTTTTGGGCCGGGTGGATGACGTCATGAACATTTCCGGCCACCGCCTCTCCACCACTGAAATTGAATCCGCCCTGGTCAGCCATCCCTCGGTGGCGGAAGCGGCCGTGGTGGGCGCCGCGGATGAAACCACCGGCCAGGCAGTGGTGGCGTTTGTGATCCTGCGCGGCTCGGCCGCAGAGGATCCGGACATTGTCACCACGCTGCGCAACCATGTGGGCCGCGAAATTGGACCCATTGCCAAGCCCAAGACCATTCTGGTGGTGCCGGAGTTGCCCAAGACCCGCTCCGGGAAGATCATGCGCCGTTTGCTTAAGGACATTGCCGAGGGGCGTGAGGCAGGGGATTCCTCAACCTTGGCCGACAACACTGTCATGAGCCAGATTGCCGCCTCCTTGAAGGCCTAGCGCAGCCTGTAAGTCACAACAGGCCCGGCCACCGTCATCCGGTGGCCGGGCCTGTTGCCGTGTGGGGCATCATTAAGCCATGACTTCTCCACGCCCGCGCGGCACCCTGTTGATCCTCAATGGCCCCAACCTGAACTTATTGGGCACCCGCGAACCCGGAATCTACGGCACAGCCAGCCTGGCCGACGTCGAACGCCTCACCACCGCCGCTGCCGAGGCCGCCGGGTTCGACGCCACGTGTCTGCAGTCCAACCATGAGGGCGTCCTGCTGGATGCCATCCACGCCGCGCGGGGCACGGCGGCGGGAATCATCATCAATGCCGGCGCCTACACGCACACCTCGGTGGCCCTGCGCGATGCCCTGGCCGCAGTGGAACTTCCAGCCGTGGAGGTGCACATTTCCAATGTCCACCTCCGCGAGGAATTCCGCCACCACTCCTATCTGTCAGCCGTATGCACAGCAGTCATTGTGGGGGCCGGCATTCACGGTTACGAACTGGCCGTGAACTTCTTCGACAAGACGCTCGCGTAAAACACCCGGGGTGGATCAGGCCGCCGGATCAGCCCACCTTGCAGCTGCCGGAGTCCACTTCCCGCTCAAGGGTGGGTGCTGCTTGAATGACCGGGCCGGCCTCTTCCATGGTGAGGGCAAAACCCACCGTGTCGGTGGCGGTGGCCTTGGCGAAAATCACGCCCACCACCTTGCCGCTGGTATCCAGCAGCGGCCCGCCCGAGTTGCCCGATTGAACATTGCCTGCCAGCTGGTAGACATCCACGGGCGAGGGGTTGCCGCTGGCAACGTCAGGCACCAGCATGGGGCCGGAGGAGAGCACGGTGGCCGGCCGCAGCTGCAGGGGCCCGCCCAAAGGGTAGCCGGCAAAAACCGTGCCCGTTTTGGCCGGAACCGTCTGCGCCGCCGGCAGCGGTGCCGCAGCCAAAGAATCCACGGCCAGCACGGCCAGGTCCTGGCCGGAGTCAAAGTAGACCACCCGCGCCGGCAATGCCCCTTGTTCCTGGGTCTGCACCACGGGCTGGGAGACGCCCGCCACCACATGGGCATTGGTCATGACCCGCCCGGGGGAAATGACAAATCCGGTTCCGGTCTGGTTTTGGCCGCATTGAAAGGCGGTGCCGGAAATTTTCATCACCGATTGTGCCGCCGTGTTCAGCGCAGGCGTGTTGGTTTCCCCCTGGGGGGCCGCAACATCAACGTTGCTGCCATCGGGGTTAAGCAGCGCCGGGATGCCCTCTTCCAACACCAGTGAACGCACCTGTGCCACGGCAGCCTTCACAGGGCTGGGGGTCCAGGAATCAATGCGGGAAATGACTTTTGAATCGCTCAATTGCTTGGACACCGCCGGAATGCCCAGGTTGGACACCCCGAAAGCCAGCATGGACAAAATCAATGCCCCCACGCCAAGGTTCAAGGCCCCGCCCAAAATGCGGTTGACGGCCCGGATGGAACCGGATTTCATGGCGCGGCCAATGGCCCTTCCCAACTTGATGCCAAAGGCGTGGCCCACGGCAATGAGCACCACCGTGCCCACAATGACCAAGGTGGTGCGCCAGCCGGGGCTGACTGCTATTTGACTGGCAAGGGGGGCGGCGAAGAACGCGGCCACGGCCCCGGCAATAATTCCCACCAAACCACCCAGGCCCGCCACGAGCCCGGCATTGAGACCATAAATGAATTGCCACAGCAGCCACAAGATCAGCAGCGCATCCAACCATGAGAAACCAAACACCCGTTGCAGCTCCTCCCGGGCCCTCGCCCGCCATTTTTTGGTGCAGGACAAACGCGTCCATTCCGACTGCCAATGCTACCGGCGTGGGTGCGACATTTGCGGGGCTTGGCTCGCAACAAGACTGCCAATATGCTGACAACGTAAGCCGGTAATGCCAAATTGGTCACAAAAACAAAATTCTTCTGAAACAATCATTAATAGGTCTTTACTGAATAGCTACATACTGCAAGGAGTTTTCATGGACATCGAGGTACTGCGCCGGGCCCCCCTTTTCGCCACCCTGGACGACGAGGCATTCCGCCTGCTGACGGACGAACTGGCAGAGGTTGATCTTTCCCGAGGCGCGTCGGTGTTCCGTGAAGGCGATCAGGGCGATCAGCTCTACTTCATCGTTTCCGGCAAGGTCAAGCTGGGCCGCACCTCCTCCGACGGCCGCGAATCCCTCGTGGCCATTCTGGGACCGGGCGAATTGTTTGGCGAAATGGCCCTCTTTGACCCGGCACCGCGGAGCACCACAGCCACTGCCGTCTCGGAGACCCGCCTGGCCGGATTGAAGAACGAATCCCTCAACGCCCTGCTGCGCAACCGTCCCGAGGTGTCCATGCAGCTGCTGCAGGCACTGGCCCGCCGCCTGCGCCGCACCAATGACAACCTCTCCGATTTGGTCTTCTCCGATGTTCCCGGCCGCGTGGCCAAGGCCATCCTGGATTTGGCGGACAGGTTTGGCCGCCCCGCCACCGACGGCATCCTGGTGGCGCACGAGCTCACCCAGGAGGAGTTGGCCCAGCTGGTCGGCGCGTCCCGCGAGACCGTCAACAAGGCCCTGGCTGAGTTTGTCCAGCGCGGCTGGCTTCGCCTGGAAGCCCGTGCAGTGGTGATTTTGGACGTCAACCGTTTGCGCCAGCGCTCACGCTAGAAAAAACATTTATCCAGCTGAAGCAAACAAACGGCCCGGTCAACATGACCGGGCCGTTTGGGTTTAACGTCCATTCACCCCGCGCCTTGGGCAGCGGGTCCTGCCGGCCCCTACCGCTCGCGGCAGGGAGCCCCCTCGGAAAGGGGTGCGGTCGCCACTTCCAGGCTGAAGGTGCTCCCCGCCCCGGCAACGAGTTTGGGCTGGTATTCATTAATGGCGCGTGTGTGGTTGAGGTAGGCAATGCAGCCGCGCGCGGCGGCGATCTTCTCCAGAATGATCTCCACGCTGGGCACCAGCAGTTCCCCCAGCACCACCCCGCGGGTGGCCGGCAAATTGATCTCGTCACCCAGTGCGCTGTTGTGGCGGTCCTTCAAAACCTCCGCGGCGGTGACCCACCGCCCCCACAACCCCTTGTTTTCCAGCAGCGACGCCTCCTGGTTTACCGGGTTGGCTGCCGCAAAGTAACGGGTGTCAAAGCGTCTGTGGGCAAAATCCGGGCTGGTCCAGTGGCTCAGGGATTTCAACAGATCGGTGCGCAGCACCAGTCCATAGCGTTTTAGCACCGAGGCGAAGGTGTTTTCCTGGCTCGCAATGGACACGCGGGCACGCATCCATTCAGGACCCGAATTTCCTTCCACCAGCGAGGAGGCATCCGGGCCGGCCAGCAATATGCCGGTTTCTTCGAACAATTCCCGGATGGCCGCAACCACGTGGCGTTTCGCCAGGCCAATGTCGGCGGTGCCCAAATTTTTGGCCCACGCCGCCGGTGCGGGGCCCGCCCAGTCGGTGACGTCGTCGTCGGCCGCTTCCACGGTGCCGCCCGGGAAAGCAACGGGACCCAGCGGCGAACCGCCTGAGCGATACGTCATGAAGGTCTGCAGACCCCCGGGGCTGTCTTTAAGCAGCACCACCGAGGAGGCCTGGCGGGGTTTGCGGGGGGTGTGCTCGCCGAACTCGACCCAGGCCAGCGCGGCTTCGCGCTGGTCCGGGTTAAGCGGAAAGAGCCGCTTTCCCGCGGGCCGGAAGCCCGCAGGGGTGCTACTGGAATTCGGCAATCAGTTCAACTTCCACGGGGGAATCCAGGGGCAGCACTGACACTCCGACGGCGGAGCGTGCGTGGATGCCTGCCTCACCAAATACTTCACCAAGAAGCTCGGAAGCTCCATTAATGACACCAGGCTGGCCGGTGAAGGACGGATCGGAGGCCACGAAGCCCACCACCTTGACAATGCGGGTGACACGGTCCAGGTTGCCAATGACGTTTTTCAGGGCGGCCAGGGCATTGATGGCGGAGGTTGCGGCGAGGGATTTTGCGTCCTCAGCTGAAACCTGCCCGCCCACCTTCCCCGAAGCTGGGAGTTTGCCGTCAATAAAAGGCAGCTGTCCGGAGGTGTAGACATGGTTACCGGAAATGACTGCCGGCACGTAGGCGGCCACGGGGGCGGCCACTGCTGGCAGGCTCAGGCCGAGCTCCGCCAGACGGGCTTCAATACGCGAAGTTCCTTGTGCTGATGCGGTTTCCACGCTCACGCCTTCTCACGCTTTAAATAGGCCACAAGCCCGCGTCCCTCGGGTCCGGGAACCACTTGCACCAGTTCCCAACCATCGTCGCCCCAGCTGTCCAGGATCGCCTTGGTGTTGTGGATAATCAGCGGAATTGTAGAGTACTCCCATTTGGTCATACTTCAAAGCGTAGCCCCTGCCGGTAAACTGGAAAAATGGCAGCAACTAAACACCCCATTTTCGACACCGCCACCACATTGGGCAAAGTGGTGGCCTTCCTGGGCATCAGCACCATTTGTGGTGTGCTCGTGGCCGGTCTCATGGTCCCCGCGGTCGCCTTGACGGGTGCCACGGCCACCTCGTCCATCTCCTTCTTTGACGACCTCCCCGATGAGATGACGGTGGGGACGCCGGCACAGTCCTCGAAAATTTTGGCCGCCGATGGTTCCTTGTTGGCAACCTTTTATGATCAGAACCGCATTGAAGTGCCCTTGGAGAACATCTCCCAATATATGCGCGACGCCGTCATAGCCGTGGAGGACTCCCGCTATTACGAGCACGGCGGCATTGACACCCGCGGCCTGGCCCGCGCCGTGGCGTCCATGGCGCAGGGCGGCTCACGCCAGGGCGCGTCCACCATTACGCAGCAGTATGTCAATAACGTGATCATTCAGACGTACGCCGCCAACGGTGAGAACGACAA
This sequence comes from Specibacter sp. NPDC057265, assembly GCF_042668835.1. NCBI lineage: Bacteria > Bacillati > Actinomycetota > Actinomycetes > Micrococcales > Micrococcaceae > Specibacter > Specibacter sp. NPDC057265. Next base: position 42,897 of record NZ_JBHUYE010000011.1, read on the forward strand.
GATCAAGCTCGGTGGCGACAAGGGCGTGGGTGACAAGGTCCGCGAGATCAAGCTGGCCATCGCCATGGAGAAGAAATACTCCAAGGACGAGATCCTGCAGGGCTACTTGAACTGGGTGCTCTTTGCCAACGGCAACTTTGGTGTTGAATCCGCAGCCGCCTTTTACTTTGGCATCTCCGCCAAGGATTTGAACCCGGCACAGTCGGCCTTGTTGGCAGGGGTGGTCAACGCTCCGGTCACGTACGATCCGGTGGCGAATCCGGAGAACGCCATGGCGCGCCGCAATTTGGTGCTTGATTTGATGCTGGAACAAGGCAAGATCGACGCCGCGCAGCATGATGCGGCCGTGAAATCGGATCTTGGCTTGAAGATCACCCCCAACCGCAACGGCTGCACCACGGCGGTCAGGGCCGAGTACTTCTGCGAGTACGTCAGCAACTTGATCTTGAACGATCCCGCATACGGCGAAACACCGGAGGACCGCGAGAAGCTGCTCAAGCAGGGCGGCCTGACAGTAACCACCACGCTGGATCCGGGACTGCAGGACGCCGCGCAGGTCCAGTTCGCCAATTTCACTCCCGCTGACAACAACCCCGACCGCGTCGGCCAGGGCCTTGTTACGGTACAGCCCGGTTCGGGCAAGATCTTGGCGATGGCACAAAACACCAAGCTGAATGCCCCGGAGGGCCAGTGGAAAACCGACTACAACTTCAACGTTGACAGCGTGGATGCCAATGGCAACCTGCTGGGCGGTTCCGGTGGCTTCGATGTGGGTTCAACCATCAAGCCCTTCACTTTTGCCGAATGGCTCAATGCCGGCAACCGCATCAATGACGTCGTGGACGCCTCCGTGCGCCGTTACCCGGCAGGTTTCAACTGGACGAACAGCTGTGGCACCACCACGGGCATTTATGACAGCACCAACCCCGATGCCACGCCGGACCTGCAAAACGCCGAGGGCGGCTTTTACAGGCGTGTCACTGCCCGCGAGGGTCTCTACAACTCCTTGAACACAGCAACCTTCGCAACAGCTGCGCAGCTGGATATGTGCAACATTCAAAAAATGATGACAGCCACCGGCATTCATCTGGGCAAGGACCCCAACCAGCCCTACAGCCTGGACTATGTCAGCTCCCTACTGGGTTCGGGTGAAGTTGCACCGCTGACCATGGCCACCGCCTTTGCCACCTTTGCCTCCGGCGGGATCAAGTGCAATCCCATTGCCCTGGTCTCCATCAGCAACGCCAAGGGTGATCAGTTCCCCGTCCCTGCCGCCAATTGCCAACAGACAGTCAAACCGGAAGTTGCAGCTGGTGTGACAAGTGTTCTGCAGGAAGTGCTGGTCAGGGGCTCCGGCTACCAAATTCCGCTGCAGTACCCGGCAGCGGCCAAGACAGGTACTACCAACAACTCCGAGCAGACCTGGACGGTTGGCTTCACCAAGGGCCTGTCCACCGCTTCCTGGGTGGGCAGCCCGGAGGAAAAGAGCGCCTCCAACAATGGCAAGCTGATCGCCGGCCAGCGCATCGACTATGTTGATGGGGCCACCTACGCCGGAAAGGCCTGGCAGGGTTACATGAACCAGGTCGGGGGCTTCTACGACGTCAGCGGATTCCCGGCACCGCCGGCCAGCATGGTCAATGCACCGGCACCGGTGGCACCAGCCCCGGCACCCAAAGCCGCTGAACCGGAGAAGAAAGACTCCGACAAGCCAGCCGCGGAGAAGAAGGACTAAGCAGCCAAATGACAAGTACCCAAGCGGCCCCGTCCCGTCTCCCAGCCTGGGGAGCAGCGGCGGGGCTTGCTGTTGCCGCCGGTGCCGGCGCCGTGGCCTACGGTGCCTTCATTGAACGTCACAACTTCGAACTCCGGGAAGAGTCGCTGGCCATTCTTCCCGCCGGAGCGGAACCGTTCACCATTTTGCACCTGTCGGACATCCACTTCTCCCCCGGTCAAAACAAGACAGCCCAATGGTTGCGGAACCTGGCAGCCCTTGAACCGGATTTGGTGGTGAATACGGGCGACAACCTCAGCCACCCTGAAGCCATCGAACCCCTCCTGGACGCCCTGCAGCCGCTGATGCGTTTTCCGGGAGTGTTTGTCCCTGGCTCCAACGACTACTTTGCGCCGCGTTTGAAAAATCCGCTGGCCTATTTCAACGGACCTTCCACCTTGCGCAGCGGGCGGCGGAAGCAGCCCGTGGCACTGAACACCTCAGCCCTGCACGCAGGTTTTGGCGTGGGCGGCTGGGTGGATCTGACCAACCGTGCCCAGTCCATTCCGCTCAACGGCATCCGTTTTGATTTCAGTGGCGTGGATGATCCGCATTTAAACCGGGAACGCTATGCCGGCTGGCCACGTGGCGCAGCCGGGCAGGACAGCGCCCCACACGTCAAGATTGCTGTGGCCCACGCCCCGTACCAGCGGGTTCTGGACCATTTCACGGCCGCCGGCGCGGAGTTGATCCTGGCCGGCCACACCCACGGCGGGCAGGTTTGCGTCCCGGGCTATGGTGCACTGGTGAGCAACTGTGATCTGCCCACCTGGAGGGCCCGCGGGCTTCATGATTGGGAATTCAGAGGTCACGTCACGCCCGTCAACGTCTCGGCTGGAATTGGCACCTCCCGCACCGCACCCTTCCGTTTTGCCTGCAGGCCGGAGGCAGTGATGCTGACCTTGACGGCAAAGCAAACCCGGCACTGACGGGACTCAACCGTGCCGATTTCGTGATCATGGCTTCTCTCCGCTATTCTTGAGAGGTTGCTTTTCCAATCCTTCACCGGAGCGGAGCGGAACAAAATCGGGGTGTGGCGCAGCTTGGTAGCGCGCGTCGTTCGGGACGACGAGGCCGCAGGTTCAAATCCTGTCACCCCGACCACATTTAGGGAGCGGCATCCACAAGGATGCCGCTCCCTTTTTGGCTTCCAGGCCACGCGGTGGTGGCAGCCACCACTGTCCAAAGAGCTAGTCTTTTCACCGGTGTCTGTGAAATATGACAGCTTCTGTTATGTTCATATTCAACGAGCTGTCTCGTTGGAAAACGGGTGGGGGTGTCCCACAGGCGAGGAGCAGCAACTATGGGCAGCAGTTTCGGGGAACGCCTCAAGCAGGAGCGGTTGTCACGCAACCTCACCCAGGCCGAACTGGGCGGGGAACTGTATTCATCGAGCTACATCTCCCTTCTCGAAAATGCCCATCGGGAACCCACCACGGAGATCATTGAGGAACTGGCCCGCCGCTTGGAGTTGGCACCGGCATCCGTTGCGCAGTGGAACCAGGCCCCCCAGGCCAGCGAGTGCCTGCGCCTGTCCCTGTGCGCACAGCAAAGTTGGGATACCCGGGACTATTTGGGGGCAGTGACCAGCGCCCAGGCTGCCGCGGAGTTGGCGTGTGCGGACGGGGACACGGTTTCCTGGTGGAAAATGACTTTCCTTGCCGCCAACGCGCTGCTGCGCCACGGCGACCACGCGGAAGCGGCTGCCACCTTGGGCAAGCTGCTGCGGCATTCACTCACCATTGACAGTGATGCGCTCTCCCTTCGCGCCCAGCAGGTCATGGCCGCGGCCATGCTGGCGCAGGGCGCCTTGCCGGAGGCCATCACGCATGCCACCTTGGCTGTGGAAATCGGTTCGGGCGACAGCGCTGAGGAATACGGTTCCTACCTGATGGCACTGCAGACGCTGATCGGTGCATTAACCGAGGCCGGGCGCCTGGATGAAGCCTGGGCGCACACGGTGGTGTTGGCCGATTCCGTCTCCGAGACCACTCCGGCGCAAATGGCCGGGGAAATCCACTGGGTCATTGGAAATGTGGCGTTCATCCGGCAGGACGTTTCCACGGGATTGGAACACCACGCCCAGGCAGCCCAGCTGCTCTCCCCCACCGCCGACCTGTCCCGCTGGGCCCAGTTCAACAAGGCCACCGCATGGGTGCGGCTCATGGCCGGCGTGGTGGAACCGGCCACCCTGCAGGCCATTGAGCGCAGCGAGCTGGCCCATTCCGTGGTGGGGGCAACGGTGGCCGAGACGCTGGAAGTTTCACTGCTGCGTGCACGTTGGCACTACCTCACCGGCGAACTGCCGCAGGCACTGGAACTTTTGGACAGCATCGAGGCCCAGTGCGAGCAGCTGGCACCGCATATTGCCGGGGATACCGCACTGTTGCTGGGCAACACCTTGGAAGCATGCTCGCGGCATGACCAGGCCCTGGACGCCTACCGCAAAGCCCAGCTGCGCTACCAGCATGCCGGCGCAGCCGACAGGGCAGGGGTCGCGGCCGAACATCTGGCCCAGCTGCACGCCGTGTAGCTTTGCCAGCTTCCCCCCGCCTGCCAGCCTTCCAGGTCCGACGCCGGCTTCGCCCCGTGCCGCTGTTTAGACGAAAATCGTGCCTGTGAGACGCTCAAAGGCTTCCACGTAGCGGGCCCGCGTGCGCTCCACCACATCGGCCGGCAGGGCCGGCGGGGGCGTATCCGAGGCCCGGTCCCAGCCGGATTCGGCGCTGTCCAGCCAGTCGCGGACATACTGCTTGTCGAAGCTGGGCTGGGCCTGTCCGGGCTGCCACAGTTGCGCGTCCCAAAAGCGTGAGGAATCAGGGGTCAACACTTCATCGCCGAGCGTGATTGCACCGGTGGCCGGATCGGTGCCGAATTCCACCTTGGTGTCTGCCAGGATGATGCCGCGTTCCCGGGCAATCTCCTCCGCACGGGCATAAATTTTCAAGCTCAGCTCCCGCAGGGACTGTGCGTCGTTTTGACCCACAGTGTCCACCATGACTTCAAAGCTGATGTTTTCATCGTGCTCGCCCACCTCGGCCTTGGCGGAGGGGGTGAAAATGGCTTCCTCCAGGCGTGAACCATCCACCAAACCTGCCGGCATCGGCAGGGAGCACACGGTCTGGGAGTTGCGGTATTCAAGCAGGCCGGAACCGGTCAAATAACCCCGGGCAATGCATTCGATGGGGAACATGTCCAATTTTCGGCACACCATGGCACGTCCAGCCAGCTGTGCCGGCACGCCGTCCTCCACGGAGCTTGCCACCACATGGTTGGGTACCTGGAGCTGGTCAAACCACCACAGGCTCAGACCGGTCAGGATGCGGCCCTTGTCAGGGATTTCGGTGGCCAGAACATGATCGTAGGCGCTGATGCGGTCGCTCGCCACCACCAACACCACATCTTCACGGCCCATAAACGGCGCGTCGGCCGTGGCCTGGCCCGGTGCGGGGACATACAGCTCGCGGACCTTGCCGGAGTAGACGTGGATCCAACCCGGCAGTGCGGGGGCGGGGGGAAGTGCAGTGCTCATGTAAAAAATTTCCTTATGCCTGGGTGGCGGCGTCCGCCACTGTGATTTCACCGCGGGCGGCCTTTGCCGCAATGTCCTTGCGGTACTGTCCGCCATCGAGCGAAATCCGCTCCATGCCTGCGTAGGCGCGCTCCCGGGCAGCATCCAAACCATCCGCCCTGCCCACAACTGCCAGCACACGGCCGCCCGCGCTCACAGTATGGCCATCGCTGTTGGTGCCGGTTCCTGCATGCAGCACGTGCACGCCGTCGAGCGCATTGGCCTTTTTGAGTCCACGGATCCGGTCACCCGTGCGCGGAGTGTCCGGGTAGTTCCCGCTGGCAAGGACCACGGCGACGGCGGTTTCAGGTGACCAGCGCAATGGTTCCATGTCAGCCAGCTGTCCCTTGGCTGCCGCCATGAGCACGCCACCGAGCGGGGTTTCCAGACGGGCCAGTACGGCCTGGGTTTCGGGGTCACCAAAACGGGCATTGAACTCAATGACCCGGGTGCCGCGGCTGGTCAGTGCCAAACCGCAATACAGCACGCCGGTGAAGGGCGTGCCGCGGTGTGCCATGGCGTCGATGGTGGGTTGGGCCACCCTGTCAATGACTTCCTGCACCAAACCGGCGGGAACCCACTCCAGCGGGGAGTACGCACCCATGCCCCCGGTGTTGGGACCTTCATCGCCGTCGTAAATGCGTTTGAAATCCTGCGCCGGCTCCAAGGGAACCACAGTGCGGCCGTCGGCCAGCACAAACAGGGACACTTCGGGCCCGTCGAGGAACTCCTCAATGACCACGGTGCCGCCCACGGCAAAGCATGCCTCGGCGTGGGCCAGTGCCTCCGCGCGGTCGTTGGTCACAACCACGCCCTTGCCGGCGGCGAGGCCGTCGTCCTTGACCACATGGGGTGCGCCGAAATCATCAAGCGCCGCCGCGGCCTCCTCGGCATTTACGGCAACCTTGGCCATGGCCGTGGGCACCTGCGCTTCAGCCATGACTGTTTTGGCGAAAGCCTTGGAAGCTTCCAGCTTGGCAGCTTCCCTGCTGGGGCCAAAGACCGGAATTCCGGCCTCCCGGACAGCATCGGCCACACCGGCAGCCAAAGGCGCTTCGGGTCCAATGACCACAAGGTCGCTTCCCAGCTGGACAGCGAGCGCCGTCACCGCGGCGGGGTCGCCGGCATTGACCTGATGGGTGGGCGCAATCGCCGCAATTCCCGCGTTGCCGGGAGCGGCATGCACTTCGCTGACGTTGGGATCGTTAAGTAAGGAGCGGACAAGGGCGTGTTCGCGGCCTCCGGGGCCAATCACTAAAACCTTCACCTTCCAAGGGTACTTGGCGCAGGGGGCAGTGCCGCAAAATGACAGGGCGTGCACCGGGAGCCATCCGCTGATCCTCAGTGCCGCCGCGCTGGCACTGCTGCTCTCCGGCGGCGCTTTCACCGTTGTGGGAGTTCGACGCCGGGCAATGAGCCAAGCGATGTTGCAAGACTAGGCTTTCCTGCTCCGATACTTATTGGGCGTCTGCCATTTGGCAGGCGCCCAATGCTTTTTGAACTGCCATCGCTTCGCGCCAACCCAGAAAATGGCCTGCATCAACTACGGGGCATGTCAATGGGTAGCTTGCTGAAGCTGACATGGCCTGCATCGTTATGCGTAATAAAAAGTATTCTATGGATAGTTGGCTGTTTGCGTTGTCGGCCCTTACTCCACTTGATAGCTTTACGGATGAGTGCGCCGTACTTCTGTCTGTGCTTTCCCAATGAGCAGAGTACTGGTGCCAGCACTCTTGCCGCCAAGGCAATAATCATCACTCCAGGGGGAACCTTACACATGCAAGCATCCACACGCGCCTTCATCAAGCGCGGAGGCGCAGTCTGCGCTGCAGCCGTCGTCCTTATAGGCGGCACTTTCACAGCAGGGGCCGCTACGGCCTCGCCGTCTCAGGACATTGAACCAAGCTCAATCTCCTCAGCAGTTGCTTCGGCAACCTCCACTCCCTCAACTACCGACGCTCCGCTGCCGGAAGGTCTTGCCGAAGCAGTCGAGCGCGACCTTGACATTTCAGTCGAGGAATTCAACGAGCAGGGTGCGCTGACTTTTGAAGCTGGCAAGATTCAAAAGGCCCTTACGGCGGTCGACCCCGATGCTGTTGTGTCACTTGATGGTGAAAGCGTCAAGGTCCAGACCACCGAGACCGCAGCGGCAGAAACCGCCGCTGGCGATACCAAGGTCAACATTGAGACCCCTGCGGTTCCGGCGACCACTTCTGCTGCCGCTGTGTCTCCCGCGAACAATGTCGACACCCTTTTGACGGACTATATTGCCGAGTACAAAGATGTCTCAAATCTGCAATCCATCATGATCAATGCCGCCGGTGAATTTGTCATCCGCACGGGCGAACCTGCAACGGGCGGCCCCGCCATTGCGCGTTCCGCCGCGCCCGTTGGCAAGACAGCTTTGAGCGACTTCGCCGCGAAATATGGCAACGTCAAAATTGAAGCTGCCAATGGACCGGCAACACCCTACGTCGATGTAGTCAACGGCCAGGGTTATGCCGCAATTGTCGGCGACGGAGGCGGTTACTGCTCCGTCGGATGGAACGGCTTCAATGCTGAGGGAGCTCCTGCTGTCATCACTGCCGGTCACTGCACCAGCGACGGCGCTGCGGACCGGGCTGAATTGACCGACCCCACAACGGAACCAGCAGTGGAAGGCCCCGGGGGCGGCAACCTCGGTGTTTTGGGCAAATTCGGCTACTCACAGTTCGGCGGTCCGGGTCATACACCTGTAACGGGCGACATTACCGATCCCAGCAGTGAACTCGGCAACATAGGCACAGACGTTGCCGTCATCGACAAAATTGAAGCCGCCGTCGATCAGTTCACTACGGTGACCGATTGGACCACACAGGCTGATCTTAAGGCCAGCGGGCCTCAGGTCACAGGCGTATCCGATGCAATCATCGGAGCACCCATCTGCAAGTCAGGCCGCACCACCGGCTGGAGCTGTGCAAAAGTTGAGGCAACGGGCATTTTCCTCGTTGGGGGCATGGACAACGCCACCGACCCTACAGACGTCCGCGCAGTGCGTGGCTTTGGCTCAACTACCCTTGCGGCTGCACCGGGTGACTCGGGCGGATCAATCATTGCGGGCAATTTGGCCGTGGGCATGATCAGCGCAGGCGTTCCCGCTGAAGCCGGCCAACCTGCCGGCCCCACTTACGGCGTAAGCCTCAGCGATGCCCTCTCAAAGACAGCTGGTTACACGGTCAAGATCTTCTTGAACACACCCACCATCGCCACCACCGCTCCCGTCTACCGTGAAGGGGCCATCACAGGTTCCGTTTCCGCACCAGCCGGATCCACCGTTCTTGTCACGGTTAACAGTGTCACCACCGAAGTTCCTGTCGCTGCCGATGGCACGTGGACGGCGAAGGCACCGAACAAATTCGGCACTTTCAAGGTGACTGCCGTGACTAAGAATGGTTTTAGCGAATCAGCAGCCGCAACGGGTTCCGTTGAGGTCATCAAGGAAACCCTCCCTGTCCCCGTCATCGCGGCTCCGGCCAATGAAGGCACCGTGGCAGCTCCTGTCGATGCCATCACCGGAACCGGCACCGCCGGTGCCACCGTCGCCGTGGAAATTTCCGACAGCGATGATGAGACCAAAGACATCACGGGCACCGCTGTTGTTGGCGCAAACGGCAACTGGTCAGTTGCCGTCAATCCGGGTCTGGCCGTAGGAAACTACACCGCCACAGCCCAGCAGACCCAGCTTGACTGGAACGATTCCCCTACGGCGACAAATACCTTTGCTGTTGTTTACGCCGCACCGGCCGTTGTTTCGCCGGCCAACGGTGCGGAGTTCGCCTTCGATGAAGGTCCTACGGAAATCACCGGCACCAACATCGCCGGTGCCGACGTCGTGGTGACAGTCAATGGCACCAGCTACAACGCCGTCGTCACCGACACCACGTGGACAGTGACCCTGAACAATCGCCTGGGCAGCGGCACTTACGCCGTCACGGCCGTTCAAAGCCTCAACGGCGTCACTTCCCTGATCGCCGAGTCCACCTTCACCGTGTTGGCGGCACCGCAGGCCCCGGCACCGGGTGGAACCGACATGGACCTGGCCAACACCGGCGCTTCTGGCACCACAGTGTTGCTCGCCATTGCCGGCGGCCTGGTGTTGCTCGGTGGCGCGGCATTCCTACTGATCCGCCGTCGGGGCACCAACTAGCCTCGAGGAACCACGGTTCCAAAACAGCAACATCCAACTGAATAAAAAGTGGGTCCCGTTCGTCGCGAAGGGGACCCACTTTTCATTACGGGCACAAAGACTTTGCGCCTATGCTTTGACCAAACCCCCACGCATTCAAGGGAGGCATCATGAACGGCAGGAAAATGGCGGCAACAGTGCTCGCCGCCACGTTGACAGGAGCGCTTGGCATGAGTGGTTGCGCCACACCGCAGGATCCCGGAGCCCCTTCATCAGCCCCCACCACCGCGGCAGCTGCTGCGGGCGCGGATGACACCACCGCTTTGCTGGTGCTCAATGATTCCCTGCGTGCCCAGCTCGGTGACGCCTATTCGGATTCCTGGATTGAAAACAATTCCCTGCACGTGGCCGTCACGGACGAATCCGCTGCGAAGCTCGTGTCTGCCGCCGGCGCCATCCCCAAACTCGTCACCATCAATGCCGAACAGCTCGAAGCCGCCCTGCAGGCAGTTTCCGCGTGGCAGGCCAAGCTCCCGGCAGAGCAGGGTGCTGCCATCCACAAGCTCATCCCTGACGGCAACACATCCACCCTGACCATTTATGTGGCCCCGGAGCAGCTCGACGTCGTCGCCCAGGCAGCCGCCCAGGACAAGCCCGCCGGGGACGTGCCGCTGGTCATCAAGGAATCCATGGGCCTTGCCACACCGTACTAACGCACTGCGCCCCCGGCCTGTGGATAGGATGGCACCATGATCCAAAATCTCCAGGCGTACGACGCCGTCGAGCTCGCCGTCCTGGAACGCAGCGGATTTGTGGAGTCCATCCACACCGGCTCCGCAGTGGTGGTGGCCGCGGACGGTTCCGTGGTCACCGAGCTGGGCAACATCAATGCCCCCATTTATCCCAGGTCCGCGGCCAAGCCCTTTCAGGCGCTCGCCGCCATGCAGGCCGGTGTGCCACTGCGCGGCGCGCAGGTGGCCATTGCCTGCGGCAGCCACACGGGATCCCTGGATCATATGGACATGGTGTCCGGCATGCTCAAGGCCGCAGGACTGGAGGAAAAACACCTGGGCTGTCCCCCGGCGTGGCCCAGCGACGCCTCCGCCCGCGCCTGGATGGTCCGCACAGGGCGGGAGAAATCAAAACTGGCCATGAGCTGCTCCGGCAAACATGCCGCTTTCCTGTGGGCCTGCACTGAAAACGGTTGGGACGTTTCCGGGTACTTGGAGCCCAACCACCCCATGCAGCGCGCCGTGCGGAGCGTTTTGGAGGAATGCACGCAGGAAACAGTGGCCCACACGGGCGTGGACGGTTGCGGTGCGCCCGTCATGGCAGTGTCGCTCACGGGACTCGCCCGCGCCTTCAGCACCCTCGCCCAGGCCCCGTCCAACAAGCATGCCAACGCCCGCGCGGCCACCATTGCCACCTCCATGCTGGATTATCCGTGGGCCGTGGAAGGGCATGGAAAACCCAATACCGTGGTCATGGACGAACTGGGCATCCTGGCGAAGATGGGTGCCGAGGGCGTGCTGCTGCTCGCCACCTCCACCGGCGCCGGCGCCGCAGTAAAAATCCTCGATGGCAATGGACGCGCCGCAACGTTGGTGGGCCTGACACTCCTGGCCGCCTCCGGCGCCGTTGATGTCCCGCCGGTGGCTGAACTGTTGAACAAATTGGTGCCGCCGGTGATGGGCGGCAACAGCGCGGCCGGCAGCCTGCGTCTGGGCCAAGCCGTGAGCGCCCTGCTTAACTAGGAGAAGCCATGGCCACCCGACGTCGGATCGACATTGCAGAAGGAAGTGCGGCCCTCACCGCTTGGCGCGCAGGCGGCGCGCCCCGGACCGTCACTGCCACCGCTGTGCGCTACACCCTGGAGGAGCTCGCCGCGCGGGCGCCCGGCAATTCCGTGGAGGTGCGCGTCCCGCCTTTTGGGGTGACCCAGTGCATTGCCGGTCCCCGGCATACCCGGGGCACCCCTCCGAACGTGGTGGAGTGCGACGCCGCAACTTGGCTGGCGCTGGTCACCGGCGCCTTGGCATGGGCTGACGCCGTGGAACGCGGTGTGGTGGCAGCATCCGGTTTGCGGGCGGATTTGTCAGAGCAGCTGCCGCTGTGACCACGGACGCGGTGGCTGCACCTCACGGGTCATTTGCTGCGCGCAGGCCAAGGCCGCCTCGGCTTGCTTCCCGCGGGCGGGCAAACCGGGCAGGCCGCCGGCTGGCCCGTACCGGCCGCCACGAGGTGACCAGGGCGAAGGCCAGCAGCAGTTCGGCCACGTCTCCGGCGTAATACATCAGTTCACCGGCCTGGCGAAGCTCCCCGGCAGTTGCTGCACCCACCTGCACAAACAACCCGGCATACAGCAGCTGGGAAATGATGGCGTGTCCGGCAATGGCAAAGCCGAGCACCACCAGCCGCGCCGGCACGGACGGCCTGCGGGGTGCAGGGTCGGGCCCGGCAATCACCCAGGCAAACAAGTACCCGGCGGCGAAGAAATGGAAGTGGATAAGTGCGTGAAGCACGGGCCTGCTGGCCGCCGCCTCGTACAGGGGCGTGAAATACAGCGCTGCCAGACCGCCCACACTCAGGAGCAGGGCCGTCACCGGGTGGGCAATAAAATGCATGGGCCAGGCACGCATCACCCGGCCCAGCATTTGACCGTGCCGGCGCGGAACGGAGCGCAACAACAAGGTGACCGGGGCCGCCAGCACCAAAGCCAAAGGAGCGTACATGCCAATCACCAGGTGCTGATACATGTGGGCGGGCAGGGAACCCGCCGGGTAGGGTGCGGTTTGCACCAGCAAGCCATGGCCTAAAAGGACCGTACCTCCAAGGAACGCTGCGGTCCGCCAAGGATTCCAACCACGCGGTTCGGCACTTTGCAGGCGTGCCAGCGCCCAATAGCCCACCGCCAGCACCATCAGCACCACCAGCGGCACGGCCCATGACCACGCAGCTGGTTCAGGGTGCAGCTGGGCTTCATGGACCGGAATCATGCTCGCGGTCCCACGCCGTCGGCGGCCTTGGCCGGCCGCACCGCACCTGAGCGCTGCAACAACCAACCACCAACCATTAAAAGAACTCCGAGGACCAGAAACAGGATGTCCGCCAGCGTTTGGAATTCCCCGCTGACCACATGATGGATCCCCAACACATGGTGGTCAATGACCCCCTCAACAACATTGAACAGGCCCCAGCCAAACAGCATCCATCCCCACAGCACCCTGGAAGTCCAGACGCGGCCCCGCGAACCGGCAATGCGGGAATATAAAATCCCCAAGCCAATGAGCACCGCCAGCCACGTGAAGGTGTGGAAAAACCCGTCCCAAAGAGTATTCATCTGCAGTCCGTGGACGGTTGTCACTGGCCATGAACCAACATCAATGTTGGCAGTGGCGGAACTGGAAAGCATATGGTGCCATTGCAGAATTTGATGCAGCAGGATCCCGTCCACGAATCCACCCAAGCCGAGGCCCAAAATCACCCCTGGCAAGGTGATGGACCGTGGGAGGGTCGGTTGCCGTTGTGTTTTTGGTGCCCCATGATGTGACATAGCCGCTCCTACATCGCCCGCTCCGGCCCCTGCTCAGCCATTGCTTCAAAACTATAGGGGCCCGAAAACACTTTGAAAAGGCCGCTTGCAGCCCTGACGCGCTTGGGGAAGGTCCAGGGCCTTTCGTAGCGCCACCTGCAAGGGTTAGGCTCAGGGAAACTACGTGAACACCTTGAAATTTCCCCACAGGGTCAGACATTGGCAAGGCTTGAGGAAAGGAAAAAGTCTCCCATGTTTCATCGCAACGTTGCCGAGCAAATTCATTTGATCGAGCATGCCGGAGTCAACTGCTACATCGTGGAAGACGGCCCAAAGGTGATGCTTGTTGACGCAGGCCTTCCCCGCATGTGGGACATGACCATGAAGGCCCTGCAGGAGTTGGGCCATTCGCCGCAGAACATTTCGGCCCTGGTGCTCACCCACGCGCACTTTGACCATGTGGGGTTTGCTGCCCGGGTTGAGCAGGAGTTGAACGTCCCCATTTTTGTCCATCCCGGGGACGCTTATCTTGCCGCGCATCCCTACAGCTACAAACATGAGAAGAGCCGCATTTTTTATCCCCTGCGGTACCCGCGCTGCATCCCCATTCTGGCTCAAATGACCCGCGCGGGGGCGCTGCAGGTCAAGGGCATCAACAACTTTAAAACCCTCCATGCAGACCTCACCGAGGATCTGCCCGGCCATCCGGAACTTGTCTTCACCCCTGGGCACACCGCGGGCCATTGTGCGCTGCACTTCGCGGACAGGGGCGCGTTGATCACCGGAGACGCATTGGTGACCATGGACCCGTATACCGGGATGGGCGGACCACAAATTGTTTCCGCGGCAGCCACAGCGGACACGAAATTGGCGTTGGAATCCCTGACCGCCCTGGAACGCACGGGCGCCGGCGTCGTTCTTCCCGGCCATGGAGCCCCCTTTGGGGACGGGGTGGAAAAGGCTGTGGAACTGGCCAGGAACAGCCAGGTCACCTAACCCGCCGGCCAAGGCAGCTGCCAAGCTTGGGCAGGTATTCTGTGATCATGACTTCCCAGCCTGACAACTCATCCAGCGTGCCGCGCAAACTTCAGCTTCGCCGCGCACCAAAGTACGTCCCATTTCTCATTCTTGGCGGCCTCCTGGGGCTGGTGGTGGCGGCAATTCTAGCCTTCAGCTTCACGCCGGGGGAGGAATTTGATTCCTCAAGCGTCTTTGGCTTGTTCGCCGTGCTGCTGGTGCTTCCCGGCATGGGCGTGGGCGCCATGGTTGCTTTGCTGCTGGATCGCCGGGGACGGCGCAAAAGCACCACGTTGCTGGTGGAGCCCCTCCCCGAAGATGGCAGCGACGCCGAATCCGAAAGGGCCTAGGGTCCCTGCCATCGGGATCCGCTTCAAGTCCACCGGAACTGTTCCTGCCGGGGAGCAATACGTGAGATAATTCTTTACGTGGCACGCGGAGACGGAAAATTATCCCATGATCTTTTACCCGGCGAAAAGGGACCGCAGGACGCTTGTGGCGTTCTGGGCATCTGGGCACCCGGTGAAGAGGTTGCAAAACTAACTTATTACGGGCTGTACTCACTCCAGCACCGTGGTCAGGAATCAGCCGGCATAGCGGCAAGTGACGGCAATCGGATCAGTGTCTATAAGGACATGGGGCTCGTTTCCCAAGTATTCGACGAACCAACCCTCAATACCCTGACAGGTCATATGGCTGTGGGCCATTGCCGCTACTCCACCACGGGGGCGGCCAACTGGGCCAACGCGCAGCCAACGCTGGGCGCAACCGACAGCGGCACGGTGGCTCTGGCACACAACGGCAATTTGACCAATTCGGCCGAGCTCCTTGAAATGGTCATGGCCAAATACGGTTCCCCCACCTCAGGTGAGATGGCGCAGGGCAATACCACCGACACGGCCCTGGTGACCACATTGCTGCGTGGCGATTCCGGCAGTTCCCTCGAAGACACGGCCATGGACCTGCTGCCCAAGATCCAGGGTGCATTCAGCTTTGTTTTCATGGATGAGCACACCCTTTACGCTGCCCGCGACCCCCACGGTGTCCGCCCCCTCGTATTGGGGCGCCTGGAAAGTGGTTGGGTTGTGGCCTCCGAGGATGCGGCCCTGAACACCATTGGCGCCTCGCGCATCCGTGAAATTGAGCCGGGGGAATTCATTGCCATCGATGAAGACGGTGTGCGCTCCCAACGTTTCGCTCCGGCCACTCCGGCCGGTTGTGTTTTTGAGTACGTTTACCTGGCCCGCCCGGACGCCACCATCGCCGGCCGTTCGGTGTACGAATCCCGCGTGGAAATGGGCCGCCAGCTGGCCCGCGAAAGCCACTACGACGCCGATTTGGTGATTCCGGTGCCGGAGTCCGGCACCCCCGCGGCCATTGGCTATGCGGAGGAATCAGGCATTCCCTTCGCCCACGGCTTTGTGAAGAATGCCTATGTTGGCCGTACCTTCATCCAGCCCACCGACACCCTGCGCAAGCTGGGCATCAAACTCAAGCTCAGCGCGCTTGATTCAGTGATCCGCGGCAAGCGCATTGTGGTGGTGGATGATTCAATTGTCCGCGGCAACACCCAGCGCGCAGTGGTGCGCATGCTCAAGGAAGCAGGTGCCGCTGAAGTCCATGTGAAGATTTCATCCCCGCCTGTGCGCTGGCCATGTTTTTACGGCATTGACTTTGCCTCCCGCGCAGAACTGATAGCCAATGGTGCGGCGGTGGAGGAGATTGCCAAGTCCATTGGGGCCAATTCCCTCGAGTACATTTCCGAGGACGGCATGATTGATGCCACGAACCAGCCGCGTGAGCGCCTCTGCACAGCATGCTTCACGGGCAAGTACCCCATTGAGCTGCCCGCCAGTGACCGTCTGGGCAAGAACCTGCTCGAACGCACGGCGGCCAATAATGCCATCCCTTCCACCGGCTGCGATCCGGGACCTGACTCGGAAATGGAACGACTCCTGACCGATGAAGACCGCATAGCTGCCACCGGTTCCTAAAGCCTTCGTAAGAAAGAGACGCCATGTCCAACGCCTCCCATGAGCCTGCCCTCCAGGGCATCACCTATGCCAGCGCCGGGGTTGATACCGAAGCGGGCGATCTAGCAGTTGATCTAATGAAGGAAGCCGTCAAGGCCACGCATGGCGCCAATGTTGTGGGTGGTTTTGGCGGGTTCGCCGGCCTCTATGACGTTTCCAAGTTGCTGACGTACAAAAAACCGTACCTGGCAACGTCCACCGACGGCGTGGGGACCAAGGTGGCCATTGCCCAGGCCATGGACATCCACGACACCATTGGTTATGACCTGGTGGGCATGGTGGTCGATGACATTGTGGTGGTTGGGGCCGAGCCCTTGTTCATGACCGATTACATTGCCACCGGCAAGGTTGTTCCCCAGCGCGTGGCTGACATTGTCCGCGGCATTGCCAGCGCCTGCCAAGTGGCCGGGACGGCCCTGGTGGGCGGGGAGACCGCTGAGCACCCGGGGCTGCTGGCGCCGGATGAGTACGACGTCGCAGGTGCCTGCACGGGTGTGGTCGAGGCCGAGCTGTTGTTGGGTCCGGAACGCGTGCGGGCCGGGGACGTCATCATCGGCATGGCGTCCTCGGGCCTGCATTCCAACGGTTATTCGCTGGTCCGCCGCGTCATCAACCACGCAGGCTGGGCGCTGGACCGGCAGGTTTCAGAACTGGGACGCACCCTGGGCGAAGAGTTGCTCGAGCCCACCCGCGTCTATGCCGCCGACTGCCTGGATTTGACCCGTTACCTGCCTGTCACGCAGGACAAGGCAGTGCATGGCTTCAGCCACATCACCGGCGGCGGTTTGGCTGCCAACCTGGCCCGGGTGCTGCCCCAAGGCCTCATTGGCACGGTTGACCGTTCCACCTGGAGCCTGCCGGCCATTTTCAACCTGGTGTCCGAGCTGGGCAATGTGCCCCTTGCGGATTTGGAACGCACCTTGAACCTGGGCGTGGGCATGGTTGCCGTGGTTTCCGCGGACGCGGCCGACGACGCCCTGGCCCGCCTGAACTCGCGGGGGCTGCCGTCCTGGGTCATGGGCACCGTCACCACTGAAGCCGGCGACTCGGACAAGAGTGGCAGCGATTACACCCAGGGCGCCAAGGGTGTGGACGGCGGCGCCGTCCGCCTGGTGGGCAACTACGCAATCTGATTTCCCCACAAAAGCACCGCCGATCCTGCAATGCGGCTCCCCGGCTGGGGAGACATGCAGGAACGGCGGTGTTTTTGCTTCCGGGGACAACAAAATCACCGCACGTGTCTTCAAGTGAGGCCTCGAGTCCCGTGCAGGGTTTGTTGCGTCTACTTCCGACAGATGGTTCTACCCAATACGGCGGGAGTTCACATCGTCGTCGTCGTCAAACTGATCCGCATACTTGTCTTCATATGCCGAATAATCCGGCTCTGCCGGGATCTCACTGTAGTGGCTCGGGGCTCGCCGAGTGCTTCCACCGAGTTCTTTTTGCAGTGCTGAATAGTCAGTGTTCGGGGAGTAGTACTTAATGTCCCGAGCCTGCTTGGTTGCCTTTGCCTTTTGACGGCCGCGCCCCATGGCGTGACCCCCTTTTTACACTTGGACCGGAGGTGGTCGCTCGGGCTAGAGCGAGGCTCCGGAATATTCGGTCAGTTTGTCGTAACCCTAGATTACATTAGTTCTGCCCGGGCTGTGTTCCACCATGGGCTGTTCTGCCCACGGTGGAACAGTGTTTTTGAGCTGAAGAGAGCCTCTTATTCGGTAGAGTCACTTGTAAGATAAGGCACTTGTTCCAGACACAGGTGGCAAATCCGTACGGCGGGGCACTTCTTGAGCCGTACCAGGCCACCACCAAAAGCACGATTTTGCGCGGAAAACTGCGGCGCAGTACGGAAGGTAGACCCATGAACGAGAGCAGCAACGCCAACGATCAGGGCCACACAACAGGACCTGCCCAGGAATCGGACCCTGCTGCCGCCAAGGGCGCCGGCGTCGAGCAGGGAGGCTCCGGGGAGGATTATGTCTTTGCCGAGCCGCAGCTCGGTGCCGCGGAGATCAGCGAAGACGTGGCCCAGTCGGCTGACTTGGAGGCGGCCGAGGCTGAAGCCGCCCAGGTGGCGCATGAGGCCGAGCTTGCTGCGCAAAGCGTGTCTTCACCTTCCGGGTCCGCCACCGCCGAGGATATTGACTGGGACGGCGCGGCCACCGTGATGCGCACTGATTTTTCCAAGGAACCCGTAGCCACCAATTCCTGGCCCGCCCAGACCGGTAAAGCCCCCGCGGCCGAGCCGGCTGTTGAGCCGGTTCCCGAGGCCGCCGGCGGGGCCGGGAATGAGGCCGCCGACGGGTCCGCGGAGGGCACAGCTGCCGAGATTCAGCAGGCAGCGGCAGAGCAGGCCGGGGCACACCCCGGACCCCTGCACACCGAGCCGCCAGCGGCGCCGGCCAGGCCCACCACACTCCCGGCCGGTGAAGCCCGCCAGGGCGCTTCGGTGCCAAATCAGCCTGATGCAGATGCCACGCCCGCCGACGCCGAAACGGCTGTCATTCCGGACGCGCCGGAGGTTGCCGCCGACGCCGGCCCAGGCGCCACGACGGGCCATGATGTTCCCCCGCCCCCCACGGCGGCGCCCCTGGGTGGACACAGCGTTGACGACGGCCATGGCTGGCGCCGTCCGGAAACACCCTGGCAGCAGTCGCAGACACCGTGGCAGCCCAAGGCCGGGGGCTGGCAATCCCCCGCACAAATGGAACGGGGCAGGGCAGACGCCGCAGCCCTGGCAGCTGCGGGTGAATCTTCCGGCCAGCAACCGCATGCCGCGTCGGGAGCATCAGTGCACCCCGGCGGCGCGCCCACCGCCCACAACTCCGGCAGCACCGGCGTTCCGCCCACACCAGGCAACCCACAAAGCCGGCAAGGCTCCGGTGTTCCACCACTTCCCGGCAACGCCCAGGGTCTCGGCTACCCCGGCAACGCCCAGGGCCCCGGCTACCCGCAGGGCCCCGGCTACCCGCAGGGTCCCGGCGGCAGTGGAACACCGGGCAACGGCAAGAAGAAGTTGTTCATCATCCTGGGCGTCGCGGTGCTGGGGCTGGGATTGATAGCGCTCTTTATTTGGATGCTGCTGAATTTCATTTTAGGCAACTTGGCCAAGGATGCAGCTGGGCCGGCACCTGTTGCAGCCAGCTCACAGTCCAGTGCCGACACAGGCCAGCCCACTGCCGAGGCCACTGCGGGCTCTGACGACAAGGTCATCTTGACTGATCTCTCTCCCTTGGAATGGCTGGAAGAGGATTGCCTGCGTAACTTCACGAATGCCTCCTCCCCCGCCGATGTGGTGCTGTGCAGCGGCCCCCACAACGCGCAATTGGTGGGAACGTTCTATTACGGCGACAAGGAGGAGTTTCCCGGCGTCGATGCCCTCAAGGCCAAGGCCGCGGAAGTGTGCGACGGCGTGGAACTCACCACTGCCGCTTCCAGCATGACCTCCCTGAAGCAGACCACCGCCTACCCTTCCGAGAGCACCTGGGCGGACAGCGACGACCGCCGCGTCGATTGCCTGGTCCATGACACCCGTGAGGGGAACCAATTGCAGGAATCCCTGACCAAGTAACAGCCAGACAGGCAACAAAAGGTGCAGCCCATGTCTGGGCTGCACCTTTTCTGTGTTCCTGCCGTGGTTTTACTTGCGCCGGACGCTCAGGCCGGCACCCGCGGCGGTTGATTCATCGAGTTCGTTGAAGTCGGCGGCGGTGTCCACCAGCACGGTGTCGCCGTCGGTGATGGAACCGGCAAGAATTTCCTTGGCCAGCCGGTCGCCGATTTGGCGCTGGACCAGACGCCGCAGCGGCCGCGCGCCGTAGGCCGGGTCATAGCCCGTCAACGCCAACCATGCCTTGGCCGACTCGGTCACCTCCAGCGTCAGGCGCCGCTCGTGCAGCCGTACGGACAACGCCTGCACCTGGAGGTCCACAATGCGGGAAAGCTCCTCAACGCTCAACGCATCAAACATGACAATCTCATCCAGCCGGTTCAGGAACTCGGGTTTGAAGGAGGCCTCCACAATGTTCATCACCGCCTGGTGCTTGTCCTCCTGCGCAAGATTGGGATCCACCAGGAACTGTGAGCCCAGGTTGGACGTCAGCACAATGATGACGTTGCGGAAGTCCACAGTGCGGCCCTGCCCGTCGGTGAGCCGGCCGTCGTCGAACACCTGCAGCAGGATGTCAAAGACTTCCGGGTGGGCCTTCTCCACTTCATCGAGCAGCACCACTGAATAGGGCCGGCGGCGCACCGCCTCCGTCAGCTGCCCGCCCTCGTCGTAACCGACATATCCGGGAGGGGCACCGACCAGCCGGGAGACCGAGTGCTTCTCGGAGTACTCGGACATGTCAATGCGGATCATGGCGCGTTCATCATCGAACAGGAAGTCCGCGAGCGCCTTGGCCAGCTCCGTCTTGCCCACGCCCGTGGGGCCCAGGAAGAGGAAGGAACCGGTGGGCCGGTCCGGATCGCTGATGCCCGCCCGGGCGCGGCGAACGGCGTCGGACACTGCCGTGACGGCGGAGGCCTGGCCAATGAGCCGGGAGCCCAGCACCTGTTCCATCTGCAGCAGCTTTTGGCTTTCGCCCTGCAGCATGCGCCCGGCCGGAATGCCTGTCCATGCCGAGATCACCTCGGCAATGTCATCGGCCGTGACTTCCTCGGCCACCATGAGTTCGGGCCTGTCAACGGATTGCTCTTCGGCGGCTGCGGCCTCAAGCTCACGCTGCAGTGCCGGAATTTCGCCGTACAACATCCGCGAAGCCAGCTCCAGGTCACCGTCGCGCTGGGCCTTGTCCGCCACTGAACGCAGCTCATCGAGTTTGGCCTTCAGGTCCCCCACCCGGTTCAGGCCGGCCTTTTCAGCCTCCCATTGGGAATTGAGGGCGGAAAGCTCCTCTTTTTTATCAGCCATGTCCGCGCGCAGGGCTTCCAGGCGCTCCACCGACGCCGGATCCGTTTCCCCGGACAGTGCCAGTTCCTCCATGGTCAAACGGTCCACGGAACGGCGCAGCTGGTCGATTTCCTCCGGCGCGGAGTCAATTTCCATCCGCAGGCGCGAGGCGGCCTCGTCCATGAGGTCAATGGCCTTGTCCGGCAGTTGGCGGCCGCTGATGTAACGGTTGGAGAGCGTCGCGGCAGCCACGAGCGCCGAGTCGGCAATGGCCACCTTGTGGTGCGCTTCGTAGCGTTCCTTCAGGCCACGCAAAATGCCAATGGTGTCACTGACGCTGGGTTCACCCACAAACACCTGCTGAAAGCGGCGTTCCAAGGCTGGGTCCTTCTCAATGTTTTCGCGGTACTCATCCAGCGTGGTGGCACCAATGAGCCGCAGCTCGCCGCGGGCCAGCATGGGCTTGAGCATGTTGCCGGCGTCCATGGAGCCTTCGGAGGCGCCGGCACCGACCACGGTGTGGATCTCATCAATGAAGGTGACAATTTGTCCGTCCGAGGCCTTGATTTCCTCCAGCACGGCCTTGAGCCGCTCCTCGAATTCGCCGCGGTACTTGGCCCCGGCCACCATGGAGGCCAAATCCAGGCTGATGAGCGTCTTGCCGCGCAGCGATTCGGGCACGTCCCCGGCCACCATGCGTTGGGCCAGGCCTTCCACCACGGCTGTCTTGCCCACGCCGGGGTCACCGATGAGCACGGGGTTGTTTTTGGTGCGCCGGCTCAATACCTGGATGACGCGCCGGATCTCGCTGTCCCGGCCAATGACCGGGTCCAGTTTGCCCGAGCGCGCCACTGCCGTCATGTCCACGCCAAACTTTTCCAGCGCCTGGAAGGTGTTTTCGGGGTCGGCGGTGGTGACTTTGCCGTCACCGCGCACGGTGGGCAGGGCTGCTTGAAGCGCGGCCCCGGTGGCACCCGCGCTGCGCAGGGCGTTTCCTGTGGCACCGGCGTCGTCCGCCAGGCCCAGCAGCAAATGCTCCGTGGAGACGTAACTGTCGCCCATGCGCTCGGCCAGCTGCTGGGCGGACTGCACCACCATGAGGGTGTTGCGGCTCAGTTGCGCCTGGGCCACGGAGGAACCTGATGACGACGGGAGACTGCGGATGGCGGTGCTGGCGCCAACGCTGACAACGTCCGGGTCCACCCCGGCAGCCTTCAAAAGGGCCACGGCCACGCCTTGGCGCTGGTCCATGAGCGCCTTGAGCAGGTGGGCAGGTTCAACCGTGGGATTGCCTGCCGTGGAGGCGTTCATGGCGGCGGCGGAAAGAGCCTCCTGGCTCTTTGTGGTGAATTTGGTGTCCAAGAGAGGTCCTTTCGTGGGCCGGAAGGTGCCGGGATGCACCATCCTTAACTTGAGTCTACTACGCTCAACTTGCTGTTTGGCCCAGTTATTCCCGCTCTTTGCGGCCTCAATATCCTTGCCGCCGGGGGCTTAGGCTAGGACCATGATCTTTATTGATCCGCCGTACTGGCCGGCCCACGGGACACTGTTCTCACACCTCATTTCCGACGCGTCCCTCGCCGAACTCCACGCCTTCGCCGCCGCCCAGGGGATCGCGGAGCGCGCCTTTGATTTGGACCATTACGATGTCCCCAAGCGCCGCTACCAGAGCCTGCTGGCGGCTGGGGCCGTGCCCATTTCGGGAAAGGAGCTGGCCCGCACCCTGGCGGGTTCGGGCCTGCGGATCAAGGCCAAGTACCGGGTCAAGTCTGTGCTGACGGTCCTGCAGATGCGGTGGGATGCGCTCCTGCCCGGCAGCCCCGGCTTGGGCCGTGGGCTCCTTGCCCGCTGGAACGAACCCCACCGGCGCTACCATGATCCACGGCATTTATTGGCTGTGCTGGAGGCCTTGGAGCTGTTGACGGAGCGTGCCGTGCCGCGTGAAGTGGCCTTGGCCGCGTGGTTCCACGATGCCGTGTACAACGGCTCCCCCCATGATGAGGAGGACTCCGCCATGCTGGTGCAGCAGCTTCTTGGCGGCGTCCTGGGCCGCGGCCAGCTTGCCGAGGTTGCACGGCTGGTCCGCCTGACAGCCACGCACTCCCCCGCTCCGGAGGATCTGGCCGGCCAGCTCCTCTGCGACGCCGATTTGGCCATCCTGGGCAGCTCCCCCACCAACTACAGCCGCTATGTGGCGGATGTCCGAAGGGAGTACGCCCACGTGGCGGAGGCCGACTTCAGACGGGGCAGGGCCGCCGTCGTCCGGCAGCTGTTGGACTTGGACCCCCTGTTTCGCACCCCCCGGGGGCAACAACAGTGGGCGGCCCAGGCCCGTGCCAACCTAACTGCGGAACTGGACGGACTTGAGCCGGAAGCTGCAGACCCCGGACAGCGCCCATGAGCCCCCGGCAGCTGGGGCTGGTCTTTCTCGGTGGCAGCGCCGGCACAGCCGCGAGGGAGGGGCTAAGCCTGGCGCTGACCAGCGGGGCCACCTTTCCGGCAGTCATTTGGGCCATTAACGTGGCCGGGGCGTTCCTTCTGGGACTGCTGCTGGCGTGGCTGGAACAGGTGGGGCCACAGTCCGGGCGCACGGCGCGGCTGTTGTTGGGCACTGGATTATTGGGCGGATTCACCACCTACAGCGCCATGGCCACGGATACCGCGCTGCTGCTTACGGATGGCAGGTGGGCCACGGGGCTGGTTTACCCGGCATCCACCGTGGTGTTCGGCGCCGCCGCCTCCTTCCTCGGCATTGCCCTGGCTGCCCGCATCCGGGGCCTTCGTTCCCGCCGGACCACTCCATGAACGCCCTGCTGTTTCTTGTTATTGCCGTTGCCGGCGGCGCAGGGGCCACCGCGCGGTTCATGTTGGATGCGCTGATCAAGGCCACGGCCAAAACGGATCTTCCCGTGGGCACCCAGGTCATCAACGTCAGCGGCTCCCTTGCGCTGGGGGTGATCACCGGACTTGCCTTGGGCGGCACCGTCGCCGAACCGTGGGCCCTGGTGCTGGGGACAGGTTTTCTGGGCGGGTATACAACTTTCAGCACCGCCAGCTACGAAACACTGCGGTTGCTCCTGGATGGCCGGCCGTTGGCGTCCGCCGCGAACGCGCTGGGGATGCTGGCGGCGGCGGTGGCGGCGGCAGCTCTTGGCCTGTCCGCCGGCATGTGGCTGGCAGCGTAGCGCTTCGCGCCCGTCCGCACCTGATCCCGCGTCCGCCGCGCATTTCCCCGCTTTTCGCATACGTCACCGCTTTTCGCGCCATTCCGCCGCGCATCTCCCCGCTTTTCGCATACGTCCGGACATGCGCGAAAAGCGGGGACGTACGCGGCGGCCGTGGCCGGTCTAAATCCGCCGGCCGTCCTGCAAAGTGATGATGTGATCGGCCGCTGCAATGGACTTTTGATCGTGGCTGACGCACGCAACGGCTGCACCCCCGGCGGCTTCCTGGGCAAGGATGGCGCGCGTGCGGTCTTGACTCTCGGCATCAAGCCCTGCTGCCGGTTCGTCGAGGAGGAAAATGCGGGCTTGACTGGCAATGCCTTGGGCCAGCAGCACCCGTTGGCGCTGCCCTCCTGACAGGGAAGTGAAGGGCGACGCCGCCAGCTGGGCCAACTGGACCCGGTCCAAGGCCTCGGTAATCCGTCTCTTGCGCTCAACAGCGTCCGCCCTGGCGAACCGACGCAACGCCGAACCCCAGGTGCCCATCGCCACCACCTCCCGAACCGTCAAGGGAAGCGCATCCGGAACGCTTACCCGCTGCACCACCAGTGCCACGTGATCGGCCCGCTCAATGGAACCGGCCTGGGAGTGGCGCACCCCCGCCAAGATTTCAAGGAGGGTCGATTTTCCGGCGCCATTGGGTCCGGCGATGGCTGTCACGGTGCCCCAGGGCAGGTCCACATCAACTCCATGAAGCACCGAATGACTGCCAAAACCGTAGGACAACTGGCGGGCTCGGAGGGCATCATGAAAATAAGTCATGCCCCATTCTAACCCAATTTGATAATCATTCTCATTATCATCTACGCTGGCGGAATGCACTGGCTCACCGAACCCTTCACCACTGACTTCTTCCTGCGCGCCCTGCTGGGGGGCGCGTTGGTGGCAGTCATTTGCGGAGTCATCGGGACTTGGGTGGTCATTCGGGGGATGGCCTTTCTGGGGGAGGCGATTGGCCACGGCATGCTCCCGGGAGTCGCTCTGGCAACAATCATGGGTGCTCCAGCAGTGGTGGGCGGCGCGTTGAGCGCCATTGCCATGAGCGCCCTCATTGGTGCCCTGCAACGGCGCGGCCGTCTGTCCTATGACACGAGCATTGGCCTTCTTTTCGTGGCAATGTTGTCCCTGGGCGTCATCATTGTGTCGCATTCGCGGTCCTTCGCCACAGACGCGACGGCCATGCTTTTTGGTGACATTCTCGCCATCAACGAAGGCATTTTGCTGGGACTTCTGCTTGCCGCCATCGTGACGGTCGCAGTGGCCACCCTGCTGCACCGCAGCTTCGTCGCCGCCGCCTTTGATGCGCGCATTGCCGCAACCCTGGGCCTGCGCCCCCACGTGGCGCAGCTCGCCCTCGTGGCATTGGTGACCTTGGCCGTGGTCTCCTCCTACCAGGCAGTGGGTTCGCTGTTGGTCGTGGGGTTGTTGCTGGCGCCGGCCGTGGCAGCCACCCCGTGGGCATCAAGCATTCCTGTGCGCATGGTCGGTGCGTCCGGATTTGGTGTCCTGTCCGTGGGCATGGGCCTGCTCTGCTCCTGGTATGCGGGCACGGCCGCAGGGGCTTCCATTGCGGCCTCCGCCATTGCCATCGCGGCCATCTCGAACGCAACAGCAAGCCTCGCCACATGGCGGCGGCGCTCCAGCGGCATTTCCCAAGAGACTGCACCCCGTCCACTATCTGTCCTACTGTCAGGAAAGCAGCAATGAATATCCGATTTTCCCAGGCGGCACCGGCCGCCTTGCTTGCACTTGCAATTGCGGGCTGCGGCAGCGCAACCGCCGGGCAGGATCCGCCCGGATCCGCCGCCCCTGAGTCTGCAATGGCAGGCCACGGCTCCATTGCCGGAGTCGCGGAGGTTGCTGAACCACAGCTTCATCTGGTGGCCGTCGACGGCGCGGGCAAGAGCTCCATGCTGGATTTGTTGGACGGCACGGAAACCTTGCTGGAGCCCGTGGCGCCACCGGCCCGCATCAGCAGTGACGGCCGCTATGTTTTCGCCGCCGGCAACACTGGTGTTGAGGTCATCGACAGCGGAGTGTGGACCTGGGACCACGTGGACCACTTCCACTACTACCGGTCGGAGCCCACCACAGTTGGCATGGTTTCCGGTGCAGGTGTTGCCACGGTCGCCACGGGGCTGCTCTCCACGGCCGGAACCACCGGCATGTTCTTCCCGTCCTCCGGCGCCGCGGTGTTGGTTGACAATTCGGCATTGTCCGACGGAACCATTTCCGAAAGCCTGCGCCTGGACGTGCAACCGCACGCCGGCATCATGGCCCCGCTGGGGGACGGCGCCGTCGTGACTGAAGCGGACGCAAACGGCACGGCTGCACGCCTGCGTGCCGTGGACGCCGGCGGCAGGGAAGTGGCGACGGCGCCGTGTGCGGCCGCGGCGGGAACCATTGCCACCCGGGTGGGTCTGGTCATTGGCTGCGCCGACGGTGCCGTGATCGCCACCGGCGAGGGAGCCTCACCGGCACTGGAGCACGTGCCCTACCCGGAAGGGGCCGCGGCACCGGCAACCACTTTCAACGCACGCAAGGGCCGCCCCACAGTTGCCGGCCTGGGCCAGGACCGTGGCGTGTGGCTGCTGGACACCCGCCAACGGCAATGGGACTGGCTCCCCACCTCAACCCCCGTGCTCGCCGCGGCCGCCGTGGACGACGCCGACGGGCACGTCGTCGTCGTGGCCACCGACGGCACCGTCCAGGTATACGCGGCAGAGAGCAAGGAACTGCTCTCCTCGACCCAGGCGCTGATGCCGGCAACCGTGGCCAGCCCGGAATTGGCCGGCAAGGTCACGCTCACGGTTGACGGCGGGCGTGCCTACGTCAATGCACCGGCCGAAGGAGTGGTCTTCGAAATTGCCTACGCCGACGGTGCCCGTATTGCCCGCACCCTCACACTGCCCACCGGACCCCTGCACTTCGCGGAGACCGGGCGATGAGGCGCCTGGCCGGCATCGCCGTGGTGCTTGCAGTGTTGATTTCCGGCTGCACAGCCCCGGAACCGTCGCAGGGGCCGCAGATAGTGGTGACCACGAACATTTTGGGGGACGTCACACAGCAGGTCCTCGGGGACCAGGCCACCGTAACCACCCTCATGCAGCCCGGCGCCGACCCGCATTCCTTTGAAATTTCCGCCCAGCAGGCGGCCTTGATGGGCACCGCGGACTTGTTGGTGTCCAATGGCCTGGGCCTGGAGGAAGGCCTGCAGCAGCATCTCGACAGGGCTGCCGGGGCCGGGACGCCCATGTTGGCCGCAGGAGACGTGGTCGAGGTGGTTCCGTACGCCTCAGGGGAGGCACAGGGAACCCCGGATCCACACTTTTGGACCGACCCGGCCGCCATGCTCGAGGTAGTCAACGCCATCGAGGCCGCCGCCCGCGGAATCACCGGAATCGACGCCCAAAAGCTGGCCACCAGCGCCTCCGACTACCGGGCCCGGCTTCAGGACCTTGATGCCCGCATGGCCACCACCTTCGCGTCCATCCCTGCCGAACGCCGCGCCCTGGTCACCAACCACCACGTCTTTGGCTACCTCGCCAAACGCTTCGACTTTCAAGTCATCGGAGCCGTCATTCCCGGCGGCACCACGCTCGCAGCCCCCAGCGCCGCCGATTTGCGCCAGCTCAGTGACGCGATCAACAGCGCCGGGGTGCCCACCATTTTTGCCGAATCATCCCAACCAGACCGCTTGGTCAAAGTCCTCGCCAGCGAAGCCGGCGTCAAGGTCCAGGTCACTGAACTCTTCACGGAATCACTGACCGGGCCTGAGGGCGAGGCTGCAAGCTACCTGGAGATGATGGGCGTCAATACCCAACGAATCACTGCGGGCCTCACATCCCCATGACCTTCACACAACAGAAAATGAGGAATCACCACATGCTCCGTCAAAGAAATCCCCGCCTGGGAGTCACCGCAGCACTTGCCGGCTTTGTCCTTTTGGCCACTGCCTGCGCCGATGGCTCCGCCACGGCCGGTTCTTCCGCCGGAACTCCCGGCGCTTCGGCCAGTTCCACCAGCACCCAGGGACGCCTCGCGGTGTCTTCCCCGGGCAGCATCAGCGTCCTGGACGGCACCACCCTGGAGGTCATTGAGACCTTTGACTCCGAGGAGTTCACCAGGCTCAACGCCGCCGGGGACGGCCGGCATGTCTTTGTCACCACCACGTCCGGCTTCCAACTGTTGGATACGGCAGCTCCCAAACTCACCGATCTGACGGTTGATGCGACGGCAGCCGGGCATGTGGTCCGGCACGCCGGCAACACCGTGCTCTACGACGACGGCACCGGGACCACCATCATCATGAAAACGCAGGACCTGGCCAACATCAAGGATGTCCTGCCCGAGACAAGCAGCTACACGGCTGAATCCCCCCACCACGGCGTGTCAATTGTCTTGGCGGACGGGACCCTGGTGACCACTTTGGGCGACAAAACCTCACGCCCCGGTGCCGTGGCCCTGGAACCCCATGATGACCACTGGCACTCCATCACCGAAAGCAGGGAATGCCCCGGGATCCACGGCGAAGGCCCCGCCATGGACGAAGCAGTGGTCTTTGGCTGCGAGGATGGGGCCCTGCTCTACCATGACGGTGAGTTTCAGAAGTTCACGGCCCCGGACAAGTACGGCCGGATGGGCAATGCCTTTGTCTCTGAAAGCAGCCCGATCGTGGTGGGCGACTACAAAAACGACCCCGACGCGGAAGGCTATCTGCTGAATTCCGTGGCCCTGATCGATACGGAAAAGCGCAGCTACAACGTGGTCGAACTACCGGACACCATCAACTACACCTTCCGGGACGTGGCCCGTGGTCCCGGAGATTTGGCCTACATTCTCTCCACGAATGGATCCATTCACGTCCTGGACCCGCAAAACGGCAAGATCGTCAATGAATTTCCCGTGATCAAGGCCTGGGAAGGCCCCACGGAGTGGCAGGATGCCCACCCGAGCATTGCCGTCAACGGTGACATTGCCTATGTGAGTGAGCCGGCCGCCAACACCGTGCATTCGGCGGATCTCACCACGGGCAAGATCCTGGCCTCCAAAAAGATGGACTCCGTTCCCAACGAAATGGCCATCACCACCCACTAGCTCCCTGAAGGGCCGCCGCGCATCTGCCCCGTCAAGGGCCGCCGCGCATCTACCCTCCTTTCGCGCATGTCCGGACATGCGCGAAAGGAGGGCAGATGCGCGGCAGGTGGGGCGGCCAAGCAATGCCGCCCGATATCCTAAAGTCATGGCCCCAAAGCACACCTCCCCCGCGCCTCGGCTCACCCAGCTTGACCTCCACGAGCTGGTGGAGAACGACGACGTGTTTTTTGGTCCCGGGGACAGCTACGACGGCCAACATTTCAACCGCACCAGCTTCGAGGGCCTGGATCTTGGTTCCACTGATTTCCTGGACTGCCAACTGGACGCCCCCATACTCCACGGGACGGAGCTGCGTGGAGTGCGCTTCCGCGGATCCATCCTCAGTGACAGCTTCGCCCCGGTGCTCAAAGGAGCCCGCACCAGCTGGCGGGACACTGAAGTGAATTCACCGCGCTGGGGTTCGGCCGAACTCTACGACAGTTCCTGGCAGTCGGTGCGGATCGATGGCGGAAAGATTGACTTCCTGAACCTGCGCGCAGCGAAGATCAGCGACCTGCAGATCAGCAACGCCATCATTGGGGAACTTGACCTCGGCGGGGCCAGGGTCAACCGGATGGCGCTCAGGAATTGCCGCATTGGCACCCTGGACGTCCAGCAGGCAACCTTGAAGGACCTGGACCTGCGCAGCACCGACTTCCGCACGCTCAATGGTGTGGGCTCGCTTTCCGGAGTGATCATTGACGACTACCAGCTGGGGCTGCTGGCGCCCGTTTTGGCCGGGCACCTGGGCATCACCGTGGCCTAGCCAAGCAGGGATGCGCCCAAGGTGGCCAGCACCCCAAAGGCAGTGCCCCAGATGATGATGGAAATGACTTGCCACAGGATGACGGCATTCTTGGACGCACCGAAGGAGATCATGGCCGCCGAGGTGATCTGGCTCGGCAGGATGGTCTGACCGGCCAGGCTGACGCCCGCAATGCCATATTTATCGAACGCCGCGCGCAGCTTGGCACGGCGCGGGGTCATTTCCTTCGGCGCCTTCCCGGCGGCAACCTTGCGGCGCACACCATGGGCGGTCAGCACAAAGATCAACATGGAGATGATGTTGCCCACCACTGCAGCCACAATGGCAACCGTCGGATTCAAGCCGCTCACCACGCCAACTGCTGCACCAAAGTAGGACTCCACAAAAGGGATGGCGGCAATGACCAGCACGCCCATCCACTGAAACATGGGCGGCAGGGAGGCGGTGAAGGACTGCAGCGACTCGATCATCATGACTACTTTCTGGTGGTGGACTGTTCCAATGCTGCAATTCTTCCGGCCCCGCGAGGCCCAGCCCAGTGCCATGCCGTCACCTCTTGCACAGGCGTTTTCCACTGAATATCCATGACAAATGTCATTGCTTTAGACTGGGCGTCATGCCCGCAGCCCCCGAGATCCCCTACCCCGGCTCCCCTCCCGGCCACGGCGTCAAGACCACCTGGACCTACACCCTGGGTTCCATTGTGTTTGTTCTGCTGGTTCTGGACGTCATGTTGTTGGGTTTGGCGTTGAATGCCATTGAGGAAGCGGACGACGCCGTCTCCTGGGTGGTGCTGCTGGCCCTGCTGGTGTCCGTGGGCGCCCAGATTCGCTATTGCTGGTTCCTGCGGGCGGGGCTGGGCGGCGGATTGCCGCGGCCGGCCTGGACTGCGGCGTTGCTGTTGCCGGCGGCCGTGGTGTGGGCCTGTGATTTTGTCTCAGCGGACATTCCGCTGTGGCGGGCCGTGCCGTTGTGGCTGGCCATCTCCCTGGCCGCCTGCCTGCTGCCGCGGTGGCAAAAATGGTGGCTTTTGGCTGCCGGGTTGGCAGTGGCGCTGATTCCCTTTTGCGTGCAGGTCCAGCTGTTCACCCTCAACACCGTCCCCCAGCATCAGTCGTACGTCCTGCTGTTGTTCTATTCAGCGCTGACGCCCATCATGGTCATTTCCGGCCTGTGGTGGTGGCGCGTGGTGGTGGAGCTGGACAAGCACCGGCTCATTGCCGGGGAGCTTGCCGTGGCACAGGAAAGGCTGCGCTTTGCCGCTGATCTGCACGACATCCAGGGCCACCACCTGCAGGTCATTGCCCTGAAGTCCGAACTTGCCGAGCGCCTGCTGTCCCGTGACCCGCAGGCCGCGCGGGAGAACATCCACCAGACCCGGCTCATTGCCAAGGAGGCCCTGGAGGAAACGCGCAGCCTCGTATCCGGCTACCGTGATGTTGCCCTTGCCAACGAGTTGGAAAACGCCCGCGAGGTGCTCACGGCCTCCGGCGCCGAATGTGAACTGCTGGTGGATGGCTTGCCGTCCACTCCGGAGGCGCACCGGGCCCTGGCCATGACGGTGCGTGAGACCACCACCAACATCCTGCGGCACAGCAACGCCAAGCGGGTTTCCATCGCCCTTGCCACCACCACAGACGGCACCACCTTGGACATCAACAACGACGGCGTCGCCGCCACCGCCGCCGCCGGCAACGGCACCGGACTGCTGGGTCTGCGTGAACGTTTGGAAGGCCTGGGCGGCACCCTGACCACGGCCATCCACACCAACACCTTTGAGCTGCGCGCCTGGGTGCCCACTGAAGGAGCCAAGCCATGACCCCCTCCCCCATCAGGCTCCTCATCGCCGATGACGAACACCTCATTCGCGGCGCCCTTGAGGCACTTCTGGGCCTGGAACCGGACATTGAGGTGGTGGCCAGCGCCGACAACGGGGAAACCGCCGTGGAACTGGCCCAACAGCTGCAGCCGGACATTTGCCTGCTGGATTTGGAGATGCCCCGGGCGGACGGACTGGAGGCAGCGGCACGGATCCTGGCCACCGTCAACACGCGCGTCATCATCGTCACCCGCCATGCACGGCCGGGCGTCCTGCGCAGGGCGCTGGCTGCGAAGGTCTCGGGATTTGTCCCCAAGTCCACCCCGGCCCAGGAGCTGGCCCACGTGATCCGCGACGTGGTGGCTGGCAGGCGTTACATTGATCCGGATATTGCGGCGGCGGCGCTGACTGCCGAACGCTCGCCGTTGACGGAGCGGGAGCTGGCGGCGCTGCGGGTCAGCCGAAGCACCACCAGCGTGGCGCAAATCGCGGACCAGCTGCATCTGGCCCCAGGAACCGTGCGCAACTACCTTTCCTCGGCCATGATCAAGCTCAATGCCGTGTCCCGGCATGACGCTGCGGAGAAGGCCTGGCAGCAGGGCTGGATTTAGCCGTGCAGCTACACTGAATCGTATGTTGCCACGTCCTACCTCCTGTGAACAGCTTCTGGCCCGCCGGGGCGTCGCCGGGCACCGCCAGTACCGGATCCCCGCCCTTGCGGTCACCACGCGCGGCACCGTCCTGGCCGCCTATGACGGCCGGCCCAATCTGGATGACCTGCCCAACCCGATCGACCTGCTCATCCGCCGCAGCACCGACAACGGCCAAACATGGGGTCCGCAGCAGAGCGTGCGCACCGGCACGGGACTGGACGGCTACGGCGATCCCAGCCTGCTGGTGGACACCCAGACACACAGGATCTTCCTTTTTCACGCCGCCGGCACCCATGCGGGATTTTTCGAAGCCGCCACGGGCCTGGATGACACTGACGCCATCCAACACGCCGATCTGAGCTTTTCCGACGATGACGGGCTCACGTGGCAGCACCGCCGCCTCACCCCCATGCTCAAGGCCGACGGCGTTACAGGCCTTTTCGCCGCTGCCGGCGCCGGCATCCAGATCCACACGGGGCCGTTCACGGGCCGACTGGTCCAGCAGTTCGTGGTGCTGCACCATGGTGACATCAAGGCCGCCAGCGCCTACAGCGACGATCATGGCGAAACCTGGACGTTGGGTGGATTCATTGCCGGCGCCAATGAAAACAAGGTGGCATGCCTGGCCGACGGCACACTGCTGATGCATTCGCGTGCCACCCCGCACCGCCTCTTTGCCCACTCCACCGACGGCGGCCACAGCTACACCCCCGCCCGGCCGCACATTGAGCTGCCCGATCCCAGCGACAACGGCTCCCTGGCCCGTTTTGACGGCCTCCCCAACGTCACCACCCTGGCCGCCCCGGACACCGGCAAATGGCTCATTGCCACCCACAACCATGACTCCTCGCTGCGCCGCAACACCTTGCTGAAGCTCTCGCAGGATGACGGCGCAACGTGGCCCTTCGCCGTCGTCCTGTGCGCGGGGAGTTCGCAGTACTCCACCGCCGCCCGGCTGCCGGATGGACGCATTGGTGTCCTGTACGAGCGGCAGGGCTATCAGGAAATCGTCTTC
This sequence comes from Specibacter sp. NPDC057265, assembly GCF_042668835.1. NCBI lineage: Bacteria > Bacillati > Actinomycetota > Actinomycetes > Micrococcales > Micrococcaceae > Specibacter > Specibacter sp. NPDC057265. The sequence continues at coordinate 76,493 of NZ_JBHUYE010000011.1, forward strand.
ACCTCGGTGGATCCGGCGGAACTGCTGACCTCCCCCGCCGCCTCCCTCACGCACGACGGCGGCACCGTAACGGTGAACGGGGTGGCACTGGACGTGGTGCTGCGCTCCATCACCCCGGGCCGTCCGGCGCAGTGGCAAAGCGTGGGCGAGAGCTTTGTGCTGACCCAGACCGATGGTGATTGGGATCCCTCGGCCTGGAAGGAAGTGGGGCAGGGCTACTCTGCACAGGCGCCGCAAGTGCTCTCCAACCGGGAGTCCCAGGACCTTAATTATGGTGCGGTCGTGCCCGGATACAAGGCAGGGGACGTGTTGGCTTTCGCTGGCCGGGTTACGAACTTTGGTCCGGAACCCGCACAGCTTTCAGTGCGGTGCGCCGCGCAGGATCCAGCCGGGCCTGCCGCCACTGCCAAACACGATGCAGCATTGGAGGAAACCACTGTCCCTGCAGGTGTCAGCTGCAATTTCCGCAGCAGCTACACGGTGAACGGGCACCAGGTGGACGCCGGGTCATTGACATTGACGTTCTCGCTCCATGTGGGCGCAGTGCCCTTCAGCGCGCAGCGCAGCTTCACCTTTGACATGGTCTCGGGGGATGTCACGGAGCACTAAGGCCGCCACCAGCTACCGGGGGTGCCGGTGGGTGTCGCCAAATTCCTCCAAGGCTGCCGTGATGGCCTGATTGGCGTGGGCCGCCTTGTGGGTGGCCGTGAGGGTTTCCACCGTGACATTGAAGCCCGCTGCCCGGGCCTGAAGCTGGGTCAAGGCATCAATGAGCATCGTTTCCTGCTCCACCAGGGCATCGCGCTGGGAGATCAGATCCGACAGCTGACCGCCCATGATCAAGTGGCGGTTCATCGCTGACTGCGCACCCATCTGGTCCCCGTTTTCCCTCGATGCCCGGGCCTGGGCTTCGAGGACCGCCATGGCGTGCTGCAAATCCGCCGCCTGCACATCCAAACGCTGCCGGCTGACGGAAACATCCGCCACGCCCCGACGCATTTTCTGCACAGCGGCCTGTTGTTTTTGCCGGGCATCGCCAAGGGAAAGCTGCTCGCGGGAAGATGTGGCGGCGGTGCGCCTGCGCGCTGATCCGCCGCCGAAGAAGCTGCCGAGCCGGGCCAGAAATCCCATGCCGGGCTCTATTCGCCGCCGAGCTCGGTGTACGTTTTGGACCAGTTCTGCAACATGGCAGCCTCAATTTCCAAGGTGCGGGTCAGATCCTTCAAGTCCGCGGTGCCAGCCGGTGCGGCGGCGCTGGCCAGGGCATTGCGGATTCCGGCGGCGGTCTGGGTTATTTGATCCACCTGCACGCCAAGGGTCTTGGTGTAGAGGGCCTGGACTGCCGGATCCGGCTCCTGCTGGGCCACCAGCAGCTGATGCTCCACCACGGCACCGGCCTGCGCCAGGGTGGCGAAAATCGAATCCAGATTGCCCGTGTACTGCCCCGTGCTCTGCGCGACAGTCAAGGACCGACGTGTGGCTTCCAGGGATTCGGACAAGGCAACACGCTGTTTCAAAATGGCTGCCACCGGCCCGGTGCTGGATTCGGCACGGACCTTCAAGGCATTGCGCTTGGCGGACTCGATCTTGGGTTTGGAAATCTTCACAAGACCTAAAACACCGCGGGACACCAGCACGCCAACAGTAATGGCAACGCCAATGACAATGGCGATGATAATCAGCGCGAGAATCAATAGACCGGTGACGGGATCCATGAAGTGGCGGTTTTCCTTAGCCGTTGGAGGGTTATTTTTACAACTGTGCTCTTGCCCATCAGCGTAACACCGCAGGGCCGGTGGGAGCTGTGGTTTTTGGACATTCAGGGTAAGAGCAGGGGCATCCCCGATCATGGCGCCAGGCCGGCAGTGCACAATGAATCAATGAAGACAATTTTAAATCTCATTTGGCTGGTGTTTGGCGGTCTCTGGCTGGCTTTGGGTTATTTTGCCGCCGGGCTGCTGTGCTGCGTTCTGATCATCACCATCCCCTGGGGCCTTGCCTCCTTCCGCATTGCCGGGTACGCACTATGGCCTTTTGGGCGCACAGTGGTGGACAAGCCCGGCGGCATGGGGGCGGCCAGCACGGTGGGAAACGTCATTTGGATTGTGGTTGCCGGGATTTGGATAGCCATTGGCCACGTCACCACAGCCGTCGCCATGGCCATCACCATCATTGGCATTCCCCTGGCCATCGCGAATTTGAAAATGATCCCTGTTTCCCTCATGCCGCTGGGGAAGGAAATTGTCCCCAGCAATCAACGCCTGGTTGGCAACTTCAGGTGACCGCGAACGGTGGCAGCCCAACGGGAACAGCTGTGATGCGGGCCGCGTAAGCTGGTCCCATGCACAATAAGACCGACTGGCTGGACATCCTGGTCAACCTCATCAGCTTTGCCTCCATGATTTTGGTGCTCACCTTTGCCCGCTTCAACTTGCCGTTGAAGATTGTATTGGCGTTTGCCGTCTCCTTGGCCATCACAGGTGGTTGGTCCTACTACAAACGCAAGCTCCGGCGTCGTCCCTCAGACCTCAAGCGCCTGCATGTGTACAGCGAAAAGAACGCGGACGACCAACCATGAACATCATCCGCTACGCTTCGCTTAAATCCACGACAGGAACCACCGGGCCCACGCGTGAGGTCGCGGCCGGACCCAATGCCCAGGATTGGGACTGGTGCATCAGTCTGGCCGACGCCACGAAGGCCGGCCCGCTCCCCACCATGGCCGGTTGCGAGCGGATGATGGCAGTGGTGGACGGTGACTTGATTGCCCTGACAGTGGATGGAAGCGAGCAGGCTCTGGAGAAATACCGCCCGTTCCGCTTTTCCGGTGACGCACAATCCTCAGTGGACCTTCCCACCGGCGCACTGAAGGTCCTGCACCTCATGACCCGGCGCGGGGCCTTCAAGGGTTACGCCGCGATCATTGAGCTGTCCAAAAAGCGGCCCCACCCGGTTTTTGCCGAGCAATTTGCCGTGCTGCTGCACGGTTCGGCCACGGTGTCACCCCCGGCTGCCGGTGGTGCCGGTGGTGCGGACACCGCTGGTGCCGCTCCCGCCGAAGGGCTGGGCAAGTTCGACACCGTGGTGGGATCCGAGGAAGCCCCCGAAATCTCCGGCCGCGGCTTTTTGGCCGTACTGAGCATTGACCCGGCCTGACTTCAGCCCGCGCCACGTCGGCCCACGTCGAATCAGACCCAGCGCCGCCGAATCAGACGCAGCGCGACGTCGGAGTCAACAGGCCTGGGTCTGACTCGCCGCGCAGCAAGCACTTCATTGCCGCCGTCGGGACCAAAAGGTCATTCCCAGGACTGATCCCCCTTGCAAGTCCAAAGCCTAGGCTGAGAATTCTTGTGCTTCGTAAAAAGGGGGATGCAGTGGGAAACAAGTCAGCAGCTCACAGGCGGTGGACAGCGCTTGCTGCGGCATCGGTGGCCTTGTTGCTGGGAGCAAGCGCGTGCGCGGCGCCGCCCACCACCAGCTACACCAATGAAACGGGCCAAGAGGTCACTGTGAATTGGAAGGATTATCCTGTCAGCGCCGGTCTGTTGCCTGAGGATTTTTCCCATGCAGTGACCCAAGAGGAGGCACAGGCCACCTCGGATGCTGTTTTGACTGACATTCGGGCTGCCCTGACGTCTGTGCATGCCTTTGAGTGGAGCACACGCGGGGAGGCCGCGTGGTTTCCCGGCGGGGGAAATGGCTATGGGGGCAAGGTGATGACGTCCACCTTCAATTCGACACAGTGGGAAAGTGCCACCGCCCCGGCCAGCAACGCCGAGTGGGAGGAAATTGTGGCCGTGACCAGCCGCATCACCACCAAGCATGGGCTTGGGGGTGTGCAGCTGCTCTTTGACCACGAAAATTTCAAAACCGACCATTCCTGGCAGAAGGACCTGATCGACAAGTATGGCACCGCGGATCCGCAAAGGCTGTGGTGGTGGGAAGGCACCGCCTACACCCGATCGCAGTGGCTTGTCCTGCATATGGTGAACGTGGACAGGGACACCACGGGCGCCGCCGCCAAGGAAACTGAGGATTCCGGCTTGCCGGCACGCAGCATTTCCATTAGTTACGGCGCCACTGCCGTCCCTGCGAAGGATCAAGCAGCATTGACTCAGGCTTTGGAACCCTTCGTGGGGCTGACTCCACCCGAAGCCACCACCTCGGACTGATGCGGGGACAGCAACTTCAACGTCGAGTCAGACCCAGCGCTGCGCAGTCCAACGTCGAGTCAGACCCAGCGCCGTCGAACCAGACGTAGCGCTGCGTCAGAGTCAACAGCTCTGGGTCTGATTCGAGGCACCGCCCCACCGGCCCACCGCCCCACGGGCCCACCGCCCTGGGCAAACAGGGCGTTAAACAAAACTGACCCGCAGCTTCGACACATTGTGGCCGCGTGCTGCAGATCAGTTTCGAGATATTTTAGCGGCTGCGACGCTGGTTTGACGCCGGCGCCGTTGCGCGGCGGGGTCCGCCGGAACGTGCCGGGCGTGACTGTCCGCCACCGTTGGCGTTGAAGCTGCCACCGGAGGTGCCACCGGTGGTGGAGGACCAGGCCACGCTCGATCCGGCACTTGATCCGGCGCGGGCACCGGCCCCTTCGCGGGCACCGCCACGGGCGGCACCACCCTGGGGTGCGCGGCGTCCGCGGGCGACGTCGCCGTCACGCGCCGGGCGGCCTGAGCCGGCCGGACGTGATGCACCTTCGCCGCTACGTGCCGGACGACGCTCGGAACGGTTGGCTGCAGCGGGGCGCTCGCTGGCGTCAGCTGAGACACGGCCCCGGCCACCGCGGCCACCGCGGCCACCGGCCGTGGGGGCTGCGCCGGTGCGGGCGCGCTTGCGCTGGGCATTTGCACCAGTGGACGTGCCACCACCCTGGGCAGGGGCCTTGGCGGCCAGCAGTGCGGCACGGGTGCGGGGATCCACCTTGTCGGCAACCGAGCCGACCAGGGTGGCAATGACCGGTGAGCTGGTGGTGACGCGCTCAAAGTTTACGTCGACCCCTGCTGCACGCATCAGCTTCTTGACATCGTTCTGCTGCTCGGGGAGCGTCAAGGTGACCACTACGCCGTCGGATCCGGCGCGGGCGGTGCGTCCGGAGCGGTGCAGGTAAGCCTTGTGCTCTGTGGGCGGGTCCACGTGGATGACCAGTTCAATGTCATCGACGTGCACGCCGCGGGCGGCAACGTCGGTGGCGACCAGGACGCGCACGTCACCGGTGGAGAACTCGGCCAGGTTCCGGTCGCGGGCGTTTTGTGACAGGTTGCCGTGCAGGTCCACTGCGGGGATGCCGGCGTCGGTCAGGGTCTTGGCCAGCTTGCGGGCATGGTGCTTGGTGCGCATGAAGAGAATGCGGCGTCCCGCCCCCGAGGCCAGCTCAACAATGACCTGCTTCTTCACCGTCTGGTCATTGACCACCAGCACGTGGTGCTCCATGGTGGAGACCGCGGCCTTGGGCTCGTCCACCGAGTGGGTGAGCTGGTTGGAGAGGTAGCGCTGGACAATCTTGTCCACGCCGTTGTCCAAGGTGGCGGAGAACAGCATGCGCTGGCCCTGCGTGGGGGTGGTGTCCAGCAGGCGCTTGACCACGGGCAGGAAGCCGAGGTCGGCCATGTGGTCGGCCTCGTCCAGGACTGTGATCTCCACGCTTTCCAGGGAGACAATGCGCTGCTTCATCAAGTCTTCCAGGCGGCCCGGGCAGGCAATGACAATGTCGACGCCGGCGCGCAGGGCCTTTTCCTGACGGGCCTGGGAGACGCCGCCGTAAATGACGGTGGTGTTCAAACCCATGGCCTTGGCGAGTGGCTCAATGGTGTTGTTCAGCTGGGTGGCCAGCTCGCGGGTGGGTGCCAGCACCAGGCCCATGGGACGGCCGGGCTTGCGGAAGTACGGGGCTTCGCGTTCGGCCAGGCGGGCCACCAGCGGGATGGCGAAGGCAATGGTCTTGCCGGATCCGGTGCGGCCGCGGCCCAACACGTCGCGGCCTGCGAGGGTGTCGGGGAGGGTCTTGACCTGGATGGGGAACGCTTCATCAATTCCCTGGGCGGAAAGTGAAGCAACAATTTCCTTGGGCGCACCAAGGGCAGCAAAAGTTGTCATATAAGAAGGAAATCTTTCGTAAGGCGGTTCAACGTCCCAAGATCAGTTTTGACCATGGGTTCGCCGATTCAATGCCAGAGCGTGTCAACCGCGGGTGGCTGCAAGCCAAAATTGCGGGACAAGTTGCATGCGTTCATCGACGCAGAATGCGCGAATCGCACATTAAGTAATCACAGTCTAGCAGCCATCCGCCGCCCAAAGCGCACCTTCGTGCCACACCTCACCTTCGTGGAACCCGTTTTGGGAATCCCGGTACGCTTAATAATGATGAGTGAAACCCCAGCCACCGAGTCCTCCACGGCCCCCGCCGCCACTGAAGCAGCTGCAGCCGCGGCGCAACGTGCGCCCCGTTCCACCGACGGTTCGGCCCGTCCGATCACCCCGGGCAGCCAGGCGGCTGCAGGCACCTACCATGCCCAGCCGGTTTCCTTTGTGCGCCGGGGCACGCGCTTGCAGGGGCGCCGCCAAAAGGCGTGGGAAGACCACTCCGACGCCTTGGCTGTGGACGTCCCGCGCCACATTGCAGACACCTCCGTCCACCCTGACTTTGTCTTTGACGCTGCAGCCGAATTTGGCCGCGTGGCCCCCCTGGTGGTGGAGATTGGCTCAGGCCTGGGAGAGGCGGTGGTCAATGCCGCCAAGAACAATCCGGACAAGGATTTTTTGGCCGTGGAGGTCTACACCCCCGGCTTGGCGCAGACCATTCAAAAGATTGTCGCCAACGGGCTCGGCAATGTGCGCGTGGTGCAGGCCAACGCACCCGAGGTGCTGGGCACCATGCTTCCGGCCGGATCCGTCAGTGAAGTCTGGGTCTTTTTCCCGGACCCGTGGCACAAGACCAAGCACAACAAGCGCCGCATGGTGAAGGACACCTTCGCCCCTCTGGTGGCCCGCGTCCTGGCCCCGGGCGGCACGTGGCGCCTGGCCACGGACTGGTCCACGTACGCCGAACAAATGCTGGCGGTGGGCACGGCTTCGGCGGACTTCACCAATATTTACGACGGCGGACGCGCCGGCGCGGACAGCCCCCTCACCCAGGCGCGGCGCAGCGGGGTTGATTGCGAACAAAGCGATGTACCCGATGAGGTGGGCGGTTGGGCTCCGCGCTTTGACGGGCGCATCCTGACCAGTTTTGAGAACAAGGCCCACAAGGCCGGCCGGGTCATTTTCGACCTTGCCTTCCGCCGCAACTGATCCCCCGCCCGCAGCCCGGCACCGCAGGGGGCACCTGCTTCCGGGCGGGACACGGGCCGGACAGGGCGGGGACGTGCGGGTAATCATGGGCGTCATTACTGCGTAAGATTGATAGACGTGGTTCGCCTTCTTGGACCACCCCCAACCGACAGGTGGAAAAGTTTCGTGACGCACTCCTCCGCCGGTTCACGTCTGCTGACGCGAATCGCCGAGTTCACCGAGAATTCCATTGCCGCGGGCAGCGCCTATGCCGATCAGGGCCGTGTCAGTGACATTGTCCTGGAGCCTGCCACGGGCTTGTTGTCCGGCAAGGTTCTGGGTACGCAGATGTACCGCAGCACGGCCAAGCTGGTGCGTGAACACGACGGCGTCATTGCCTGCCGCGTGGGGATCTGCAACTGCCCGGTGCGCCAGAACTGCAAACACGTGGTGGCCCTCATTGCCGCCGCGGAAGTGGATGAGTCCTTCACTGATTTCTTCGTTCCCGAGGAAACCCCGCGCGAGCCCACCTTTTTGGAAACCCTGCTGGCCAAGGCCAAGGATGGGAAGAAAAACACGGCTCCCACTGCGGCTGCCAGCGATGTGGCAGTGGAATCCTGGGAGGCGGCCCTCTCGGCCCTGCTCCCGCCCGCCGCCGCACCGCCCAGCCAGGACACTCCGGCCCTGGCCCTGCAATTTGAACTGCATGTTCCGCCGCCGCGCTTTTCCTACCGCGGCCGTGGCGGCACTGTGCCCTCCGAACCCGTGCTGAATGTCAGGCCAGTGGTCATGGGCAGCCGCGGCAAATGGGTCAAGACCGGCGTCAGCTGGGGCACGCTGGGCTACCTTTCCTACGGCGGCGCACATGACCGCACGCAGCTGGAATGGCTCAGTGAATTCCTGTCCTCACACAGCCCCCGGCTTTACAACCACGGCAATGCGGGCGCCTGGCTGACGCTGAACGATTTTGCCGGGCACAATCTGTGGCAGCTGCTGGGCAGTGCGCACAAGCACGGCGTCGCCCTGGTGCAATCAGGCAGCGGCGATCCGGTCCGGATTGTGGACCATGAGGCGGGGCTGCAGCTGGATGTGAGCCGGGCGGAGTCGGAGGGCCTGGACGTTGGCCCCCGCATTGAGCTGGACGGCGTGGTCGTTGACGCCGAGATCATTGGCCGGGTGGGCAATCCTGCCAGCGGCTTGTTCTTTTGCCAGCAAAGCGGCCCCGTGCCCGCGGCGGGCACGGCCGCCCCGGCCCGTGCACCGCTTGCCCGCGAGACCATCACCTTGGCACCATTGCCGGCGAACGCCTCCGCGCAAATGCTGGATTTTGCCCTGCGCAAGGAAACCGTGCACATCCCCGAACAGGCCCGGGAGAAGTTCCTGACCCAGTTTTATCCGCAGTTGAAGCAGGCGGCACCGGTGGTCTCGGCCGACCATTCGGTGGAACTGCCGGCATATGTGGAGCCGACGCTGTCGCTGTTGGCGGCGTACGGCAATGACCACATTGTCCGCCTGCACTGGGAATGGCATTACCCCGTGGGCACACGCGTCACGTCCTTGCCGTTGTGGCCGGAGCGGGGCGAGAGCGCCGTCCGTGACACCGTCGCGGAGGCCCGCCTGATTGAGAGCGTGGGGCAGCCCTGGGAGCACATCGCGGCCCTGGGTGAAGCGCCCAACGCAGCGTGGGGTGAGCCCACCCTGGCCGCTTCGGCGCAATTGAGCGGCTTGGACACCCTCACGTTCACCGAAACGGTGCTGCCTGAATTGCAGGAACTGCCCGGGGTGGTTGTTGAGACCAGCGGAAACATTGCCAGCTACCGGGAAGTCACCGAAGCGCCGGTGGTGACCATTTCCACCCAGGCCACCGATGAACGTGACTGGTTCGATTTGGGCATTGTCATCACCTTGGAGGGGCAGTACGTTTCCTTCGCCGCCGTTTTCTCCGCCCTGGCTGCCGGCAACACCCGCATGCTGTTGCCCAGTGGCGCCTACTTCTCACTTGACCGTCCGGAGCTGCATCAGTTGCGCGCCCTCATTGAGGAAGCGCGCAGCCTCAATGACAGCAAGGACGGCGAGCTGCGGATCAGCCGCTTCCAAGCCGGCCTGTGGGACGAGCTGGCGCAACTGGGCATTGTTGATGAGCAGGCCCAGGCGTGGCGGGCGGCAGTGTCCGGCCTGCTCGACGGCGGCCCTCCCACCCCGCTGCCGGCGCCAGCCGGGCTCAACGCCACCTTGCGCCCGTACCAGCTGGAGGGCTTCAACTGGCTGCACTTCCTTTACAGCAACGGCCTGGGCGGCGTGCTCGCCGATGACATGGGCTTGGGCAAGACCGTGCAGACCCTGGCCTTGATGTGCCAGGTGCAGGCCGCCGCGGAGCCGGGCGCGGCCAGCCGGCCGTTCCTGGTGGTGGCCCCCACCTCGGTGGTGGGCAACTGGGCCAGTGAAAGCATCAAGTTCGCGCCCGGCCTGAAGGTCATGACGGTGTCGGAGACCTTTGCCAAAAGCGGACTCGATGCCGCACAGTTCTTTGCCGGCGCCGACATTGTGATCACCTCCTACGCCCTGTTCCGCATTGATTTTGCCGAGTACGGCATACGCGATTTTGCCGGGCTGATTTTGGATGAAGCCCAGTTTGTGAAAAACCACCAGTCCAAGGCCTACCAGTGCGCCCGGAAGCTGAAGGCCCCCTTCAAGGTGGCCGTGACCGGCACGCCCATGGAAAACAACCTCATGGAACTGTGGGCGCTGCTGTCCATTGTGGCCCCGGGACTGTTCCCCAGCCCCAAGCGCTTCGCGGAGTTCTACCAGCGTCCCATTGAGAAGAATTCCGACGCCGCCCTGCTCACCAGGCTTCGGGCCCGGGTGAAGCCGCTGATGCTGCGCCGCACCAAGGAGCAGGTCATTGCCGACCTGCCGGCCAAGCAGGAGCAGGTGTTGGAAGTGGAGCTGAACCCGCGCCACCACAAGATCTACCAAACCCATTTGCAACGCGAACGTGCCAAGATCCTGGGGCTGCTGGAGGACGTGAACAAAAACCGGTTCACCATTTTCCAGTCCCTGACGCTGCTGCGTCAGCTCAGCCTGGATGTCTCACTGGTGGATGCGGACCAGGCCGGGGTGCGTTCCTCGAAGCTGGACGTGTTGTTTGAACAGCTTGAAGATGTGGTCAAGGAAGGCCATCGGGCCTTGATTTTCAGCCAGTTCACGGGATTTTTGGGGAAGGTGCGGGAGCGCCTCGTTGCCGAGAACATCCCCTTCACCTACTTGGACGGCGGCACCAGGAACAGGGCGGCGGTCGTCGATGAGTTTAAAAACGGAGATGCGCCATTGTTCCTCATCAGCCTCAAGGCAGGTGGTTTTGGTCTGAACCTGACGGAGGCCGACTACGTCTTCATTTTGGATCCCTGGTGGAATCCGGCGTCGGAGGCACAGGCCGTGGACCGGACCCACCGCATTGGGCAAAAGAAGAACGTCATGGTGTACCGCCTGGTGGCCAAGGACACCATCGAGGAAAAGGTCATGGCATTGAAGGCCAAAAAATCGCAGTTGTTCTCCGACGTGATGAGCGGCGACGCCCTCTCCAGCGGCGCTTTGACCAGCACCGACCTGGCCGGGCTCTTCAGCGACTGACCCCGGGGGCGCCGCTGGCTTGACCGAGACTGTCCGCGCGGCCAGTAAAGGCTGGCCACGCGGGCGGGGCGGACAAGGCCCGTGCCCGGAAGACTTGATTCATGACCACCAATGAATCAATTCCCCTGCAAGCCAGGCATCTGACCAAGCATTTCCCCGGCGGCGCCGGCGTCAATAACGTGAGCTTTACGGTGGCCCGCGGACGGGTCGTTGCCCTGCTCGGACCGAACGGCGCCGGCAAAACCACCACCATCCGCATGCTGCTGGGACTGGCGGCCCCCGACGGCGGGGACGCGCTGGTTCACGGACGCCCCTACGCTGCCCTGCGCCAGCCACTGCAAAGCGTTGGCACCGTGCTCGACGCCGGGGGCCTGCATCCCGCGCGATCCGGCAGGCAGCAGCTGCGCATCGCCGCCGCACAAGCTGGTGTTGCAGCGGCCCGCATCGATGCTGTGCTCGCGGAAGTGGACATGACGGCGGCGGCCGACCGCAAAATCGGCAAGTATTCGCTGGGCATGCGGCAACGCCTGGCACTCGCAGCCGCCCTGCTGGGTTCGCCCGCTTTGTTGGTCATGGATGAACCTGCCAACGGCCTTGATCCTGCCGGCATGCATTGGCTCAGGCGGCGGCTTCGGGAGTTTGCCGATGCCGGCGGCGCCGTGCTGCTCTCCTCCCACGTCCTTGCCGACGTGCAGCAAATTTCAGATGACGTCATTGTCATGCAATCCGGGCGTGTTGTCGCGGACATGACCTTGGCCGAAGCCTTGTCCCAGCGGGGCGGGGACCTTGAGGGCTTCTACCTGGAATTGACCGGAAACCAGTCGGTGATGCGCTGATGTTACGTGCGGAACTCTTGAAAATCACGACCCTTCCGGCGTCGAAGATTGCCCTGGCAGTCGGCGTTGCCGGGTTGATGGCCACCCACTTCCTGACCGTCCTGCTTTTGCCGGCTTTGGCATCGGGTCAAATTGGACCAGGGCCGGAGGCACTCGGCGGCGCCATCCCCACACCCGATCTGCAAACAGCTGCCGGCCAGCTCGCGCTGCTTGGCCCGCTGGGAACAAATGACAGCACCGGATCCCTTGGCATTGCGGTCATTGCCATTGTTCTCATGGGTGTCCTCGCCGGCACCAGCGACTACCGCTTTGGCGGCATTGTCACCACCGCACTCGCGCAGCCCAAACGCCTGCGCATCCTGGCGGCAAAAGCCGCCGCGGCCGGTGTTGCAGGCCTTGTTGCCGGCGCGGTGCTGGCTGTTGCGGCCAGTGCAACGCTGCTGCTGACACTGGCTTTCGCCGGCACAGCCCTGGCCATTGAACCCGCTGCGGCCGTTGCAGTGCTGCTGCGCAGTGCACTTGCCGTCGCCTGCCTCACCATCATTGCCCTTGCCGTGGGCATTGCAGCCAAAAACCAGCTCGCGGCCGTGCTGCTCATGCTCGGTCTTTTACTTCTGGAAATGATCATCCAATCAGTGGCTGTGTTGATTGCCGGCAGCATGCCGCTCTGGGCCCAGCTGATGCCCCTGACCCTGTGCAATGCAGTGATAGGCACGGGGCCGGCTGGCATTTCAACGCCTGTGGCAAGTGCGGCACTTCTGGCATTGACGGGGACAGCGCTTGCCATCGCTGCCCTGGCACTGCACCGCCGGGACATCTAAAGGCAACCCTCAAACACCCCATGACAGCAATTCAAGGAGCCCGCCATGAATCATGAAAAACCCCACCCCGCCGTCAAAGCCAAACGGCACGGACGCACCCTCACCGCCGTCGCAACCCTCTGTGCACTGGTGGCCGGGGCAGTGGCCTTTGGGGCCTGGAGCCGGATCGAGGCGGGAAATTCCCAGCCGACGCCGCTGGCAAACCGCATGCAGAGCCTGGTGGGGGAAGGATTCCCGGCCGTCCTCGCAGCCGTTACGACGGCGGAGGGACGGCAGCTGGACGTTGCGGTGGGCCTGGGGGACCGGAAGTCCGGGGCGGCACCAGCTGTCGACGGTGAAGTGCGCATTGGCAGCAACACGAAAATGTATGTTGCCACGATCGTGCTCCAGTTGATGGAGGAAGGCAGGGTCGAACTCGATGAACCCATTGAGAGCTACCTGCCCGGCCTTGTCACCGGTGACGGCATTGCCGGGGCAAACATCACCGTGCGCCAGCTGCTCCAGCACACAAGTGGACTTCCGGAGTACGCCGCGGAGATCGCCGCCGACGCCTTTGCTGCGCAAAACTCCTACCTCGCCCCGCGGGCACTGCTGGACATTGCCCTGACGAAACCGGCCGTCTTCGCGCCCGGGGAACGCTGGGAATACAGCAATACGAACTATGTGGTGCTGGGCCTGCTGATTGAAAAACTGACCTCCCGGGTGCTGCATGAACAAATCCAGGAGCGGATCATTGGCCCGCTGGACTTGACCCATACTTATTTTCCCGTGCCGGGGGAAAAAGGCCTTCGCGGCGCCCATCCCCAGGGGTACCATCAGGACACCCTCGGGGAACTGCGTGAAATCACCGAGATGGACCCTTCATTTGCCTGGGCTGCCGGCGCCATGGTCAGCTCACCGGGTGATTTGAACCGCTTTAGCCAAAAACTGCTCAACGGTGACCTTGTCAGCGAAGCCAGCCTGGAAGCCATGAAAAGCGGCGTGCCTGCCGGTGACGAGTTATGGCCAAAGGCGGTTTACGGCCTCGGACTGCAAGGCTTTCCATTGAGTTGCGGCGGGTTCGCTTGGGGCCATGGCGGCGACATTCCCGGGACCCAGACCCGCAACGCCGTAGGTCCCGATGGAACCGCTGTCACAATTGCGGTGACAGCCCTGCCCTGGGCGCTTGTGGACATGAGCGATGAGGCGCGGTTGCTGGCGAAGTACCAGGCCGTCGTTGACGCACTCGATGCGGCACTGTGCGGGAGCTGAAGAAAACCGCCGTTACGGGCAGGCGCCGGCGCTGTGCCGGTGCCTGCCCGTGATTGACTGGGAGCATGCCAGTGAAAGGAACGCGCACCGCTGCCGCTTCATGGCGGACAGCGGTCCCGCCAGTGTTGATTCTGGCCCTGGCCGCGGGTTACCTGGGCGCCGAGCTGCTGGTGGGCTTCCCTGAGCCCGTGGCGGCGCCCATTCCGGCCCCCGTGGCTGCGGCCCTCATCTTTTTGCAGGCGGTGGCGCTGCTTTTGCGCCAGCGCACCCCCACGGCAGCCTTTGCGCTGGTGGTGGTGCTGGACTGCATACTTTTGCAGCTGACCGGCGGCGAGCTGGGTGCCGGCGCCCTGGCGGTCATGATTGCCACATATTCCCTGCTTCGTGACGGCCAGTCCCGCACCCGCCACCAGGTCCTTGGGGCGGCAGCCCTGGCCACCCTGGTCATTGGTGGCACAGCCATGTGGACGGCGGGTTCATTTGCGCCGGCGGCGATCGTGGCCTTCGCCGTCGCACGCCCCCTCCTGCAATACGCGGTTCCGGCGGCCCTGGCGGAATTCTTCCTCTCCCGCGAAAAGCTGGTGACGGCGCTGCGGGACCGTGCAGATCTGGCAGCCCGTGAACGCGCGCACGAGGTTGAAAGGGAGCTGACGCAGGTGCGCACAGCCATGGCCCGCGAGTTGCACGACATTGCAGCACACCACCTCTCCGGGATCATCGTGGGCGCCCAGGCTGCCTCGGCCCTGATCACCACCGAGCCCGACCGCAGCCGCCAGCTGCTGCGCACCGTGCAGCAGGACGCCCGCACCACGCTTGCCGATCTGCGCCGCACCGTTGGCCTGTTGCGCAGCGACGAAGACCACGGGTCCGGGTCCCTTGCCCAGCCGCCGCCCCTGCCGGCCCTGAAGCGGGTTCCGGCGCTCGTACACAGCGCCCAGGGCCGTGGGCAGCTGGTGGACTTACGGGTGGACGGGGATCCCCGCCGGCTGGGTCCCCTGGCCGAGACCGCCGGCTACCGCATGGTTCAGGAGTCGCTGGCCAATGCCGCACGGCATGCGCCCGGAGCCGTCAGCGACGTTCATATCCAGTACCTGCCCGCCCTGGTCCGCATCACTGTCCACAATGGGGCGGCACAGGCTGCAAGGGCTGCACCGGCAGCGGCCCCCACGGACAGCGGCTACGGCATTTCCGGCATGCAGGAACGCGCCGATTTGGTCGGCGGACAGCTGAGCACTGCACGCCTCAGCGGCGGCGGATGGCGCAACGTGTTGGAAATTCCCCTCGAAAATGACAGGAACACACAGTGATCAAGCTGCTGATTGCCGACGACCAGGCCATTGTCAGGGCCGGCCTGGCAGTCATTGCCGGGGCGGAAGCCGACATCAATGTTGTGGGTGAGGCCAGCGATGGCGTCGAGGCCCTGTGGATGACCCGCGAGCTGAGGCCCGACGTGGTCTGCATGGACATCCGCATGCCCAACATGGACGGCATCCAAGCCACCCGAAGGATCACCGCCGATCCCGCCCTGAACACCGAGGTGCTGGTGGTCACCACCTTTGACATTGACGAGGACGTGTTTGCCGCCCTCGAGGCTGGAGCAGCCGGTTTCCTGCTCAAGGGTGCGGAGGAAGAGGCCCTGCTGGGCGCCATCCGCTCCGTGGCGGCCGGCGGAGGAACCCTTGACCAGGCCATCACCCGACGGGTGCTGCGCCGGTTTGCGAACCGGAAACCGGGGCCCGGGAGCCGGCAGGATGCCCCGGCGCACAACCTCACGGCCCGGGAGCTTGACGTGCTGGTCCTGCTGGCGGAAGGTTTGACGAACGCCGAAATTGGCAGGAGGTTGTTTATTGAATCAACCACCGTGAAATACCACTTGGCCGGCCTGCTGCAGAAAATTGCTGCCAAGGACCGCCTGCAGGCAGTGCTCTGGGGGATCCGGGCAGGCTTGGTGGATCCCTTCGCCTAGCCGCGGCGCCGCTGCCGCCGGGCCTGGGGGCTGGCACGGCTGCAGCGCGGACCGGTGGTGGATCAACCGCGCCGGTCTACTCCCGGGGGCGCTGCGGCCGCCACACCATGACGGCCTGGCTGCGGGGGCGGGGCCGTTGGCCACGGGCCAAGGCCACAATGTCGCCGCCGGTCAGCCCGGCGGCGAAAACACGGCCGTGGCTGCGCATGGGGTGTGAGGCCATGTGGGCGGAAACCGCTTCCAACTCCCCGGCCAGCTCCCTGACCTTGGCGCGCAGGGCGTCGACCTGGTTTTCCAACTCCATGATCCGCCGAATGCCTTCCAGCGACACGCCCTCCTGGGAGAGCCGTTGCACTTCACGGAGCATCTCAATGTCATGTTGGGAATAGCGCCTGGCACGTCCCGGCGCGCGGCTGGGCTGGACAATGCCAAGCCTGTCATACTGCCGCAACGTCTGGGGGTGCATTTCAGCGAGCTCGGCTGCCACGGAAATCACAAAAATCGGTGCGTGCGGATCGTTGATCATGGCGGCTTCCCTCCTTGTGGCCCTGCCCGACGGCGCCGGTGGTACGAATGGTGCAAACAACCCGGTTTGGCGTCCGCGCCTGCCGGGATTTGCCAAGGCATCCTCCGACAGGCGCACTGGCGGCCTTCCACCTTCGTTAAAGCTTGGCTTTGTCCTTCAGCGCCCCGCGGGGATCGCCATCGGCTGTGGCGGCAGCAAAGGCACGCACAGCCTCCTCGGCTTCCTTGTTGAGCTTTTGGGGAACTGCCACATCAATGGTGACGAGCAGATCGCCGTCGCCCTTTTTGGTCCTGACCCCCGCGCCCTTGACGCGCAAGGTGCGGCCCGGAGGCGTTCCGGCCGGGACACGCACCCGCACTGTATCCCCGGTAAGCGTGGGCACGCTGATGTCCGCGCCGAGCGCTGCCTCCGGGAACGTCACAGGCACGTGCACGCGGATGTTGTCCCCGTCCCGGACAAAGAAGTCGTGGGGCTTGACCTTGACGGTGACCATCAGGTCCCCGGCTCCGGCGGACCCGGGGTGGCCCTTGCCCTTGACCCGCACTTTTTGCCCGTCCTTGATGCCGGCCGGAATCCGCACGTCAATGACCTCGCCATTGGGCTCGCGCAGACCAATTTTGGTGCCTTTGATGGCACCGCCAAAGGAAATGGAGGTGCTTGCCGTGCGGTCGGCCCCCTTGGTGGGGGTGGGTTGAAAACCGCCCCCGCCAAAACCGCCCCCGCCGAAGCCACCGCCAAACAGGTCGGCAAATTCCGGGGGCAGGCCCGATCCGCCGAATCCCGGATTGCCGCGTGGGGCAGTGCGTCCGCCGCCAAAGAGGTCCCCGAAGACGTCTTCAAAACCACCCGCGCCCTGGCCGGCGCCGCCGGCCGTGAAACGTGCACCGCCACCCATGGCACGAATGGCGTCGTACTGCTCGCGGTCCTCCTTGCTCGAAAGCACTGAATACGCTTCGGAGACGTCCTTGAAAGTCTTTTCCGACGCAGCATCACCGGAGTTGGTATCCGGGTGGTGCTTGCGGGCCAATTTTCGGTAGGCCTTCTTAATGTCGGCATCCGATGCATCTTTGGATACCCCAAGAATCTTGTAGAAGTCCTTTTCCGCCCAGTCCTGACTTGCCAAGACGCCTCCTTTCCAAAAGTTGTGGGAACTGCGCGCCCTCCCGGCCCGGATCCGCTGGTGCGCATCCAGCCCGGGAGGGCGTCATTGTTTATTCGGGTACTGCGACGATGACCTGTGCGGCGCGCAAAATACGCTCGCCGCTCTTGTAGCCGTTGCGGAGCACCTGGCTGACGGTGTCGATTTCCACCTCGGCCGAAGGCTGCTGAATCAACGCCTCATGCACTGTGGGATCAAAGGCGACCCCGGTGGTGTCAATCTTTTCCAAGCCGTAGGTGGCCAATGCGGTCTCCAGCTTGGTGGCAATGGCCGCAAACGGTCCATCGGCAATATCACCATGCAGGCGGCCGGCGTCAATGTCATCAAGCACGGGCAAAAGCGAGTTCAGCACCCCAATGACAGCCATTTGTCCGGCAACGGCCCGGTCACGCTCCACGCGCTTGCGGTAGTTGACGTACTCGGCCTGAAGACGCAGCAGGTCATTTTTCAACTCGATGGCCACGTCCGCCTCGCTGCCTTGGGCCACGGATTCCTCGGCAGGAACCTCAACACCGTTGAGGATCTCCTCCGCCTGGGAAAGCGCATCACCTTCAGCAGCTTCCGCCGCATCCCCCGCGGGGGCCTGGGACGGCTCCACGGGCTCCTCGGGCTCGTCCGCTGCCGGATTCACTGAGTCAGCCATGGCTACTTCTTTTCGTCTTCGTCAACAACCTCGGCGTCGACGATGTCCTCGTCAGCGCCAGCCTCGGAGGCCGGGGCACCTTCGGAAGGCTCTCCGGCGTCGGCCGTGGCGGCGTCCGCCTGGGCGGCGGCGTAAATGGCCTCACCCAGTGAGGACTGTGACGCCTGCAGCTTCTCAAACGCGGTCTTTACGGCTGCGTCGTCGTCGCCGGCCAGGGCGGTCTTCAAGGCGGTGACATCCTCCTTGACGGGGTTTTTGACCTCGTCGGAGAGCTTGTCGTCATTGTCGGCCAGGACCTTGTCCACCGAGTAGTGCAGCTGCTCGGCGGAGTTGCGCAGATCGGCTGCCTCGCGGCGTTCCTTGTCCTCGGCTGCATGCTCCTCGGCTTCGCGGACCATGCGCTCAATGTCGTCCTTGGACAATGAGGAGCCGCCGGTGATGGTCATGGACTGCTCCACGCCGGTGCCCTTGTCCTTGGCGGAGACGTGGACGATGCCGTTGGCGTCAATGTCGAAGGTGACCTCAACCTGGGGCACGCCGCGGGGAGCCGGGGCAATGCCGGTGAGCTCAAAGGTGCCCAACGGCTTGTTGTCGCGGGTGAACTGGCGCTCGCCCTGGAAGACCTGGATGGCCACCGAGGGCTGGTTGTCATCAGCGGTGGTGAAGGTCTCCGAACGCTTGGTGGGGATGGCCGTGTTGCGCTCGATCAAGTTGGTCATCACACCGCCCTTGGTTTCAATGCCCAGGGACAGGGGGGTGACGTCAATGAGCAAAACGTCCTTGCGCTCACCCTTCAACACGCCTGCCTGCAGTGCGGCACCAACGGCCACGACCTCATCCGGGTTGACGCCCTTGTTGGGTTCCTTGCCGCCGGCCAGTTCCTTGACCAGTTCGGTCACGGCCGGCATGCGGGTGGAACCACCCACGAGCACAATGTGGTCAATGTCGGAAACCTTGATGCCGGCTTCCTTGATGACGTCATTGAACGGCTTCTTGGTGCGCTCCAGCAGGTCCTTGGTCAGGTCCTGGAACTTGGCGCGGGTCAACTGCTCATCCAAGTGGACGGGACCGTCGGCGGTCACGGAGAGGTACTGCAGGGAAATGTTGGTGGAGGTCGAGGAGGAAAGTTCCTTCTTGGCCTGCTCAGCCGATTCCTTCAGACGCTGCAGGGCGATCTTGTCCTTGGACAGGTCGATGCCCTTGACCTTGAGCTGGTTCAGCAGGAAGTCCACAACGCGCTGGTCCCAGTCGTCGCCGCCAAGGCGGTTGTCACCGTGGGTGGCGCGGACCTGGATGGTGGAGAACTCGTCCTCGTCCTTGCCCACTTCCAGCAGGGATACGTCGAAGGTTCCGCCACCGAGGTCGAAGACCAGAATGAGTTCGTCTTCCTTGCCCTTTTCCAGGCCGTAGGCCAAAGCAGCCGCGGTGGGCTCGTTGACGATGCGCAGCACGTTCAGGCCCGCGATCTCGCCGGCCTCCTTCGTGGCCTGGCGCTCGGCGTCGTTGAAGTAGGCCGGGACGGTGATGACGGCGTCGGTGACCTTTTCGCCCAGGTACGCTTCGGCGTCGTTCTTAAGCTTCATCAAGGTGCGGGCGGAGATTTCCTGCGCCGTGTACTTCTTGTCGTCAATGGCGACGTTCCAGTCGGTGCCCATGTGGCGCTTGACGGAGGCAATGGTCCGGTCAATGTTGTTGACGGCCTGGCGCTTGGCAATTTCGCCAACCAGGACCTCGCCGGTCTTGGAGAAGGCAACAACTGAAGGGGTGGTGCGGCCGCCTTCAGCGTTGGCGATGACTGTGGGCTCGCCACCTTCCAAAACGGAGATGACGGAGTTGGTGGTTCCGAGGTCAATACCTACGGCACGTGACATAAGTGGTTCCTTTCATGAGCCGCTGTCTGAACTTCCGTCTGCTGACGGCTCGCCCAATCAGCGGTATTGAGCGTTCTGCACTCAACTTTACTCAGGCTCGGCATCATGTCAAATGAAGTTGAGCGTACCCGGCTCAACTTTCGCGCTGGGCGAACGTCCCGGGCAGGTCAGGGGGACTTCCGGCCCGACGGAGCCGCCCACCGGGCAGGAAGGCCGCTGCGGCGCCAAGCGGCAACGGTAGGCTGGATGGGTGCAATTCTCCCTTTGGCTGGCCCTGGTGGGCACCGGCGTCATGATCAGCGTCACCCCGGGCGCAGGCGCCATCAACACCATGTCCAACGCCCTCACCGCGGGATTTCGACGTTCCATGTGGGGCATTTTGGGCCAGCAGCTGGCGCTGGTCATCCACATCATCATCGTGGCGGCGGGCGTGGGCCTTGTGGTCGCCAATTCGCCGCTGCTTTTTATGTTCATCCGCTACACGGGCGCGGCCTATCTGGTGTACCTGGGCGTGCGGAAGATCTTGGCCCCGCCGGAACCCTTCGACGCCGGCAGCCCCCTTCCCGAGCGGGGCCTGTCCATGCTTCGGCGTGGGGCGTGGGTGAACCTGCTCAATCCCAAGGCCATAGTCTTCTTCCTGGCGGTCATCCCGCAGTTCATCCGTCCCGGGGAGCCCCTCTGGCAGCAATATTTGGTGTTGACGGCCACGATCGTGGCCATTGACATTGTCATCATGTGGTTTCTTTTTGCCGCCGGTGCCAAGCAGCTCAAACACCTCACCAACAGCGAACGCGGCCAGGTGCTGCTCAACCGGATTTTTGGCAGCCTGTTCATTGCCGTGGGCGTTTTGCTGGCGCTGCTGTGAGGCGCGCCCGCGGATAGACTTGCGCCATGACCACCCCCTTTAGGATCACCACCGTCTGCACCGGCAACATTTGCCGCTCCCCCATGGCCGAGTTCATGGTGGCCCAGGCGGCACAGCAGGCGGGGGTTGATGTGGTGGTGGACTCCGCCGGGATCAGCGCGTGGGAAGTGGGCAATCCCATTGATCCGCGTGCCCGCGGCGTCCTGGCCCGCCACGGCATAGCGGTCTCCAACCACACCGCCCGTCAATTTGACCCGGCATGGTTTGCCGAACGCGAGCTGATCCTGGCGTTGGACACCGACCACTTCCATGCCCTGCAGGCCTTGGCCCCCACCCCTGAAGCTGCCGGCAAGGTGCGGATGCTGCGCTCCTTTGACCCGGAGGTTTCGGGTGCCGGGATGCAACAGCAGGGCATTTATGATCCCTGGTACGGCGATGACAAGGACTTTGATGCCAGCTGGCAGCTCATTGCCGCCGCCATTCCAGGAATCCTGGCGCATGCCCGTGGCTAGGCAGCGCCCGGTGCTCATTGCCATTGATGGCCGCTCCGGCGCCGGGAAAACCACCTTGGCCGTGGAACTGGCAGCTTTGCTGCGCACGCACCGCCCCGTCTCCTTGTTTCACCTTGAGGACGTGTACCCCGGCTGGGACGGTCTGGCCGGAGGTGTGGAACGCTACATTGAAACCGTGCTGGCCCCGCTCAGCCAGGGCCGCCCAGCCACATGGACGCAGTGGGACTGGGCCGGCCAGCACGACGGCGCCGCCCGCACCACCGCAGTTGCCCCGGTGGTGGTGTTGGAAGGTGTTGGTTCATCCCATGGCCGGGCAGCGGAATTCCTGGACGCCGTCATTTGGGTTGATGCACCCAGCCAGGCACGCAGGCAGCGTGCGCTGGAGCGTGACGGTGAAATGTATGCACCCTTTTGGGAGTTGTGGGCAGGGCAGGAGGAGCAGTTGTTGGCCGGGTCCGGGCTGCCCACCTTTGCTGACATTGTGGTCGATGCCACCGCCGGCGTGGCCAACGCCCCCGGACCGGTGCTCGATGCCTTGACGCAGCTGCCGGCCCTGGAACATCTCCTGGCTCCGGAACTGGCGCGGCGGCGCGGCCTGGAGTTTTCGGCCCTGCGCATTAATGCGGCCCCGCCGGCCGCCGAACTTTTTCAGGCCCTGTATGGAGCCTCGGAAAACGCGGTGTGGTTGGACAGTTCACTGGCGGAGGTTTCCGGAGTTGATTCCTGGGGGGATGCCGCGGCTGACCGCTCCCGTTTCTCCATCATGGCCGATCCCGCCGGGTGCTTTGGCCAAATCGCGCAGCACACCCGAGGCTTGACCACCGTGACGGCCGGAGACGTCACCACACGCATCCGGGGGCCTTTTTTTCGCTGGTTGGATTCCGTGTGGGGCCGCAGGGCCGTGCGTGCGCCGCAGCATTACCCGGGCGATTTCACGCTCGGCTGGCTGGGCTGGTTGGGGTATGGGCTGAAGGCTGAAACCGGGGGCGACAGCGACCGTCAGGATTGGCACCGTGCGGAAAATTCCACCCCCCGTGCGGGGACCCTTGCCGATGCTGCGTTGATTTTCGCCGGCCAGGCGGTGGTGCTGGATCATCAGGAAAATTGCCTGTATGCCCTGACCTTGACGGATGCACACCACCCTGGAACCATCGCGGAGGCCACCGCATTTGAACAGGCGGTCCGCTCCGCGGCGGAAGGTGTTCATGCGGCCGGCCCCATTACGGAACAGCGGCCCTTCCGCGCCCCGGAGTTCACGGTCCGTGACGGCGAGCGCCGTTACAAGGAGATGATTGCCGCCGCCCAGGCGCAAATCCACGACGGCAACAGCTACGAGGTCTGCCTCACCACTGCCCTGGAGGCCCACAGCAGCCACCGCATTGATCCGTGGCACAGCTACCGGGCATTGCGCGTGGACAACCCGGCCCCCTTTGCCGCTTTTGTGCGCTTTGGCTCCACGAGCGTGGCGAGCACCTCCCCGGAGAGGTTTTTGCGCATCGATGCCGCCGGGCTGATGCGGGCCGAACCCATCAAGGGCACCCGCCGCCGCGACGGGGATCCGGCAGTGGATGCTGCGCTCAAGGCCGATTTAGCCGGCTCCTTGAAGGACCGGGCGGAAAACATCATGATTGTGGATTTGCTGCGCAATGACCTCTCGCGATTCGCCCTTGCCCATACCCTGCAGGTCCCGCGGCTGTGTGCCATTGAAAGCTACGCCACCGTGCATCAGCTGGTCAGCACCATTGAGGCGCAACTGGCGCCGGGCAGTTCCCGGGCACAGGCAGTCGCCGCGGCATTTCCGGCCGGCTCCATGACGGGGGCACCGAAAATCAGCACCATGGCCATTTTGACTGCCCTGGAATCCGGCCCGCGCGGCATCTACTCCGGTGCCATCGGGTATTTCTCACTCAATGCCGCAACGGATCTGTCGGTGGTGATCCGCACGCTGCTCTGCCAGGACACCCCCGACGGCGGCACGGACCTTTCCCTGGGCATCGGCGGTGCCATCACGGCTGATTCCAATGACGAGGCCGAATGGCAGGAAATCCAAGCCAAGGCCCACGGGGTCCTTTCCACCCTGGGTGCAGACTTTCCGGGTTGATGCAGCCGCACCTGCGCGCAGGTGCGCGAATTATTGAATGGTGGCCGTCAAGCGCGCCACATTGTCAACGTAACGGGCCATAATGGGGCGGTTCACCCACTCCTCGAGCAGCAGTTCCCGCGAAACGGCACGGTAGTCGTCCTCCACCTGGCGCATGCGCTGAACCACGCCGTCGTCAATCATCATGACGGTGACCTCCAAGTTCAGGGAGAAGCTGCGCATGTCCATGTTTGAGGAGCCGATGATGGCCACCTCGGAATCAACGGTGATGTGTTTGGCGTGCAGCACAGCGGGCTTGGGGTACAAATAAATGCGCACCCCGGCTTTCAAAAGCGCCTCGTAGTAGGAGCGTTGGGCGTGGTGCACCAGGAACTGGTCCCCCTGTTCGGACACAAAGAGCTCCACGTTCACCCCGCGTTGGGCCGCAGTGGTGATGGCATACAGCAGGGAGTCATCCGGCACAAAGTACGGGCTGGAGATGGTGATGCGGTCTTCGGCCGAATACAGCAAGGTATTGAACAGCCGCAGGTTGTTTTCCGTGACAAAGCCGGGCCCGCTGGGGATCACCTGGCACAGCGAACCGCCGGAAAAGGAATCCCAGTGGTAGCTTGCCAGCTGGGATTCAAGGGTTTCCTCGGTTTCGGAGGACCAGTCAGTGGCGAACATGACGTTCAAGGTCCCCACGATGGGACCTTCAAGCCGCGACATGAGTTCCACCCACTTGCGGCCCACCTTGCGATTGCCCTTCCTGCGGTATGACGGTTCAATGACATTTTGTGAGCCGGTAAATCCCACCCGGCCATCCACCACCAGGATCTTGCGGTGGTTGCGCAGGTCCGGCCGGCGCCACTGGCCCTTCACAGGCAACAGCGGCAACATCCGGCGCCATTCAATGCCACTGGATTTGAGCCGTTTGATCATGTGGCGGTAGCCCGGCACGCGCAGGGAGCCAATGTGGTCAAAAAGCACGCGCACCCGCACCCCACGCGCAGCGGCGGCCTCCAATGCGGAGAACAATTTCTCGGTGGAACCGTCGGTGCTCATGATGTAAAACTCGGCATTGACGTATTCCTTCGCCTGGCCCACCGCATCGGCCATGGCGTCCAGCGACTCCTGATAGCCGGGAAGCAACTGCACGGAATTGCCGCCCAGTGCAGGGAAGAAACCCAGGTTCTGGTTAAGCTGCATCACCGATTTCACCCAGGTGGGCCCCTCGTAGCTCTGCACCTGGGAGGCAATGTCAGCGGTGCCCTCCACCACGCGGGCGTTGACCGCCTGCTGCGTTTCCCGGCGGCGTCGGGAGAGGCGGAAGTTGCCGAACATGAGGAACAAAACCAGCCCAACATACGGCAGGAAGAATATGCACAGCAGCCAGGCCATGGCCGTGGTGGGGCGGCGGTTTCCGGGGATGATGCCCAGCACCACTATGCGGATTGCCAAATCCAGAAGCAAAATAAGCGCCGAGAGCCAAAAACTTGTGTCCACAGGCAAACTGAAGATTGTCGAAATCACGCATGTTCTCCTGTTAATCCGGCCATTTCCCTCATGGTGACATTACCCTAGGCGGCCTCGGCTCCGTGCCGGGCCCTGCCCTGGCTCCCGGCCCCGGCGCTAAGCTCAAGGCATGACAACACTGGTTTTTCTGGACCCCCAGCATCCCGCCGGACGTCTGGCCGACCCTGCAGCACCCGCCATCATGGCCACGGACCAGGGCCTCACGCGCGGCGACGGGATTTTTGAATCGCTCCTGGCCGTCAAGGGCGCCCCGCGGAAGCTCGGAGCGCATTTGGCACGCCTGGCGGCGTCGGCGGAGCTCATGGATCTCACCATCCCGGACGCCGGGGCGTGGCAGGCAGCCATCCTCCATGCCCTTGCCGCCACACCGGAGTCCCAGGATCGCCAGTGCACGGTGCGGCTCACCGCCACCCGCGGACCCGAGGGCGCCCATCGGGCCACCGCGTGGGTGGCCGTCAGCACGGTGTCCCCGGCCTTGGCGGCCCAGCGGGAAAAGGGCCTGGACGTAATGCTTTTGGAACGCGGTTATGACAGTGACATTGCCGCCCGTGCCCCCTGGCTGCTGCTGGGCGCCAAAACCCTCTCCTACGCGGTGAACATGGCAGCCCTGCGGCACGCGCACAGTGAAGGCGCCGACGACGTGATTTTCACCAGCCGTGACGGATTGGTCCTGGAAGGCCCCACCTCCTCGGTGCTGCTGGCCCACATTTCCGACGATTCCGGCGACCCTGTCAAACGGCTCATCACCCCCCACCTGGACACCGGGATACTGCCCGGCACCACCCAGGGCGCACTTTTTGCCGCGGCGCGGGACGCCGGCTGGGAACTGGGGTACGGCCCGGTGACGCCAGAGGATCTGCTCGACGCCGACGCCGCCTGGCTCATTTCCAGCATTCGCCTGCTCGCCCCCATCAACACCATTGACGGGCACAGTGTTGGGACGGCCGGGATCCGGCAGGTGTTGACCGCGGAACTGTCAGCGCTGCTGGCACAAACCCTTTAGCGGGCAGTGGCAAAACACGGCGGCATGGCCCACGCGGGCCTCACGGCCCCAAACCCTGCGGGGGAGGTGGTTTGCGGGGTGGGCGCATATTGACGTGCATGCTTTGCCGTGGCCACCATTGCCCTGATGTAACCTGGCGCTATAAAAGCGTCCCAGCTGCCGTCACGGCGGGCGGTTGTGTTACTTTCAAGGTGAGTAACGAGTGCCAGCGCCAAGCCCTGACTTGCTGGCCGGCAACCCTCTTTCCGGCGGGGTGCCTCAGGTGAATACTCGGCAAACCCAGCTACCCGTGGCTGACCGTTTGCAAGCGTGATCCACCCTGCGACGCGAGAGCACATCAAGGCCCGCGCCTCGGCACCAATTCCCGCTTGCTGCGTGCCAGCTGCACTTGAGGAGTCACCATGTCCGCGGACGAATCCCCCCTAAGTTACAGGCTCATCACCGGCCCCGATGACAGGTCCTTTTGCGAGCGCATCTCCGCCGCCCTGGCGCAGGGATATGTGCTGCACGGCAGCCCGGCCGTGACGGGCAATGCCGGCCAGGTCATCT
This sequence comes from Specibacter sp. NPDC057265, assembly GCF_042668835.1. Lineage (NCBI taxonomy): Bacteria > Bacillati > Actinomycetota > Actinomycetes > Micrococcales > Micrococcaceae > Specibacter > Specibacter sp. NPDC057265. Next base: position 103,016 of record NZ_JBHUYE010000011.1, read on the forward strand.
GCGCCCAGGCAGTTGTTCTACCCCACGCCATTGCCCTTGCCGATGCCGCCGTGACCTCGGCCGTGGATGGCCTTGAATCTGCGCACGACGCCGGCGGGGAAACCGCGTGAGCCGCGCAGGGGATCTCAGCCCCCAGGCCGCGTGGGAACTGCTGGATGCTGACAGCGTGCTCCTTGATGTGCGCACGAGTGGGGAATGGCAGCACATTGGCGTCCCCGACCTCTCCAGCCGCACGGCCGATGTGGTGTTCATTGAATGGAATACCGGTGACGGGAGCACCAATGCGGACTTTCTGCGGCAGCTGACGGAGGCGGTTCCAGTGGAGAAAAAACTGTTGGTGCTGTGCCGCTCGGGGGTTCGCTCCCTGGCCGCGGCCCAGCTCGCCAGCGACGCCGGTTACACCGCCTACAACATCCTGGAGGGTTTTGAAGGCGTGCAGGATGGCTATGGCGACCGTGTGGTCAATGGTTGGAAAAACCGCGGCCTGCCCTGGAAATAAGTCCCCGCACGCCCCAGCCCAGCGGCCGCGGGCCGACGGCGGATCCACCCATGATGGGCCCCAAACGGATAAGGAATCTTTAGTGAGCAACTTCAATGCACAAGCCGCCACGTGGGCACAGGATACCCAAGCCGTGCGTGGCGGCTTGGACCGCAGCAACTTCCAGGAAACCTCGGAGGCCTTGTTTCTGAACTCCGGATTTGTCTACGAATCCGCCGAAGCCGCCGAAGCCGCCTTCACCGGCGAAGTGGACCGCTTTGTCTACTCACGTTACGGCAACCCCACGGTCGCCGGCTTCCAGGAACGTCTGCGTCTGCTGGAGGGCAAGGAGGCGTGCTTTGCCACGGCGTCGGGCATGTCGGCCGTGTTCACCGCCCTGGGCGCCTTGCTGGGCGCCGGGGACAGGGTGGTGGCGGCCCGCTCGCTGTTCGGCTCGTGTTTTGTAATCCTCAATGAACTGCTGCCGCGGTGGGGGGTGGAGACCGTGTTTGTGGATGGTCCCGATCTGGCGCAGTGGCGGCAGGCCCTGTCAGTTCCCACCACAGCCGTGTTTTTTGAATCACCGTCCAACCCCATGCAGGAAATCATTGATGTGCAGGCTGTCTGCGATTTGGCACACGCCGCCGGAGCGCAGGTGGTGGCCGACAACGTTTTTGCCACGCCGCTGTTGCAGCGTTGCGGAGACTTTGGCGCGGACATCATTGTCTATTCGGGCACCAAACACATTGACGGCCAGGGCCGGGTGCTGGGCGGGGCCATCCTGGGCAGCAGGGAATTCATTGACGGGCCCGTCAAGAACCTCATGCGCCACACGGGGCCCTCGTTGTCGGCGTTTAATGCCTGGGTGCTTTTGAAGGGTCTGGAGACCATGAACCTGCGGGTCGGCCACTCCTGCCGGAATGCCTTGGCACTGGGTGAATTCCTGCAGGCCCAGCCGCAGGTGTCAAAGGTGCTTTATCCCTATTTGCCCTCGCATCCGCAGCACCAGCTGGCCAAAAAGCAAATGAAGGCAGGGGGGACGGTGCTGACCTTTGAACTGGCTGAACCTGCCTCCGGCACCCGCAAGGATGCTGCCTTTGCCCTGTTGAACGCCTTGGAAATCATTGACATTTCCAACAATTTGGGCGACGCCAAATCCCTCATCACGCACCCGGCCACCACCACGCACCGGGCCATGGGTCCGGAGGGCCGGGCCAGCATTGGCCTCAGCGACGGTTTTTTGCGCCTTTCGGTGGGTCTGGAGGATTTGGCGGATCTGCAGGGCGATCTGGCTCAGGCGCTGGCGACCCTGTAACTTCCGTCAGCGTGGCGCGAGCGCCGCCAGCCACTGCTCCAGCAATGCCTTGTCGGCAGCGTTGATGACCACTGCCGGATCATCAATGGCGGGGCCTGTCACCAGGGCCAGGGCCTCCGGCGGGAAAACAGCCATCCATTTTCCAGCCTCGGACGGCTTCCCGGCCGTGGCCATGGCAGCGACGCCTGCGGCATCGCAGAGAAAGGCGTCGCTGCCGCCGGCACAGGAGTCTATGATGCCCACTTTTCCAGCGATCAGAGCACGGACTTCCTGCGGCTGCATCAGGGTCCGGGTGGGCCCCACACTGAACTGCACCACCGTCTTGGGGGGCCGCTTGGCCCGGCGGGCGGGGAGGTGCAGCACTTCAACGAGCAGCTCCCCCAGCACCAGCGGCACCAAAGGCCGGCCGTCCCCGGCGGAAGGGCCGGCAGCTGCAGTGTCAGGGGCCGTTGCGCGGCGAGACCAGGGGGACATGTCCCCCAGCCTACCCACCGGCCGGCGGACCGGCGTCGTCCAGGGAACCGCGCAGCTCAGTCCTGAAAGTACTCAATTTCAGCACCAACGGTGTTCAGCCGCTCGGCAAGGTCCTCATAGCCGCGTTCAATGACGTAGATGTTGCGCAATTCGGAGGTGCCCTTGGCGGCCAGCATGGCCAGCAAAATGCAGGCGGCCGGGCGCAGCGCCGGAGGGCAGCCAATTTCAGCCGCACGCCATGCGGTGGGGCCGGTGATGTCAATGCGGTGCGGGTCCAGCAGCCGCACCCCGGCGCCCAGGCGGTTCAGTTCGGTCAGGTAGATGGCCCGGTTCTCGTACACCCAATCATGGATCAAGGTGGTGCCCTGGGCGCAGGAGGCAATCACGGCAAAGAACGGCAGGTTGTCAATGTTCAGGCCGGGGAACGGCATGGGATGGATTTTGTCCGGGGCCGCCTTCAGGGTGGACGGCAGCGTGGTGATGTCCACCAGCCGGGTCTTGCCGTTGCGGGCGAAGTATTCGGCGGACTTGCGGTACATGAAGCCCATCTGCTCCAGAACCTTCAGTTCAATCTCCATGAACTCAATGGGCACCCGGGTCACGGTGACCTCGGACTGCGTCACTATCCCTGCAGTAATCAGGCTCATGGCCTCGATGGGGTCCTCGGAAGGGGCATACTCTATGTCGACGTCGATGCGCGGCTTGCCCTTGATGGTCAGTGTGGTGGAACCCACCCCCTCCACCTTGATGCCGAGTCCCTGCAAATAAAAACACAGATCCTGCACCATGTAATTGGGGCTGGCGTTGCGAATCACGGTGGTGCCTTCGCGGTGCGCGGCGGCCATGATGGCGTTTTCCGTCACGGTGTCACCGCGCTCGGTGAGCACGAAGGTCCGGTCTTCAGCATCGCTTCGGGGGGCCTGCACCTGGTAAAAGCCGTCATGGGCGTTGACATTGAGCCCAAACTCCCGCAGTGCCTGCATGTGCGGCTCCACCGTGCGGGTGCCCAGGTCACAGCCGCCGGCGTAGGGGATGCGGTAGGGGTCCGCCTCATCCAGCAGCGGGCCCAACAGCATAATGACGCTGCGGGTGCGCTTGGCCGCGGCAATGTCCATGGCGGCCAGATTCAGCACAGCCGGACGGCGGATCTGCAGGTCGTTGTCTTCGAGCCAGGTGCATTCCACCCCAATGGAGGTGAGCAGCTCCACAATGCGGTTGACCTCTTCAATGCGGGCCAGGCGGCGCAGGATGGTGGTGCCGCGGTTCAACAAACTCGCACACAGCAAAGCCACTCCGGCGTTTTTGCTGCTGTTGACTTCCACACGTCCGGACAGTTGGCGGCCGCCATGGACCCGCAGGTGAGTGACGGTGTTTTTGGCTGTGGCGCCCACACTAAATAAATTGGCCTCCAGCAGGGACTCCATGCGCTGGATCATTTTCAGGCTCAAATTTTGCTTGCCCTGTTCCATCCGCGCCACGGCGCTTTGACTGGTGCCCAGATGCCCTGCCAATTCGCCCTGGGTCCACCCCTTGCCATTGCGGGCATCCCGCACCAGATTGCCGACGGTTTCTGCAGCCACTTGAGTCATAACTTAATTTATATCATGGGATGCATATTTAAAGCACTTTTTGTGATCTTTTTGGCATCCCGGCCCGAAATGTGGCCGCAATAACCATTCGGTGCGATAAACGTCAACTGACAGTCATGGGAAAAAATTCCCTGTCTCCTGGTCCTTCCCTCCACGTTACCCGCTGGGTTGGCTGCGGGGGATCAACCAAGCCTCCACACCGGGTTCCATGTTCCCAGCATCACGGCGGCCCCCACCGAGGCCGCGGCCAGCAGCACGCCGGCCGCCACCACCGTGGCGTCCACCTGGGAATAGGTGGATTCCCGCGCCCAACTGCGCTCCCCGGCGCCGAATCCCTTGGCTTCCATGGTCACCGCCAGCCTCGACGCCCGCCGGACGGCTTGGACCAGCAGAGCCATGGCCTGCCCCAACTGCGCCTTCAATCCACTGAACAAGCCAGGTTCGGCCCCCACGCCGCGGGCCCGCCGGGCCATGCCCAGGGTTTGCCATTCAGCTATCAGCAGACCCACCAGCCGCATGGCGGCCAAGGCGCCCAGCACGAAGCGGTGCGGCAGGCGCAGCTTTTGCGCCAGGGCGTCGGCCAGGTCAGTGGGGTCGGTGGAAGCCAAGACCATAATCCCCGGCAGGGCGATCGCAACCCCGCGCAGGCCAATGGCCAGGCCCGCCTGCAGCGAGTCGCTGCTCATAATGACAGGCCCCCAGGAGAGGAGCAGCTCTCCTGTCTTGGGTGCCAGCAAGGCAGTTCCCCAGGCACCTGTCACGGCCGCCACCAGGATGGGCCAGCCGCGCACGGCCAACATGCGGATGCTCAAACCGGCCAGCGGAAGCAGGGCGCATTCCAAAGCCAAGGCCACCAGCGCCGACACCCAGTCGACGCTGAGCAGCAAGACCACTGTGACGGCCATGCCGGCAGCCAATTTTGCCAAGGGATTGGCGCGGGCCAACCAGGCCGTTGACCGGGGTGTGGCAATTATGTCCACGCTCATTTGCGCGCCCCCTGCCCCGCGGCGGCGCACACAGCGCCGGCGTCCGCTGCAGCGGGTCCGCCAATGATCAACTGCTTCCCGCCCAGGACGGCGCTGAAGGCCGCATCGTGGGTCACTGACACCACGGCCGTCCCGGCATCCAGGAGTTCATTGACCAAGGAGGCCAGCTCCGCCCAGGTGTTGGCGTCCTGCCCAAAGGTGGGCTCGTCCAGGACCAGCACCTGCGGTTTGGCCGCCAACACCGTGGCCACCGACAATCTCCGCTTCTCACCACCAGAGAGCGTGAAGGGGTTGGCATCTGCAACATGCTCCAAACGCAGCCGTGCCAGCAGTTCATCAGCCATGCCGCTGCCACGGCCCAGCAGCTTGGGCCCAAACAACAGCTCCTCCCGCACACTGTGGGTCACAAACTGATGCTCCGGTTCCTGAAAAACAGTGCCGATCCTGCTGATCAGCTCCTGTCCGCGCCAGGCCAGCGGCACCGCCCCGGCCCCCCGGGCCAACTCCGGCAGCGCCTCCAACCGGCCCCCCGCCGGCGGCAAAAGCCCGGCCAGCGTCAAAGCCAGCGTGGACTTTCCGGCCCCATTGGGACCTGTGACGCTCAAAGCCTGTCCGGCCAGCACCTGCACCGCAGGAACGACGGCGACGGGTACCGCCGGCTGCCTCTTCCGTCCCTTGGTGCGGGAGACCGCCAAACTTTCCGCTGCCAACAGCAGCTGCCTGCCGGCGTCGTCCCTTGCCGCGGCACGGGGCACGGTGGTGGGCACGTAGCCCGGCACCCAGATCCCGGCAGCGGCCAATTGCGTGCGGCTTTGGGCCATCACGGCGGCCGGGGGGCCATCGAACAAGACCCCGCCAGGCTCCCCCAGCCGCGTCGGCGCCAGCACCACCACCCTGTCCACCACATCCAGCCACACGTGCACGCGGTGCTCCACCACCACCAAGGTGGCCCCGCTTTCATCCAAGCTGCGGCGCACGGCATCACGGACTTCCACCACCCCGGCGGGATCGAGGTTGGCGGTGGGTTCATCAAGCAGGAGCAATCCCGGGCGCATGGCCAAAATCCCGGCCAGACCCAGGCGCTGCTTTTGGCCGCCGGACAATGCGGAGCTGGGGTGATCCAGCGGCAGTGCAAGTCCTACGGCTTCCAGGGCAGCGGGCACCCGCCGCCAAATTTCCGCACGCGGCACCGCCAGATTCTCGGCCCCAAACGCCACGTCGTCGCCAATGCGCGAGAGCACCACCTGCGTGTCCGGATCTTGTTGCATAAGCCCGGCCACCCCGCGGCAATGAGCTGCGGGACGGCCGTCAATGAGCAGCCTTCCCTGTTCATCAGCCTCTTCGTCATTGCCCAGGACCCCTGCCAGGGCATGCAAAAGCGTGGACTTGCCAGCTCCGGAAGGCCCCAGCAGCAACACCCGCTCTCCGGGTGCAATGTCCAAATCCAGGCCCTGCACGGCGGGCGTGGCGCGGCCCGAATGCTGCCACCCCCATCCTTGGGCACTGACGCCGGCGGGGGCGCCGATGACATGGGCACCCCCGGAGAGTTTCTTCATCTCTACACGGCCCGCTCGGTGGCGGCGCCGCGCGAGGGCAAATTGGCCAGCGCCCCCGTCCGCGCCAGGCCGCGCACTGCCAGCCAGGAACCCAGGCCGGCAATCAAGGCCCCGGAAATCATCGCCAGGACCAAGTAGATGGCCTTCCAATCGGCCGCCCATTCCACGTTGTACACAAAATTGTCATTGAGCCCCAGCCCCAGGCCCGCGAGCGCCCCAGCCACCAGGGCCACAAGCAAGGTGAACCGGCGGTAGCGGAACAGGGCCAGGCCCAATTCCGCACCCAAGCCTTGAACCAGGCCCGAAAGCAGCACGGTGAAACCGAAATGGGTGCCCAGCAGCCCCTCCACGGATGCTGCGATCAGTTCGCAGTACAGCGCGGCTCCGGGCTTGCGGATCACCAATCCGCCCAGCACTCCGGCAATAAGCCAGCCGCCGCCGTACAGGGCGGAGATGGGCGGGAAGGCGACGGTGGCGGCGCTGATAAGTCCGTAACCGACCGACCACAGCCAGAAAATCACCCCCACCGCCACGCCCAGCACCGAGACAATGACGATGTCAACGACCCGCCACGATTTTTTGGCCCGTGATGCCTTGAGTTGGTCTTGCTGCGGAGCAGTTTCACCTGCATATGACTTGGCCATGGTTCCTCCTTTTCAGGAGGGGCGGCAGCAGCGGACTTTCCGCGCAGCCGAAGAGAACTCGACTCCCTTCGCCGGTACTAACCGGAGCAGGTTCGAGGGTCTGCGGTGAACCGCACTCTCAGCGCCGCTACCCAGGCCGGGTGGACGCTCCCCTGTCGTGTTTGAATTGCGGCTTTAGCATACCCCGCGCACGGGCCCAAGCCAATGCACGATGACGACGGCGGACTTCCCCAGCGAAATAAAGCGGGGCTTATATCCAAAACTCATGCGGCCCATTTAGCTCCGCTCGGCTTATTTCCGGATGCTTCCCTTGATTTATGAATCCAAGGAGTGTTCCATGGGTTTTGGGCGAGGTTTTTGGCTGTGACCCCTCTTTGGCCGGCTTCGGCAGAAGCTGCCACAAGCCAGGAATCCAGGGACCATTTGGTTCCGAAACCGCTTCAACGGCCCCGCCCGGTTAAGCAAGATGGAAGCCTTATCAAGAGTACGAGAAGGAGAACATCATGATTCACACCGATAACCTGTCCGCCCTGGTATCCGGCGGCGGCAATGTGTTGGACAGCGATGGAGGAAAGATCGGCTCCATTGGCCAGATTTATTTTGACGACCGAACCTCGGAGCCGAGCTGGGTGACTGTCAAGACAGGTCTTTTTGGGACTTCCGAGTCCTTTGCACCCCTGGCGGATGCCACCCAGCAGGGCGACGACATTGTCATTCCCTACACCAAGGACAAGGTCAAGGACGCCCCCCGCGTAGCACCCGACGGTCATTTGGAAGTGGACGAACAGGACCAGCTTTACAGCTACTACGGGCTCTCCTCCGGCTTTGATCAGGGCTTTGAGGATGACACCACGGGGCGCGGCAACTTTGCGGACACCTCAAGCAACGACACCTCCACGAACCAGGCCTACGATGCCGGCACGGCGCAGGGCACGGTGGGGCATGACACCTCCGGTCCCACCACTGATGATGCCATGACCCGTTCAGAGGAGCAGCTGCATGTGGGCACGCAACGGCAGGAAGCCGGACGGGCACGCCTGCGCAAGTTCGTGGTCACTGAAAATGTCACCACCACGGTTCCGGTGCAGCATGAGGAGGTCCGCCTGGAACGCGAGCCCATCACCGAAGCCAATGCCGGTGATGCCCTGAGCGGCCCGGCCCTGAGCGAAGAGGAACATGAGGTGATCCTCCATGAGGAACGCCCCGTGGTGGACAAGGAAACCGTGCCGGTGGAGCGTGTCCGTCTGGACACGGAAACTGTTGTTGACGACCAGACCGTCAGCGAAGACGTCCGCAAGGAACAAATCGAACTTGACGAGGACGGCCGCACCACCCGCTAGAACCACTCCCACCACTTGGGGGAACGGTGCCAGCTGGGGAACGTCAAGAACTCCCCTGCAGCCAAGGCGCCTTCCCCCAAGGGCAAAGGACACATTATGGATGAGAACAGCGTTTCCGGGGCCAGCACCTCCAAGGGTCTTCGCAATGAGGTCGTCGCCGCCGAAAAGGAACGCTTTGGTGGCATTAAATGGGGCTCGGCGTTTTTTGGTTGGCTCACTGCCATTGGCATGACAGTGCTTTTGTCCGCGCTGGCCACCGCCATTGGCCTGGGCCTGGGCGCGGCCAACAACACCAGCACCCAGGATGCCGTTGACCAGGCCACAGAGAACGCCGACACCTTGGGAATCGCTGGCGCAGTGGCCTTGGCTGTCATTCTCCTGCTGGCCTACTACTGCGGTGGATATGTGGCTGGCCGCATGGCCCGTTTTGATGGTGTCAAACAAGGTTTGGCCGTCTGGCTGTGGGGGTTGGTCATTGCCATTGTGGTGGCCATTCTCGCCGCGGTTGCAGGGAATGAATTCAATGTCCTCAGCAACTTGGGCGGGGCGCCACAAATACCCGTCGATGGCAGCCTGCTGACGGCCAGCGGCATCATTGGCTTGGCCATTGCTGTTCTTGTCCCCCTTCTGGGAGCCATTCTGGGGGGCAAGGCCGGCATGCGTTTCCACCGCAAGGTCGACCAGGAAGGCGTCAACCACCGAAGGGGGATTGTTTCCCCAGGCTGATCCCGCCCGCGGAACTGCCTGTCTTTGATGGCCGGAATCGCTGGCCCCTGCCGCGCAGGGGCCAGCGCAGGGCCGAGGTCCATGTGCCTGCTTTTGATTTTGCCTCTCCCCGCCCGCCGGCGGGCGTGCAGGGCGGCGGCACCGCCCGCTGACCGCAGACGGTTCCCGGCGCGTTCGGCCCCCGGGCCCCCCAGCTGGATACGTCCAGGACGCTCCGGTCGTGGGGAGGCGGTGGCCGGGGCAAGCCGCTAGCCCGGAGATTTCATGGGGGTGGGGCTGTGGCGGCGTGTTAAAGAGATGAAAGGGTGCTCTTTGCTGGGAAAATAGAGGTGTCTAAGCCATATTTT
>NZ_JBHUYE010000012.1:0-84584 GCF_042668835.1 Specibacter sp. NPDC057265
GGCTGCTGCCAGCGGCTGGCCCAACGGGGGAGTCAACGGAGGTGTCAACTTGGGCATGGTTCCAATTCCTTGCCATTGCTCTTGGACATTGAATGGTGGCTCGCCGCCAAAGACGCCATGGTGCCAGCTCCGCAAGTGCTTTCACGGATGACGAGCTCAGGGGAGAAGACAATGGGGCTTGGATGATCATTGGGCACCGCCCCTTTATCAAGTAGATAAAGCAGGCGTTCGACAGCAGATGAAGCCATCTCCACAACAGGGTTGCGCATTGTGGTCAGGGGAACGCTGGCGCTCGCGGCTCCTCCGAGATCGTCGAAACCAACCACTGCAACGTCATGGGGGACAGACCTGCCATGGTCCCGGAGGGCAGCCAAGGCACCGAGCGCCATGAGATCCGAGGCCGCGAACACCGCGTCAACGCCCGGCTCCTGCTGGAGGATATTGTTCATGGCGCTGTATGCGGATGCGGTGGTGAAATCACCTTGGGCAAATAAATCCGACGGTAGATTCGCCGCGTGCAGGGCTTCCCGCCAACCCTTGGTGCGGTCCATCCCCGCGGTCATGTCTTGCGGGCCGGCAATGTGCGCTATGCGGCGGCGTCCGAGGCTGATGAGGTGCTGCGTCGCCAAACGTCCGCCGGCAATGCTGTCAACGTCGATGTAGTGCAGGAGATCGTCAGCGTGGAAGGGCCGTCCCACAAAAACTCCGGGTATGTACGAGCCAAGGACAGCATCTTCAAGTCCATCTTTGCGGTGGTGGGAGACGATGACTGCACCGTCCACGTGCCCTCCGCCCAAGTACTTGGAGATCCTTCCCGCGGAGTCGTCCGGCCGGACAATCAGAAGAACCAACTGTTTGTCCGAAGGGGCAAGCGCAGCGCTGATGCCGCGCAGTGTGGCACCTATAAAGGGGTCCGACAAGACCCGCTCGTCGGGCTCGGGGATCACCAATGCGATGGAGTCGGTGCGACGGGTGACCAGGGACCGCGCCGCGCGGTTGGGACTGTACCCGAGCAGTTTGGCTGCCGCGTCAACGGCTGCCTTGGCGGCCGGGGAGACCCGGAGGCTCCCGTTGATCGCGCGGGACGCGGTTGAACGGGAGACTCCGGCGGTGGCAGCAACCTCTTCCAAGGTTGGCGGCGATACCTGTACCAACGGATTTCGGTACGAAATGCTCACAAAGTCAGCTTTCCATTGCTGTCGCGGGTTGAAGGCTTGCTTCCAGCACAGCGGGAATGGCATTGTCCTTCGCGACTTGTCCGTACCAGTGGCCACTGGCTTTGACCGTGCGTTGCTGGGTTTCGAAGTCAACTCCCACAATTCCAAAGCGCTTGCTGTATCCCCAGGCCCATTCGTAGTTATCCAAAAGGGACCAGGCAAAATAGCCGCGAACGTCAACGCCCGCGTCAAGGGCATCCTTAATCGCCCGCAGATGGAGGTCATAAAAGTTGAGCCTGTTTTGATCGTTGACGTAGCCGGACTCGTCCGGAACATCGTCGAACGCGCAACCGTTCTCCGTGATGTACAGGGCGATTCCCCGCGGACCGGTGTAGTCGCTCTGCAAGCGGGTAAGGAGCCGAGTCAGTCCTTCGGGCTGGATCTCCCAGTTCTGATCGGTCATGGGCAGGCCGCGGTTGCGGACCTTGACCCCTTCCGCCGCGGGATAGGGCGATTGGGTGATGCGCGTGACGGGCGCGCTGCCGTCCACTGGGTCCGGGTAGTCGTTGTAGGAAACTTCCTCGCCGTGATAGTAGTTCACCCCGAGGGTATCGATCGGTGTGGAAATGATTTCCAAATCACCGTCCTTGATGTGCGATTCGAGCACGCCGCCAAGTCCCGCTTCCGCCAAGTCGGGGAACAGGTCCTGGGGGTACTCGCCCAGCAGGATGGGATCGGTAAAGATTCGGTTCATTTGACAATCTATGCGCCGGGCCGCATCCACGTCTTGCGGATCGTTGGGATCCACCGGGTCGGCAACTGTGAAGTTCAAGGTGATCCCGAGGTTGGCTTCCGGCTGTCGGCGCCGGATCTCCTGGGTGACAAGGCCGTGTCCGAGCATCTGGTGGTGGGCGGCAGCGAGTGCGTCCGGGTAGGAGGTTTTGCCGGGAGCGTGTACACCCGCCCCATAGCTGAGGAACGATGAGCACCACGGTTCATTCAGCGTGGTCCAGATGGATACCCGGTCGGCAAGGGCTTCATGCATGGTCAGGGCATACTCCGTGAATCGGTAGGCCGAGTCACGGTTTGCCCAGCCGCCGGTGTCTTCCAGTGCTGCCGGGTGGTCCCAGTGGAACAGGGTCACCCAGGGCAGAATGTCCTTGGCGAGCAGTTCGTCCACCAGGCGGGAGTAGTAGTCGACGCCGGGTTGGTTGACTCCTGCAGGTCCGGAGACCGCGTCGGGGCGCACCCGGGCCCAGGAAATGGAGAATCGGTACGCGTCGAGGTTCAGGGACTTCATCAACTGGACATCGTCTTGAAAACGGTTGTATTGGTCGCATGCCACCTCCCCGGTGTCGCCGCCCAAGACTGCACCGGGCACCCGTGCGAAGGTGTCCCACACGGAATCCCTGCGCCCGTCCTGCTGGCTGGCGCCCTCGACTTGAAACGCTGCTGTGGCAGCGCCCCAGAGGAAACCGTCGGGGAATTGGATCCGTGCTGTGCTGTTGAGGTTCAAGTTGTTGCTCATCCTTTTACTGCTCCTGCCATGATTCCGGTGACGAGCTGCTTGCCCGCAAAAATAAACACGACGATCAAGGGGACCGTCGACAGGATGACGCCCGCCATGATGAGCGAGTAATCCTGGAAGTAACCTGCCTGTAGTTGACGGACAACCATGGGCAGGGTCGGGTTTTGGTTGGTGAGGATAATCGATGGCCAGAAGAAATTGGTCCAGCTGCCAATGAAGGTGAACAAGGCGAGCATCGCAGCCGCGGGGCGTGCAGCAGGGAGTGCGATGTGCCAGAAGGTCTTGATCAAAGAGGCGCCATCCACCCTGGCAGCTTCGATTAGTTCGTAGGGGAGTGCGTTCTCGAGGTACTGCGTCATCCAGAACACTCCGAAGGCGGTGACCATGCCGGGTACGATCACAGCCACGAGTTTGCCCGACCAGCCAATGTTGGACATGACAACAAACATCGGGATCACGCCCAGCTGTGTGGGGACGGCCATCGTGGCAATCACAAACACCAAGAGCGGACCGCGGCCACGAAATTTGAGTTTGGCAAAGGAGAAACCGGCGAGGGTGGAAAAAATCACCACCGACAGGGATTGCAGGACCGCAACGATTATGGAGTTGATCAGGCCCTTCAACAAGGGGATGTCCGAGGCCAGGATGCGTTGGAAGTTCGCAAGCAGCTCGCTGCCCGGGATCAGGCTGGGAATGGCCGTTTTGGAGATGGTGAGTTGATCGGAAGATGCCAGCAGAAAGGTGTAGTACAGAGGGTAGGCCGAAATGAGCAGGACAACGGCCAGGATGGCGTAGGTGACCCAGCCTGGTCTGCGGTCCGCTCCACCTGCCTTGCGGCGGCGTTTGCGCGCCACGGAGCGGGCGGCGCCCTTGCCCGAGGTTTGGGCAATGACGGGAAGAGACGTCACTTTGTCCCCCTTGTGATGGAGTGATTGGGTGTGGGCTTGATTTTGCCCGGTTTTTTGCTGCCTGCGTTGGAGATGCGCCGGGTGATGCTGTAGTTCAGTACACCGATCATGATGATGATGAAAAACAAGATTAAGGCGACGGCGGAGGCGCGGCCAAAGTCCCTCTGGTTGCCCCAGCCAAGATCGTAGAGGTACATGGTCACGGTGATCCATTGCTTGCTTGCGCCGCCCGTTCCGGCGGCGTCAAAGACACGGGGTTCGTCAAATATTTGAAGGCCGCCGATCGTGGCAGTGACAATGATGAAGATGAGGGTGGCGCGCAGTTGCGGAATGGTGATGGAGATGAACTGCCGCGCACGTCCGGCTCCGTCAATGATGGCCGCTTCATAAAGCTCTTTGGGAATGGTCTGCATCGCGGCAAGAAAAATCAGGGTGTTGTAGCCGGTCCACCGGAAGTTCACCATGCTGGCAATGGCGATGTGGCTTGGGATGACATCGGAGTGCCAAGCGACCGGGTTCATCCCGAAGATTTCCAAAAAAGCATTGATCAGGCCGTATTGGTCACCGAACAGACGGGAGAAGATCAAACCTACGGCCACGGGGGCAACAACGTAGGGCAGGAGCACCCCCATGCGCCAGAACGTTTTAGCACGAATGTTGGCATTGAGAACGGCTGCAAGCAAGAGGGCAACAATCACCTGAGGCACTGAGGAGAGCAGGAAGATGGAGAAGGTGTTGCGCAAAGCACGCCAAAAGGTGGGTTGGTTCCAGACGTCAATGTAGTTCTGGAACCCTATAAAGCTGCCCTTTCCGAGCAGGAGGTGCCATTCAAAAACTGATACGTAGGCTGTATACACGAGCGGGAAGAGGCCGGTGATGGCGAAGAGCAGAAAGAACGGTGAAATGTAAAGGTACGGGGAGAGTTTGACATCCCATTTGCCTCGCGTCTGTCTGAACGCGATCCGGCGGGGTGCCCTCTGCTCCTCCAGCACAGGCTTAAGAGGCGTTTGGACAGACATGAAGAATTCCTTTGGAAGTTGCGGGGCGTCGGTTGGCACTGTCGGTTGCCCCGTTGCTACCGGGGCAACCGACAGTGCCAACGCAATTCACCTAAGCGTGCTCAGGGGTGTCCGGCTCAGAAGCCGAGCTCTGAGAATTCGGTCAACACGTCCTTCCAGGACGTCTCAATGTCTTGGGACTTGTCCACGTCAACACGGGTGATTCCGTCCTGCACCGCTGAATGAATCGTGAAGTAGTTCGGACCCCGGAATACGGGAGAAGCATCGTTGAGAGCCACCGCCCGCGAGGAGAAGATTTGTCCGGTAGGAGCATTGTTGAAGAAGTCGTTCTTGGAATCGAGGAGAACCTGTGCCTTCTGGGCCTCGACCTGGCTCGGGAAGGTGCCGGCACTTTCGAAGGCCTTGATCTGCTGCTCCGGTGCTGTGAGCCAGGCTGCGAGTTTCCTTGCTTCTTCAGTGTGCTTTCCTGCCGCTGGAACCGTGAGGAAGGAGCCTCCCCAGTTGCCGCCGCCTCCGGGGTACACGTCAGCAATATTCCAGCCGTCGACTCCGCCTGCACGCTCTTCAATGGGACCAGCCATCCAAGCCGGGCACAGCATGGTGGCGAACCCATCGTTCTGGAATGCCGAATCCCAGTCACCTTCCCACTGCGTGAGCCCGGCGGAGAGGTCAGCTGATTCCGTGAGAACCTGCTTGAACATGTCCTTGACGGTGGCATTTTCCGAAAGTTTGCTCGGCTCACCACTTGCGGGATCCTCGTAAGCGGCCTCGACCTGGCCAACCATGCTGTGGAAGGTGGCGTTGGCCGAGTCGAACCAGGCAGTGTCGGATTTGGCCGTAAATTTGTGGCCGGCTTCAAAGTAATCGTTCCACGTGGCGTTGTCGCCACCGAGGAATTCGGCAAATGCCGCTGGCTCGGAGGGAAGCCCGGCAGCCTTCACCAGGTCCTCCCGGTAGCAGACAGCCTGCGGTCCGATGTCGGTTCCATATCCAATCAAGGTTCCGTCGGGCGTGCGGCCTTGGGCTTCCTTCCAAGGGAGCCACCGGCCTTCAACGTCGGCAGACGTCAGGTCCATGAAAGCGTTCGGAAGCTGCGAGAGTTCCGGCATCCAGTCAATTTCAATGGCTTCAATGTCAGCCAGCCCCTCGCCGCCGGCGGCCAGGCGGGTGGTGAGGTTGGTGCGCGCGTCGGGTGCGGTGGCAGCCTGTTGCTGCTTGATGGTGACGTTCGGGTGGGCAGCGGTGTACTCCTTGAGGAGTTCATCGGTGTACCCAAAGTTGTTGAACGTGGCAACCGTCAAGGTGACATCGGAGCCGTCACCGTCGGAAGAGGGCGTACTGCTTGAACAGCTTGAAGCTAACAGGGTAAGGGTTGCCAGCGAAGCAATCGCCGCCCATTTCCTGCCGATGGGTAAACGCATATTGACTCCTTTGTCCGCGACCAATCTTGTTATCGATCGAGAGAAAAACGGTTCACACCCCAGTCAAGTACTGGCATCGCGTCGAGTATTTCGGGGCGTGATGTAGCTATTGGTTTTGAAGAAACGGGAGCGCTTCCATGAGCACTGGATCAATAGTGCTATGCGCATGGAAGCGCTGTCAAGGCCGTGTTGGGAGCAGAACCGGAAGCGCTCCCGGCTTTTCGCGGGTCTGCGGAACTTAGTGGTTCTGCGTTACTGAATTGTTATTTTGGGCATTGCCCGGAAGTTGCTTATTGGAGCGCGGAACCTTGGATCAGTATCCGTGAATCATGTCGAAGGCCACTTGGGGTAAAAACTCTCCTGCCGTGGAGCCGGCTCCAACTCCACAATCACCATCTGATTCGCCGGGCGTCTTGATCCAAAGAAGCATCTCGGCCCCGCCTCCAAATTGACTCGTGGCGCCGATTTTTTGACCTTCCGGATTGCACCAAGGAGTGGTGGAGCTTCCATGGGCGTTGCGGCTGGAGTCGATGACATACGGCTTGGTGTAGCCAAAAAGCGTCTTGAGCTCGGCATTGACAGCAGTGCCGTAGGCGGTGTTTTCTGCGGTGTTGTAGAAATTGGAAATGTTCAGTGAGAAGCCATGGGCGCTCTGCAGCCCTGCGGCATGAAGGCGCTGTGCCATTGTTGAAGCGTCAATCCATCCGGGATTTCCGGCATCCAGGTAGGTCCAAGTGTTGGGCGCCTGGGCGTTGAATTGGGCGAGCGCATTGACCAGCATGTTCTGCCGCTCGGCCACCTGGGTCGAGCTCATGCAGTCGAAGTCACCGAGGGCATCTGGTTCCAAAATGACTATTGCGGGCCTGTCGGCAATGCCACCGGCAAATCCGGCTATCCAGGCGTTGTATGCCTGGGCCGAACCCGCCCCGCCACCGGAGTGCCCTCCGCACGCGTCACGGCCGGCAATGTTGTAAGCAACCATGATGGGAAGCTTGCCGTGATGATCGGCCGCACCCGAGTAGGCCCCTGTGGCGGTTCCGATGGTTCCGCTCCAACTGCCGAACCATCGTGCCATTGGCTGCTGCCCGATTGCCGTGCGAATGGCGTTGGATCTGCCGTCTTGGGGATTGGCATTGGCCCACTGGAGGGCAGTGGAATCCGGGTCGACGTAGAACCCGTTCGCGGGTTCAGGGGAGGTTGCCCCAAGGGCGGCTGGTGAGCTGCCGAGCGAGGCCAGCGCCAAGGCCAGGATCGTTGCTGCGATTCCCATGCGTGGTCTTAATGACAAGGACATGTGTTGGTCCGATCTGTTGGGTTTGAGTGAAGAAAGCCCGCAGCCCGTGGTGGGTTGCTGTGGTGGCATTTGCCCGACCGTTGCAACTGCAGGAGGTAGCGGGAGGCGTGATTCCAAGGCAGGGCCGTGGCTGACCTAAGGCGCGGAGGCAAAAATATGCCCATGAACTGGAAGCGATTCCTGAATATTCCAATCACCGTTCACCGAGCATTGCCCGCCAATCCTGCCTGTGTCAAGGATTATTTGGAAGTAGACAAGTGAAAAATTGCGTTTAGACCAAAACTATCTGGAAGCGGTCCCGGCTTGGTTCGAGATTGCTTTTGATGGTAGCTTCTAGCCATCCAGTAAAGTGACGCGCAGCACACATCACGTGTGGGAGCGCTCCTAAACAGTTGGGAGAATCAGTGGTTCCTCGTGACCGCACGCCCCGTGCGCGTACAGCTCGAATATCCATTTTAACAACAACCGCCGTCATGCTGGGCCTGGTGGCTGCGCCTTTGGCGAGTGCCGGGCCCGGCGACTCTGGCGTGGCCGTACATGACTTCACCGATGGTGAAACTTCGGGATGGCATGCCTATGCCAATGCCGGCACGGTCTCCTCATCCGTTGATACCGGCGAATTTTGCGCTGTGGTGGAAGGGGGCCAAAATCCTTGGGACATTGCAGCCCAGCTCGATGGAATTACTTTCGAGCGGGGATCCACCTACGAAGTTTCATTTGATGCACATGCCTCCGCTGCCCTGAACATCCCGATGCAGGGAGGTGCCGGCTACCCGGCCGCCTTTGCCCACTCCGTGGCTCTGGACGGGACGGAGACACCCCAGCACTTTGGGTTCACTTTCTCACCCGGGGACTGGCCCACCACCCCGGACAATTCCGAATCACCGGTGGACGAGGCCTGGACCACAGCCCAGGGAAACATCTCCTTCCAGCTGGGCAACCAGGAACAGCCGTACACGGTATGCTTTGACAACTTTTCACTCATGAACAAATCTGCGGAACAGATCATTGGCGGCAACTTTGAAGACGGGGAACTGTCCCCGTTCTATGCCTCCGGAACTGGCATTGGCAGCAGCGTCATCGATGGGGTCCTGCAGCTCGAACTTCCAGCGGGCACAACCGACAAGTGGGACCAGATTGTTGGGTTCAATGGCGTGATCCTTGAACCAGGCGTCACCTACACGCTGTCCTTTGACGCAAGCTCCTCCACCGGCCGTCCCGTCCGGGTTGTTCTGGGCGATGACGCGCCGCCACACGATGTCCTGTTTGAACAAACGCCCACACTCACGACCGAGATGTCCCATTACGAGTACACCTTTACCGCTTCGGCAGGCTTTCCAAGCTCGGCAGGGGAGGGTCCTGGCCGGGGAGAAGTTTCCTTCCAGCTGGGCGGAGCGCCAGAGGCATGGAACTTCAAATTGGACAACGTTTCTTTGCTCAGTGGGACTGTGGCGCCGAAATTCACCCCCAACACCGGGCCCCGTGTCCGTGTGAACCAGGTGGGGTACCTTCCGGATGGTCCGAAGCGGGCCACCCTGGTCACTGACGCAACAGGGCCGGTCGAATGGCAGCTTCTGGACACCAATGGTGCCGTGGCCAGTGGCGGAAAGACTGCTCCGGCAGGAATCGATGAAACCGCTGGCCTGAATGTCCATGAACTGGATTTCAGTGATTTCACCGAGACCGGAACATACACCTTGGCCGCAGACGGGGTGGAAAGCTACAAGTTCGTCATTGATGCGGACATTTACCAGCAACTCCGGCACGATGCCCTGAACTACTTTTATCCCGTGCGCAGCGGGATCGCGATCGATGGGTCAGTGATGGTGGGCCAGCCTGACGCCGACAAATACACCCGACCCGCCGGGCACGTGGAAAACCCTGACAGTTCGCTGGAGGCAGGCAGCGCCAACCAGGGAGATCACGACGTGGCCTGCCTCACCCCCGCCACTGAGGGTGACTACTGGATGTATGGTGACTGGTCCTGCAACTACACTTCCGACGTTGTGGGCGGTTGGTACGACGCCGGTGACCACGGAAAGTATGTGGTCAACGGTGGTATCGCCGTGGCGCAGATCCTCAGCACCTATGAGCGCACGCTCTACAGCCCCACCGGTGCTGGTGCCGATCTTGGCGATGGATCCCTGAACATTCCGCTGGTGGAAAGCAGCAACGCCGTCCCCGACCCGCTGGACGAGGCCCGGTGGGAACTTGAGTGGATGATGAAAATGCAGGTTCCCAGCAATGCGGACATGTACGCCGGCATGGTCCACCATAAAGTTGCCGACGTCGATTGGACCGGGCTGCCGCTCCTGCCCTCAGACAGCCCGCAGGAGCGTTATGTGCACCGTCCATCCACAGCCGCCACATTGAACTTTGCCGCCGTGGCGGCACAGGGCGCACGTTTGTGGCAACAGTACGATCCTGAGTTTGCGGGGGAGCTCCTTGCGGCTGGAAGGGTTGCCTGGGCAGCAGCAGTCGCTTCCCCGGAGCTGTACGCACCCGCTCCAAATGCAGATCCCAGCCCTGGCAGTGGACCGTACGACGACGACAACGTCCTTGACGAGTTTTATTGGGCCGCGGCAGAGCTGTTTCTCACCACGGGTGAGTCTGAGTTCAAGGAATTCGTGCTCGCGAGCGAGTACAACACCGCAGACATTTGGACTGCCGGGGGATTCAACTGGTTTGAAACCGCAGCCCTGGGACGCATGAATCTTGCAACGGTTGAGTCGGACATTCCTGGTCGGGTGGAAATCCGCCAGTCGGTGGTCACAGCGGCTGAGAAATACCTCGGCTGGCAACAGGGGCAACCGTTCGGTACGGCCTATCCAGGCGTCGACGGACAATACGATTGGGGTTCAAACAGCTCGATTCTTAACAATCAAGTAGTCATGGGCACTGCATTTGACCTCACCGGCGACCAGCGGTTCGCTGACGCCGTGGTGGAGGCCATGGACTATCTACTGGGCCGCAACGCACTCAACAATTCGTACATCACCGGCTATGGCCATCAATACTCCAAAAACCAGCACAGCCGTTGGTTCTCCCATTCGCTCGAACCCCGCCTGCCCAACCCGCCCCGCGGGTCGGTATCTGGCGGCCCGAACTCAATGACGGAAACGTGGGACCCCGTCATCAAGATGCTTTACAACGAAGACAACAGCTGTGCAGCTCAGTTGTGCTACGTGGATGACATCCAATCGTGGGCCACAAACGAAATCACAGTGAACTGGAACTCTGCGCTGTCTTGGGTCGCATCCTTTGTTGCAGACCAAGCAGCTGGCGATGAGTCGGGGGCTGGCAATATTGTGCGCGTGGACCAGCACCCTACGGACCTCTCAGTCCTGGACGGTGAGTCGGCAACCTTTACGGCATCAGCGACAGGAAACCCGGCGCCGACCGTGAAATGGCAACAGTTCCAAGGCGGTGGCTGGGAGGACATCGCAGGCGCCGACACTGCGACATTGACTCTGTCAGCCACCATGACCGATGACGGCCGCTCCTACCGGGCCTACTTCTTCAATGAATTCGGCGGCTCCTACTCCAATGCCGCCACCCTTGCCGTAGAGAAACGCCCAGCCGCCACTGTGCCCGGTCCGATGCCGGAGCCCAGCAGCGGTCCCACGTCTGGACCAACGTCGGGAGTGGCTGAAGCGCCGACGGAGACGGCCGTGGCGGGGGGCGGGGAGGAGTCAGAATTGGCGGTGACAGGCTTTAGTGCACAGTGGGCGCTGTTGGCAACCCTGCTTTTGCTCAGCCTAGGCACGGGCGCCATCCTTGTGGGAAGGCGGGTCAGAAGCGACATTAAACAGTGACAGCCATTGCCTGGACTGATCTGAACTGAACCTCGCCCCGGGACCTTGCAGGTCTCGGGGCGAGGTTTTTCGCACGGGGGCAGAAGTGGGGCAGTAGACTTCAAGCCATGCGAGATTCCATGAGCGGGCCGTTAGAGCATGCCCCCAGTGCCGCACCTCAACGGCCGGTCCTTGAACCACACATGAGGGCGACTCTTGACGAGGTGGCACGCCGCGCCGGGGTGTCACGTTCCGCAGCTTCGCGGGCCATGAACAACGCGCCGCATGTCAGTCCGGCCAAGCGTGGTGCTGTCATGAAGGCTGCCCAGGAACTTGGCTACTTTCCCAACGCGACAGCCCGCGCACTTGCCACGAGCAAGGTTGGCTCCGTGGTTCTGGTGGTCTCAAATGAGGACCCCGCGTTTTTCGCAGACCCGTTCTTTTCCCAAATCATTGTGGGGATCGCCACAGCCTTGGAGAAAACCGAGCTTGATTTGACGTTGATGCTCGCCTCTCCAGATGACGGCCGAACCCGTTTGGAACGGCTCCTGCGGTCTCGTCGTGCGGATGGGGTAATGGTTTTGGCCATGCGCAAAGATGATCCGCTGAACCAGATACTCGCGGCCACTGACCTTCCCATTGTGTTCTGTGGACGTACATTGGGCAGGGAGTCACGTTGGTACGTCGATGCGGACAACCGCGGCGGCGCGCGGCTTGCCACGGAGCATCTACTCGACGCCGGGCGCAGACGTATTGCCACCATCATCGGTCCCATGGATTTGGAAGCCTCTGTCGCCAGGTATAAGGGATTTGCGGAGGCTATGGCTGTTGTGGGACTTTCCTCCGATTGGATTGCAGAGGCCGACTTCACGCACGAAGGCGGTGTTCAAGCCATGACCAAGCTCTTGAACGAGCATCCTGACCTCGACGCGGTTTTCGTTGGATCGGACAACATGGCCGCTGCGGCGGTTCGGGTTTTGAAGGCCCACGGACGTTCCGTCCCGGAAGATGTCATGGTTGTGGGATTCGATGACCTGGCCATTGCCCAACAGACAGAACCGACCCTGACCACCGTCAGCCAACCAATTAGAGCTCTCGGCCTGGAAATGGCAATGATGCTGATGCGCCTGATCGAAGGCGAGAATCCAAGCCCCATCATTCTGCCCACACGCTTGGTGGTGCGCGAGTCCGCGCCCATGCCGCGCATGGTTTCCGGAGCAGCTTTGTAGTCAAAGCTCGCAGAATTTGACGCCAGGCACCGGACTAAAACCACCGGGGTGGTGCCCGCCATGATCCTGACGGCCCCGTCGCGGACCGGCGCCGAACCAGACGGCAACGGCTTTAGTGGTTGAAAAGCACCTTGTCCAGGTATTCATTGCGGAACTTTCCGGTGGGGTCATAGCGCTCCGCCAAGGCGCGGAAGTCATGAAAGTGCGGGTACAGGCCGGCCAGGGTGCGGGAATCGGAGGCGAAGAGTTTGCCCCAGTGGGGTCTGGCAGCAAAGGGGGCCAGTCTTTCCTCAATGATCGGAAGAACCGATTCCACCTGGTCCTGGAGCGGTTTCCAGGTCATGTGCAGGGCCACGCTGTCCTGGCGGAAGCTGGGGCTGAGCCAAAAACCGTCGGCGGCCACCGTACGGATCTCGGAGACGAACAGCAATGGTGCAAGCAGCCCGGAGAGTCCACGGAGTTCCTGCAGGGCGGCTGCGGCATGATGACGCGGCAGCAGGTACTCGCTTTGCAACTCTTCGCCGTTGCTGGGAGTGAACTGCAACTGGAAGTGCGGCAGCCGGTCCAGCCACGGGCCGGGCACGTTCAACTGGGGTGTGCAGTTCACCGCGGACATCTCCGGCAGCGGGTGCAGGGGCACGGTTGCCGGGAGGGCGCCATGGAATTCCGCCGGCGTCTGTGGCGGGGACTGGTCATCCAGGACCTTTCGCCAGACTTGGGCAATGCCGGGCCCTGCATAGTCAGTGAACAGGCTGACGCTGTATCCGTCACAGGCAATGGCGTCGTAGTCGGCCAGGACCCGGGACCACGGCAACTCCTGGAAGACCTGTTGGCGGATTGAAAATGTGGGTGTGATCGCCAGTTCAAGGTGTGTGATGATCCCCAAAGCGCCCAGGCCCACGACGGCGGCGCGGAAGTCATCGCCGTCGTCCGCTGTCAGGCGCACCAGATCCCCCGAGGCGCGGACCAGCTCGAGGGCGGTGACGGTGGTGGCCAGGGATCCGTTGGTGGTTCCGGAACCGTGGGTGCCTGTCTGCATGGCCCCGGCCACCGAGATGTGGGGCAGGGAGGCGAGGTTGGGGAGGGCAAAACCATGCTTTTGCAAGTGCGCGCCAAGCACCCCGTAGCTCACGCTGCCGGCAACACGAACCGTCCGCTGTGCAGTGTCAATCTCCGGCACTCCGGCCAGGTCTGCAAGGGACACATGGAGGCCGTACGTGTCTGCAATGGTGTTGAAACAGTGGCGCGAGCCCAGGGCCTTGACCGCTGAAGCGCCGGAAACCAGCTCCTGCAGCGCCTCCACGGATGCCGGACGCTGCAGACCGGCGGAGCGGTATTCCAGATTCCCTGCCCAGTTCTTCATGGTCTCCTTTGGAGGCGGCGCGCAATGTGATCAGACACTTCATGTTAGCGCTAACAGCCGGGTGGAACATTTTCCCGTGCCCCCACCGCTGCCTAGGATGGGGGTAATTCCCTGCGGGGGTGCCCCCGGCGCGTCAGCTGCGCCCATGGACGGCACCTTTTGGGAGGCAAAACCATGGCAAAAGGCGGAACCAATATGACTGACCACAGCACACCCTCCAAGCACATGGGCGGGGCCGGCCCGCTCGCAGCATCTGGCCTGCTGGCCGAACTGGGTGCTGCCATTCCGCTGCTTGCCGCGCCCATGGCAGGAGGCCCCAGCACCCCGGCCCTGGTTTTGGCGGCCGCACAAGCGGGCGGGCTGGGCCTGCTGGCCGGCGGCTACAAAACGCCCGATCAGCTCGCCCAACAAATAACCGAGGTGCGGGCCGGGATGTGCGGTCATGGGTCCCGGCCGTTCGGTGTGAACCTCTTCGTGCCCAATCCGGTGCCCATTGGCCAGGACGCCTTCGCCGCGTATGCCGCCTCCCTCGGTGACCTGGCCGCGGCCTACCGGCTGACCCTCGGTGGCCTGCTGGAGGACGACGACGGGTGGGCGGCCAAGGTGGAGCTGCTGGTCCAGGATCCCGTGCCGGTGGTCAGTTTCACCTTCGGCCTGCCGTCCGCCGAGGTTGTCCGCAGGCTGCACCGGGCCGGTTCGCTGCTGATTCAGACAGTGACCAATGCGCATGAGGCGGAACAAGCCCGGGCCCGCGGCGTTGATGGATTGGTGGTCCAGTCGCACTGGGCTGGTGGCCACTCGGGAACGTTCACCCCGGCGGCGGCAGTTGAACAAATACCCTTGACCGGGCTGCTTGACCGTGTCCGGTCAAAGGTGCAGTTGCCCATCTGGGCGGCTGGGGGCATTTCCACCCCAGGGGGAGTGGGAGAGGCGCTGGCCCACGGCGCCGAAGCTGCCGTGGTGGGCAGCGTCTTGCTGCGCAGCCCCGAAAGCGGTGCCTCAAAAAGCTACAAGACGGCTTTGGCCGATGCGGGATGCAGGGAAAGTGTGGTGACCACGGCGTTCTCGGGCCGTCCAGCGAGGGCGCTGCGCAACGCCTTCGTGGATCGGTTCCACGATTCCGCGCCTCTGGGATACCCCGCCATCCACCATCTGACCAGCCCCATCCGCAAGGCAGCTGCGGCAGCGGATGATCCAGGGAACATCAGCCTGTGGGCCGGTGCCGGATACCGCAACGCCAGCGAAGAACCGGCTGCCACCATTCTGCGCCGCCTTGCGGGCGTGCACTGACGCAGATCAGGCCTTCTGCGGGGATCCACTGCGGTGCTGCTGGGTGGTGCGGTCCGCGCGACGCTTCGCTGCGGAGGCCACTGCTGGGTGCCGCGGCAACTGTGCCTAGGGCGACTTTTCCACCGGCCCCAGGTGCGCGCGTTCTCCGCCGTGGTCAAAGATGCTGAGGATTTCCACGGGCCCGGCGTGGGCGCTAATGCGGTGGGGGACCATGGTGGAGAACTCCGCGGCCTGCCCCGGGTGGACCAGGATGGTGCGGTCCCCGAGGGTGAGGCTGACGGTTCCGGACAGAACCGTGAACCACTCCCGGCCCGGATGCACGCTGCCCTCGACGTTGCTTTTGGTGCGTTCGGCCGTGATGCGCATTTTCGCCACGGTGGTGCCGTTCGCGGAGTGCTCGCGTGAGAGCACCCAGCTGGTCAACCCTTCGTGGTGTTCGGGTTCGGGGCGGATCACCACGTCCTCGTCCGAGGCGGGTTCCACCAGCTGATCTAGGGTGGTGCCCAGCGCCTTGGCCAAGGGCACCAGCTGGTCCAGGGCTATTCTGCGGTGCCCCGTTTCAATGCGGCTCAGGGTGGAGGGGCTGAGGAAGCAGCGTGCGGCCAAGGCGTCCAGGGACCAGCCCTTGGCCAGCCGCAGGCCCTTGATGCGTTGGCGGATCACGGTGTCCATGGAAAGTTCTTGCGTCATACGCAAAAGTGTATGCCACAGAAGCATTGAGTGGGTACGCTGGATTTATGACAATCCAGCATCCACACGGACACCACCACCAGCAGGGCCGTCACAACGATCACCAACAGTCACATGAACCGGCCATGGCGGAAACGTTGGACCTGGACGCATTGCTGTTGCGTGGGCATCTGCAGGAGATCTTCGACTGGACCGCCCGGCACCAACCGGCCCCGGCCACCATTATGGACCTGGGCGCGGGAACGGGCACCGGAACCCTGGGCCTGCTGCGCACTTTTCCCCAAGCCAGGGTCGCGGCGGTCGACCAGTCCGAGTTCATGCTGGCACGCTTGGCTTTGGCGGTTGCCGAACAGCAACAGTCCCACCGGGTGGACACCCTGCAGGTGGACCTCGACGCCGCATGGCCGGAGCTGGCGGATGTTGACTTGATGTGGGCGGCCTCCTCCATGCACCACATGAGTGACCCGGCAGCCATTTTGAACCGGATCGCTGCAACGCTGGCACCGGAAGGCGTGTTGGTGGTGGTGGAAATGGATGCCCTCCCACACCACCTGCCCCGTGATCTGGGGTTCGGCGTTCCGGGCCTTGAGCAGCGCCTTCACGACGCCGCGGCGCTTGCCGGCTGGAACGCCCACCCGGATTGGACCCCGGCCATCCTCGAGTCTGGGATGGAGATCGCCGAACAACGCACCTTTGCCTACAACACCAGCGAAAACCCGGAACTGATTGCGCGCAACGCCCAGACCTTCCTCTCCCGGATGCGCAGCAGCCTGGAAGGCACCCTCTCGCCCGAGGACCTGGCCACCATGGAGCAATTGCTTGATCCCCGCAGCCCGCGGGCACTGACCAAACGCACCGACCTGTCCATGCGGGGAAGCCGCACCGTTTGGGCGGCACGCCCGGGGCGCTGAACCCGGCCGGGACCTTCCCCAATAAACGTACAAGCAGCCCGCGGACCTCAAGGGTTCAAAACACATCACAGCAGCGCCGGCACAAGGCGCGGCGAACAAGCCGATTGGGAGCACAACACCATGGAAACGCAGACACAACACTTCGACGTGGCAATCATTGGTGGCGGGGCCGCCGGCCTCAGCGCCGCCCAGGCACTGGGAAGGGCCAGGCGCTCGGTGGTGGTCATTGACGCAGGCGAACCCCGCAACGCACCGGCACAGGGGGTGCACAACTTCCTCTCCCGTGACGGCATGAACCCTTTGGAACTGCTCAAGGCAGGGCGAGCGGAACTGGTCAAGTACGGCGTCGAGGTGGTCAAGGCCCGGGCACTGGACAGCCGCCGCAGCGACCTGGGGTTCACCGTCACCCTGGACAACGGCATGGACGTCTCGGCGCGCCGCCTCATTCTTGCCAGCGGGCTGCGGGACCAGCTGCCCAACATTGCCGGCTTGGCCCAACACTGGGGCAGGGACGTGCTGCACTGCCCGTACTGCCACGGCTGGGAGGTCAAAGATCAGCGCCTGGGCGTCGTCGACAGTGCCATGGCCATGCACCAGGCGCCCATGTTCACCCAGTGGTCCAAGCAGGTCACCCTGTTCAAGGACCCCCGCAAGGTGCTCACCGCCGAGGAATCCGAACAGCTCGAAGCCCTGGGCGTGGAAGTGGTGGAGGCATCGGTGACGGCCGTGCTGGGCGAGCCCGGTTCCCTGCACGGAGTGGAGCTCAGCGACGGCACGCAGCGCGGACTCGACGCCCTGGTTGTCATGCCGAACTTCGACGTGGATGTCTCCTGCGTGAAATCCCTGGGCCTGGTGACACAGGAGCATGTTTCGGGCATTGGCCGGCACGTGTCCGCGGACGAGCTGGGCCAAAGCACAGTGCCCGGGCTCTGGCTCGCCGGCAATGTGGCCAACCCGATGGCGCAGGTGATCATGGCCGCCGCCGACGGGCTCGGCGTGGGCGCCAAGGTCAATGCCGACCTCATGCAGGAGGAGTTTGCCCACAAAGTGGAGCAATTGCGCCAGGAAAAAGCGGCAGTCCACAACGTGCACGCTTAAAAACACGCCGGCTGGCACCGATCACACGGAGCGGCGGCCGGGCGGTAACCAAGGCGGCAACCCCATTGGGTTGCCGCCTTGAACCGCCTTCAGGCCGCCCCATTTTGGGTGCGGGCCCTCAGGGCGCGCGTCGCGGTGCGGCCCGACGCGCTGCTCCGCTGCGGACACCAGAGGAGCCAGGAAAACTGCGCAGGCGGCAGCCCGCGGCCCTGCAGCTCTCCCATGCGGCGCTGGGTGCGGCCCCGACGCCGGCACCATGGCCTTGCCCACCCCGGCAACACGCCACCAACGCTCCCTTCCCATGGAAGGTAGACTGCAAAGGTGTTCCTGCCTGCCCGCATCTCCCGCGCCCAGCGTTGCGCTGACGGGACCTTTCCCAAAGCAAAGCTGCTGACCAAGCGTGCCAGCGGGACCAATGGATGGATGAGTTCCTGGGGAACCAATGCCCACGGTGAGATTGCCGGTTGCCCACCGCCACGCCGCCGGCTGCGTGGTCCTTTCCCCACCGGAAACCGGACTGCGCCCGCACGCGGCCCATCCCTCTAAGCAGAAAGCAACCTTTCACCGTGAACACCTCCCCGTCCGCCGGCACACCCCGCCAAGCCCCGCACAAGCTTTGGCGCGGCCTCCGGCAAACACTTAAGCAGGACGCCGTTGGCGGCATGCTGCTGCTGGCAGCCACCGTCCTGGCCTTGATTGTGGCCAACTCGGCCGCCGCACCCCTCTATGAGAAGCTTCGCAATTTCACGTTCGGACCCGAAGCCCTGCACCTGAACCTGTCCCTTGGCACTTGGGCGGCCGACGGATTGTTGGCCATATTCTTCTTTGTGGTCGGGTTGGAACTGAAGGAGGAATTCGTCGTCGGCAAACTCCGCAATCCACGCACGGCGGTGGTGCCCGTCGTCGCGGCCATGGGCGGGGTGGCCGTCCCGGCACTGTTCTTTACCCTGGTGGCCCTCAATGCCGGCGGGGACGCAATGCGGGGGTGGGCCATTCCCGCCGCCACGGACATTGCCTTCGCCATTGCCGTCATCGCCGTGGTGGGCCGTTTCCTGCCGCCGGCGCTGCGGACATTCCTCTTGACGCTGGCAGTGGTGGATGACCTGCTGGCCATCTCCATCATTGCCATCTTCTACACCGAAGGCGTTGCGGTGCTTCCCCTGCTTCTGGCACTGATCCCCTTGGTCCTGTTCGCGCTCGCCGTCCGCCGCGGAGTGCGGGCCTGGTGGATCCTGGTGCCCCTGGGCGTGGTGGTGTGGGCGCTGGTGCATTCCTCCGGCATCCATGCCACCGTGGCCGGGGTGCTGCTGGGCTTTGTGGTGCCCGTGGTTGCCACGGCCAAGGCCCGCGTGCCTGCCGGCAAGGATGCCGACGGCGTCCAGCTGTACGACGGGATGGCGGCGCACTTTGCGGACCGCTGGAGCATCCCTTCCTCCGTGGTGGCGGTCCCCATCTTCGCGTTCTTCGCAGCAGGCGTCTCTGTTGGCGGGCTTTCCGGACTGGGTTCGGCCCTGAGCAGCCCTGTGGCCCTGGGCATCATTGTGGGCTTGGTGCTGGGCAAGCCCCTGGGCATCACCGGCACCACCTTCCTTTTGACCCGCCTGCCCAAAATCAGCATTGATCCTTCCCTGCGCTGGCCCGACATCCTGGGCATGTCATTCGTGGCCGGGATTGGCTTCACCGTCTCACTGCTGGTAGGTGAACTTGCCTTTGACCCCGGCAGTCCCTCCCACGAGTATGTGAAGGTGGGCGTTTTGGCCGGCTCCCTTACCGCGGCACTGATCGGTGCCTTGCTGCTGAGCGTGCGCAATAAAAAATACCGGGCGCAGGCGCCGGCGCAGTAGCAACAGGGCTGCCGCTGCGCCGCACGTCAAGAGGAGGACGACGGCGTCGAGCTTAAGTGGGGAAGAAGCCACAACCGTTTCAACAGCTGCAGGCTTCTCCGGGGGGACCTAAAAGGGTGGCTGTGCAAAATAGCTGCCCGTCTCCTCTTGGGTCCGGCAAGCCGGGCGGCTTGGGATGTATTGGCGGGCCCTGATCGAGGCCTGGGACATTCCTGTTCCCGGACCGGTCATGGAGGAATATAGTTTCCCCTCGCGCAACAACGTGGTAGTTTCTTGTTAGGAAACTAACGGAGGTGGATGACCCATGAACAACCACGATGCCTTGGACAGCCTGAATTCAGCGCGCGCCGCAGCGCGCCGCTCTGCCCGCAGGGGTGCTTTTGCAACAGCCGTCATTGCCGCGTCCCTGATCATTGCCATTGGCGTCGTGGTGGACCTGGAGATGCTGTGGTTGCTGGCTCTGGTGGTGCTGGGCTATGTGGGCCTTTCCGTGGCCCGGCCCCTGAAATTGCGCTTGAACTGGTCCGACCGCACGGGTGCCGTGCTGTTCGTGGCCAGTGCGCTGGCGGCAGTGGCGGTTTATCTTCTGGTTCAGGCCCTGGCGCGTTCAGCCACGTGGCCAACCCCGAACACCGTTTCAGCCCTTGCCGCGGCCGGGATGATTTTCCTGGCCTGCCTGCCGGCACTGGTGCGCCTGGCCACGCCCCAGGCCCTGTTGGGCGCGAAGGGACTTGCCGGCCATGCCTGAGGAGCGCAGCCCCGCGGGGGCGGGATTCTTTGCATCCGCGCTGCTTCCGCTCTTTCATGAACCGGCACGGCTGGCCATTCTCTCGGCCCTGGCCCCTGCCGAATATGTTGATTTCTCCACGCTGCTGCGCCTGACGGGCCTGAGCAAATCAGCCCTGTCCAAGCACATTGCAGTGCTCCAGGAAAAGGGCGTGGTGGCCGTCCACCAGATCGTGTCCGATAAACGCGGCCGGCGCATTGTGGTGACGGACCAGGGCCGTGCCGACTTCAATGCCTATTTGAATACCCTGGAGAACATGGTGCGCAGCGTCAGGGGACGCGGCGGGGACTAGGCATGTCCACGCTGGCCCGGACACTACAAAAGGCAATAAGAAAGTCAGGGGCGGTCCAGATGGACTGCCCCTGACTTCCTGAGTGGGTCCGCTGTGGAGCGGCTCTTATAAAAGCAGCTGCGGTTACTGAGCCACCGGAATGGACTGCGTGCCCAGTTCCTTGATGGTGGCGTCCTGGGCGGCCTTGAGGGAATCCACCAGGGTGCCCTTTTTGGTCACTGCGGCCTTGAAGCCATCTGAAATGCTGTTGTACGTCTGCGTCATGGTCGGGCCCCAAACAAAGGTGCTGGAAACCTGCGTGGCGGATTCGGCAAAGACATCGTAAATCTTCTGGTCGCCGTAGAATTCAACGCCCTCCTTGAGCACCGGAAGTTCCAGGCCGGCGGTGGTGGCCGGGTAGAGGTTCGCGGACTCATTGAGCATGGTCAGGGATTCGCTGGAGGTGTTGAGCCAGAGCGCAAACTTGGCCGCTTCGTAGGGGTGCTCGGATCCGGTGAAGACCACTGTGGAGGAACCTCCCCAGTTGCCGCTGGTGTCATCATCCTTCTCCCACTGGGGCATGGGGGCAACGCTCCATGAACCTGCGGTGTCCGGAGCGCCGGAGGCGATGGAGTTGGCGCCCCACACGGCGGAGTTCCAGCTCCAGACCTTGCCGGTGTTGTAGGCGTTGTCCCACTCGGACGTCCAACCCGGGTAGCTGGAGACCAGGTCGCGGTCAATCAGGTCCTGCCAGTACTCGGCAACCGTGGTGCTGCCGTCCCCGGCCAGCGAAACTTCCCACTGCTCGCCGTCGTTCTTGAACCAGGTGTCACCGGTCTGCCAGACCAGGCCAGCGAACTGGTTGACGTCATTTTGCGAGAAGTTGGTGATGTAGTTGCCGGTCTTGCGGACTTCAACGGCGGCGTCGGCAAACTCTTCCCAGGTGGTGGGCACAGCAATGTTGTTTTCCTTGAACAAATCGCTGCGGTAAAACAGGCCCATGGGGCCGGTGTCCTGCGGGATGCCGTAGGCGGAGCCCTCTTCGCCGAAGCTGACCTGGTTCCAGGCCCAGGGAATGAAGTCGCTTTGGGCGTCGGCCACGTCCTGGCAGCCGGCAATGTTGGTCAAACCGTCCTGGACGCGGAAGTTCGGCAGGGCGTCGTATTCCACCTGGCCCAGATCCGGGGCGTTGCCGGCCTTGAGCTGGTTAAAAAAGTTCTGGTAGGTGCCGCTGTTGCCGTTGGGGCCGGTCTGCACCTTGACCTGGATGTCCGGGTTCGCCTCGTTCCACACCTCCACCACGCTTTCAATTCCGGGGATCCAGGAGGTGAAGGAGAGGGTGACGGGGCCTTCGGAGGGTGTGCACTCAATGGCGCCGGCGCCGGCGGCGGCGGTGTCGCCGGAGTCCGTGCTGGAGCACCCGGTGAGGGCAATGGCGGAAAGGACTGCGACTGCGATGGCGCTTTTTAGGGGTTTCATTTCTTCCTTGAAGTGATTGTTTTCAATGGGAGGGGTCACGCTGGGGGAAAAGTTATTTGACGGAGCCTGCGCCGAGTCCGCTGCGCCAGAAGCGCTGCAGGAACAAGAAGGCCACGATCAGCGGAATGATGGACAGCAGGGCGCCCACCAGCACATACATCCGCAGCTCCGGGATCTGGTTGATTTGCGAGTTCCAGGTGTACAGGCCCAGGGTCACCGGGAAGTTGGCCTCATCGCGCAGCATGATCAGCGGCAAAAAGAAGTTGTTCCAAATCGCCACGAACTGGAACAGGAACACCGTGACCAGGGCCGGGAACATCAACTTCACGGAGACGCTGAAGAAGGTGCGCACCTCGCTGGCGCCGTCCAGCCGGGCCGCTTCCATGAGCTCGTCGGGGACGCTGGAGCCGGCGTAGATGCGGGTGAGGTAGACGCCGAAGGGGCTCACAATGCTGGGCAGGAACACGGCCCAGAAGGTGTTGGTGGCGTTGACCTGGCTGAACATCAAAAACAGCGGCAGCGCCAGGGCGGTGGCCGGAACCAGCACCCCGCCCAGGATGATGTTGAACACCAGTTCCCGGCCCTTGAAGGAGTACTTCGCCAGCGCGTAGCCGCACATTCCGGCCAGGATGGTGGCCAGCAGGGCGCCGCCGCCGGCGTAGGCCACGCTGTTGCCGATCCAGCGCAGGAAAACACCGTCCCGGTAGCTGAGCACATTGGAGATGTTCTCAATCAAGTTGAAGTCGGAGAACCACAGCGGGTTGGTGCTGGTCAGTTCGCCCTTGGACTTCGTGGCGGAAACAAAGAGCCACCAGATCGGGGTGAGGAAGTAGAAGGCGAAGATGACCATGATGAGCATGGCGCCCATGCGGGGGAGCATCTGTTCGCGCGGGCCGCGCGCCTGGCCGTGGACCAGTGCAAGCTCGCGGTGGTCCTTGCGCGGCTTTGCAGGGCTGCTGGTTGTCTTGCTCATTATCAATTGCCCTTCGGGTGGGTGAACTTGAGGAAGGCGAAGGAAAGGATGAAGGTTGTCAGTGCCAGGACCACCGACATCGCTGCAGCCAGGTGGATGTTGGGGATGGAGGAGGTGGTCAGGACCGCCAGGTTGGGGGTGAAGGTGCTGTTCACGGCGGAACTGAAGGTGCGGAACACCTGGGGTTCGGCCAATAGCTGCAGCGTGCCGATGATGGAGAAGATGGCCGTCATGACAATGGCCGGGATCACCAGCGGAATCTTGATGGACAGCGCAATGCGCAGCTGCCCGGCGCCGTCGAGGCGGGCCGCTTCATAAATTTCCGCCGGGATGGAGAGCAGGGATGAATAGATGATGAGCATGTTGTAGCCCACAAAGACCCAGGTCACCACATTGGCCATGGCCCACAGCACCAAATCCGCGGAGAGGAAGTTGATGTTGCTGGTCACCTGGGTGAACGGGGACAGGTTGGGGGAGTACAGGAAACCCCACATGATCGCGGCAATGACGCCGGGTACGGCGTAGGGGACAAAGAAGGCCAGACGGAAGAACTTCTTGCCCCGGACCAGCGGGGAATCCAACAGCAACGCGAACAGCAGCGCCAGCCCCAGCATCACCGGGACCTGCACGGCGCCGAACAAAAAGACCCTGCCGATGGATTCCCAGAACGGGCCGTTTTGGAACACGGCAATGTACTGGGTGAATCCGCCAAAGACCTCCGTGGCCTTGCCGAAGGTTCCCTGCCTGTCGACCTTCAAAAATGACTGGTAGAGGGCGTAGCAGATGGGGGCCAGGTAGAACAGGATGAAGAGCAGACCGAAGGGTGCCACGAAGAGCACGATCGCCTTGCTGAACTTGTTCTTCGGCTTCCGGTTTTCCAGCACTGGTGGCTCAACAGTGAGCATGTCCGTGCGGCTCATGGTCGTACTTCCTCTCGGATCACGCGCACGGCACCGGCAGGAACCGTGAGCGTCTGGGAAATGTCGGTTTGGGTCAGGATTTCGTGGCCGGCGGCAACGAGCTGCTGCTCCTGCCGTCCGTGGTTGATGACGAACAGGTAGGAACCGCCAGGATGGCTGCGGCGCACCATTTCCAGTTCGGCGGTGGCCTCCGGGGCCACCGGCGCCACCGCTGCGCCCTCCAGTGCACCGCTGACAAGGTGCAGCAGGGCGTCGGAGTCCAGGACGGTGCCCACATACCAGGCCTGTCCCTGGCCAAATCCGTTCACGGTGACGGCGGGGCCGCCCGGATTGGGCCCATCCACGTAGGAGACGACGGCGTCCGCCCCCTGCAGGGTGGTCCTTTCGCTCCACAGGGAGGAGGTGCGCCCGTCGGAGAGTTCCAGCTGCTGGCCGGGCAGCAGGGGGCAGAACTCTTCGGTGCGGATGCCCAGCATCTCGCGGAAGGCGCCCGGGTAGCCGCCGGTGCGCACCCGGTCGTCCTCGTCCACAATGCCGCTGTAGAAGGTGACAATGGCGTGCCCGCCGTTGTGGACGTAGTTGTTGATCTGCGCTGCGTGGTCATCGGAGACCATATACAGGGTGGGGACTATGACCAGCTTGAATCCGCTCAACTCGGCGCCTGGGGCCACCATGGTCACGGTGGTGCCCGTGGCCTGCACGGCGGCGTAGATGGCGTGGGCCTGCTCCAGGTAGTTGATGGCGGCGGAGGGCCGGGTTTCGGCGTCGGCCGCCCACCAGGACTCCCAGCTGAAGACGAAGGCCACGCTGGATTCGACCCGGCTGCCGGCCACCTCGGCCAGGCTGGCGACGGTGGCACCGAGTTCCACCACCTCGCGCCAGAGCGCGCTGTCCTGGCCGGCATGGGGCATGAGCGCTGAATGGAACTTTTCCGATCCCTGCAGGGAGGCGCGCCACTGGAAGAAGCAGACGCCGTCGGCGCCGCGGGCCACATGGGCCAGGGAGTTGCGCATCATTTCACCCGGGGCCTTGGCCACATTGTGCGGCTGCCAGTTCACGGCCCCGGTGGAGTGCTCCATGAGGATCCACGGCGCGTTGTTGGCCAACCCGCGGGTGAGGTCCGCGGCAAAGGAAAGCTCGGTGGTGGGGTCCCCCAGGCGGTGGTCCAGGTAGTGGTCATTGGCAATGATGTCCATGTCCGCGGTCCACGTGAAGTAGTCCATGTTGCGGATGTGGGTGGTCACCATGAAGTTGGTGGTGACGGGGATGGTGCTGTGGCGGCGGATGATCTCCGCCTCCAGCCGGTAGTTGCTGCGCAGTTCATCGCTGCTGAAGCGGCGGAAGTCCATGCTTTGGCCGGGGTTGCGGCTGGAAAGTGTCAACCGGGGCGTGAAGAT
Source organism: Specibacter sp. NPDC057265 (assembly GCF_042668835.1). Taxonomy (NCBI): domain Bacteria; kingdom Bacillati; phylum Actinomycetota; class Actinomycetes; order Micrococcales; family Micrococcaceae; genus Specibacter; species Specibacter sp. NPDC057265. The sequence goes on from NZ_JBHUYE010000012.1 coordinate 25,374, forward strand.
TTCCTTCCAGTCGGAGACCCGCTGGCTCCAAAAGTCGGTGCCCCACGCAGTGTTGAGTGCCTCGAGGGTGCCGTAGCGGCGCTTCAGCCAGCCCCGGAATGCCGCCGCGGAGCCTTCGCAGTGGCAGTGGGCGTTGTGGCAGCCAATTTCATTGGACACATGCCACAGGGCGACGGCGGGGTGGCTTCCGTAGCGCTGTGCCACCTGCTCCACCAGCAGCGCCGCATGGTGGCGGTAGATGGGCGAGCTGGGGCAGAAGGCCTGCCGCCCGCCCGGGTAACGCCGGGTGCCGTCCTCCACCGTGGGCAGGACCTCCGGGAAGGTGGTGGTCAACCACGGCGGGGGAGAGGCGGTGGCAGTGCCCAGGTTGATGCTGATGCCGTTGGCGTGCAGGAGTTCAATGATGGCATCGAGGTTGGTGAAGTTGTACTCGCCCTGGCGCGGTTCCAGGTGCGACCAGCCAAAAATGTTAATGGCCACAAAGTTCACGCCGGCCTGCTTCATGGCGGCCACGTCTTCCAGCCAGACGCGCTGATCCCACTGTTCCGGGTTGTAATCGCAGCCGAAGGCCATCCCGGATTCCAAATCGATGACGGAACGGGGAGGTCCGCCGGGGGAGCTGTGCATGGAAATCCTTAGCTGGTGGTGCGAAACAATGAAACGGCAGCTGCGGGACAGCTGCCTGTGAACGTTCACAGAGACGGCCGCACAGTCTGCGGCAGGAGATTCTGTGAACGTACACAGATTATGTTCGACGTCACAATGATGTCAAGTTCCCGGTGCGCCCGTGGGGCCATTGGGGGCCGGTAAGGTGGTGGCATGACTCCACCACCGGCCAGAAAAAAGCGCGCAACCATCCTGGATGTTGCCACTGTTGCGGGGATTTCGCGGGGAACCGTGAGCCGGGTCCTCAACGGCGAACCCTATGTTTCCGAAACGGCGCGGGAGGCTGTCACCAAGGCCATCCAGGCAGTGGGTTATGTGCCCAACTCGGCCGCGCGCAACCTGGTGCGGCAAAGGTCCCAGGCCGTGGGGCTTTTAATCCATGAGCCCCACTCCCTCTTCCTTGAGGACCCCAACATTGGCTCCATCATGCTCGGGGCCAACACGGTGCTGTCGCGGGCGGGCTATCAAATGGTGTGCTTGATCATTGATTCCGAGCGGGACCTGCACCGGGTGGGCGGGTACCTCAACGGCGGGGCCATTGACGGGGCCATTGTCATCTCCGCCCGCGAGAACGACCCCATCTCAGAGATCATCGAGCAGCTGGCCATGGCCTCGGCCTTTGTGGGGCATCCGCCCAACCGCCGCCGGCTTCCCTTTGTCTCCATCCACAATAAAAAGGCTGCCGCGGAGATCACCGCCCGGCTCAAGGACTCGGGCCGCACACGCATTGGCATGATCGCTTCGGCCCTGGACCGGGCGGCCGGCTCGGACCGGCTGGCCGGGTTCAAGGAAGCCATGGGGGCGGACTATCTGCCGGAGCTGGTCACCGAGGTGGCGAGCTTCTCCTTCGACGCCGGGATTGCCGGCATGCGCCAGCTGCTGGAAAAGTGCCCCGGCATTGAGGCGGTGTTTGCCGCCTCCGACGCCGTCGCGGCCGGCGCCATGACGGTGCTGCAGCAGGCGGGCCGGCGGGTTCCTGAGGACATTGCCCTGGTGGGCTTCGATGACAGCGTCTGGGCCCAGCGCACCAACCCGCCCCTGTCCACGGTGCACCAGCCTGCCTCCGAACTGGGCGCCGAGGCCGCGGAACTGGTGCTGGCCCAGCTGCGTGGGGAAAAAATCAACCGCGACGGCGTGTACCTGGAAACAGAGATTGTGTGGCGCAGCTCCGTCTGATCCGGTACGCAGCTGGCAGCCGCGCCCGCAGCCGCACCCGGTCCGGTAGTTCATAGGGGACCAGCAGCCCCGTGTTGGCTTGGTTGTCCAGGCGTTCAAGGGGGTCAATGCAGTCGCTGGTCCAGATCCTGTCGGTGTGCTCCAGGATGCCCATATCCAGGCGGGCCCCGCCGGAGGCGCAGCTTTGAGTTTCCAGCTCCAGGTGGCGGGTTTTCAGTTCCGCCAGCAGCCGGTACAGCGCCAGGGTGGACCCGCGGACGGAGGCGGCACCGGTGCGCGGGCAACCGGTGCTGCCGGTGTTGCTCAGGGTGTGGCGCTGGCGCAGCACGCCGGGCCCGGTCAACTCCAGCTCGGTCACCAGGCGCAGTCCACCGGCCGGGTCCTGCGCCGTGATGGTCAGGGCAAAGTCCTCCGCCAATGCCGCTGGAGACCCGCTGGGGACGGGCAGCAATGGCCAGGGATTCCAGCTCGGCTGCACCAAGGGTGCCCGTGGCGGATCCCCAGTGCAGGATGGTGGGCAGGCCGGTGGTGGTCAGATCAATGATGACCGGGGTGCCGCCGCGGTGCATTTGGGGGTGGGCTGGAAGGGGGAAGTGGCTGCGCTCATTGACTGGTTCCATCTGGAAATGCCCTTGCCTTGTCAAAATCCACGCTCCCGTCCCGGCGTCAACGCATGCCCTCACGCCTAATGGCCGTGGCAATGGCCGCCGCCCGGGTGTCCACCCCCAGCTTGGCGTAAATGTGGGCCAGGTGCGTCTTGACGGTGGCCTCTGAAATGAACAGGCGCTGGCTCAATGCCTTGTTGCTGAGGCCCTCAATCAGCAGGCTCAACAGCTCCGCCTCACGGGAGGTCAGCACCTCCCCGGGATTGCGCAGTTGCTGGAACAGCCGCGAAGCCACCGGCGGGCTCATGACGCTCTTGCCCTGGGCCGCGCCGCGCAGGGCGGCAAAAATCTCCTCCGGCGCCGCATCCTTCAGCAGGTACCCCATGGCGCCGGCGTCCACCGACCTGACAATGTCGGCGTCGGAATCATAGGTGGTGAACACCAGGATGAGTTGTTGGCTGTTCAGGCGCCGCAGCTGCTTGATGGTCTCAATGCCGTCCATGCCGGAGCCCATGGCCAAATCCATCATGACCACATCCGGTTGGTGTTCGCGCACAGCCAGCAGCGCCTCCTCCCCGGAGGCCGCCTCGGCCACCACCAGCAGCTCAGGCTGGGTGCCCAGCAGTGCCTTGAGTCCGCTGCGGACCACCATGTGGTCATCGACCAAAAGAACCGTGATGTTTTTCATGCCAGCGTCCCGTCCGTGGGCAGCTGCACGGCAACAATGGTCCCCTCGCCGGGGGTGCTTTCCACCGAGAAGGCCCCGCCGAGCTGCTCCACCCGTGCCCGCATGGCGCGGATGCCGTAGCCGCCGGACTCCGAGGGCGGGTCGATGCGCGCAAGATCGAACCCCACGCCGTCGTCGTACACATCCAGGGTCACCGCGCCTGGCAGGTAGCCCAGGGTGATGGTTGCCTGCGCGGGACCGGCGTGGCGCTTGATGTTGGCGCAGGCGCTCTGGACCACCCTGAGCACAGCGTGCCTGACATCGGCCGGGAGGGGCCGTTCCTGCCCTGTTTCCTGCACCCGGACCTGTGGCAGGTGCAGTGCCGCCGCCTGCCACAGCGCCTTGGGCAGCGGCACGCCGTCGAGCCCAGGGGTGGCCAGATCATGCACCAGGCTCCGGGTGTCTGCAAGGTTCTGGCGCAAAAGCGCACCGGCCTTGATGACATCGTCCCGGGCCCTGGGACCGGGCCAGCTCCGGCTGGCCGCCTCCAACAACAACACGCCGCTGGCCAGGCCCTGGGTCACGGTGTCATGGATTTCCCGGGCCACCCGCTCACGCTCGGCGATGGTGCCGGCCCGGCGCTCGCTGACCGCCAGCTGCCCCTGGGCCGCCGAGACTTCCGCATGCAGCCGGCGCTGCACCCGCACGTCATGTTCCATGCGGTCCAGGATCAACGCCAACATGGCACCGGTGGCCAAAGGACCCAAGAGCATGGCAATGTCGCTGCCACCGCTGAGCCGGAACAGGCCCAGTGCGGTGGCCACGGCCAGGGTGCCGGTGGCAAGATGGGCCACAGCACCGGCCAATGCGGTGCGGCACAGGAAAAACAAGGCAAAGGAACCCCATGCAAAACTGGGAGCCACCAGCACCAGCGCACACCACGGCGCCACCAGCACAAAGATCCACCCCGGACGCAGGCGGCGCCGCCGTTTCAACACTGCAATGAACCCATAAATGAGGCACGCGGCCGCAGCCAGGGCCAAAACCCAAAGATTCTCCGCCGGCCGGTGCCGCATCACGTACCTGACGGCGGAGGCCACCATGAGCACCGCGAATCCCAGGTGCACCACGGCGTCAATCCGGGCCATGGACGGTGCGGCGGCGCCGTCAAGGACTGTTTCAGGGCCGCCGGAAATCACGGGCGGGGCAGTTGCGGGCGGTGTCATGGTCCTGTTCCGGTGCGGCGGGGTGTGTTCCTTCCATGCTAGAGCCTGCGCCGTGGCGCGTCTGTCAGCCTTTTGGCTGATGCCGCCAGCTGAAGGGATGGGCATGATCCAGACGAATGCCCGATGCCGTGCCCCGGCCAGCTGCGCCACCATGGAATCAAGGCCGCGGCAATCCGCCACCGGCCGGCTTTGAACCCCCACGCACCAGGAGCCCCCATGCGCCAGCACGTCAAAATCATCACCATTGCCACCGCAGCACTGCTGCTCACCGGCGGCAGCACCGTCATGGCCAACGCCGGTGCCCCGGCAGGTGCCCAAGCCGTTGCCCCGGCCGTGAAACCGGTGGCGGAAGTCCCCGTGGCGGCAGCAAACGCGGTGGCCCAAAACCGGGTCTCCGTCGGCGCGTCCGCCAAGGCCGTGGCTGCCGCCCTGGCGCAGTGCCAGGCGGACAAGCTTCCTTTCGTCACTGTGGCCGTGGTGGACCGTTTCGGCACCGTCCAGGCGATCCTGCGTGGTGACAACGCCGCCGAACACACCATTGAATCCGCCAAGGCAAAGGCCTATACGGCTGCCGCATTCGGCGCCCCCACCAGCGAACTGGCCCAGCGCATCAACGGCAACGGCCCCACCATTGCCGATCTGCCGGGAACACTCTTTCTGCCCGGCGGCGTGCCCTTGAAGGTCGCCGGTGTCTCAGTGGCCGGCATTGGCGTCGGTGGTGCCCCCGACGGCAAGCTCGATGAGGCCTGTGCCGCAGCCGGCGCCGCGGCCCTGGCCAACTAGCTTCGCCATGGACCTCCGAACGTCCCGCACCCGCCGGATCCACACCGGCCTGCTGGCTGTGGCATCCCTGCTCATTCTGGTGTCCTGCTCGGGCGCCGGTCCCGGCACGGGTGCGACGACGGCGGCGCCCGGAGTGCCGCCGTCGTCCGCCGCCGCCAGCCGGGCACCGGCTCCTGCGCCGCCGGAACCCACCAGCGCGCCGGCCGCGCCGACCCCGCCGGCACCGCAGGACCAGGCCGCGCTCGACGGGCAACTGGTGTCCGCGGCCAAGGCCAATGACCTGCCCCGGACCGCGAAGCTCATCAGTGCCGGCGGCAATGTCAACGCCAAGGATTCACTGCAGGACTCAGCGTTCCTCTACGCCGGGGCCGAGGGCTTCAATGAGATCCTGGAGCTCACGCTCGCCCACGGTGCCGACGTCGCCAGCACCAACCGCTACGGGGGGACGGCCCTGATCCCGGCCAGCGAGCATGGGCACGTGGAGACGGTGCGGATACTGCTGGCCGCCGGGGTTCCCGTCAACCATGTCAACAACCCGGGCTGGACAGCCATGCAGGAGGCGGTCCTGCTCAACAATGGCGGGCCCAGGCAGCAGGAGGTGGTCCGCCTGCTTTTGGACGCCGGCGCGGACCCTGACATTCGGGATCCGCAGGGGCGCACAGTGCTTGAAAACGCCAGCATGCTTGGCTTTGGCGAGATTGTGGAGCTCATTGGGCAGCGCCGCTGAACCGGGGGTGCGGCTCCCGGCTGTTGCAGCGCGCAACCGCTGCCTGGGCGTGCAGGCGCGGATCCAACACCGGAAACCGCGGCCGGGCGGGCCGGCAGCTGCGTTTGGCTTAGCGCAGCACGATGGTGCGGTTGCCCTGCAGGATCACCCGGCCCTCGCAGTGCCAGCGGACAGCGTTGCTCAACGCCTTGCATTCGGTGTCCCGGCCCGCGGCCACGAGGTCGTCGGGGCCAAAAGTGTGGTCCACCTCCACGACCTGCTGGGAGATGATGGGCCCTTCATCGAGTTCACTGTTGACGTAGTGCGCCGTGGCTCCCACGGTCTTCACCCCGCGCGCATACGCCTGGTGGTAGGGTTTGGCACCCTTAAAACTGGGCAGGAAGGAGTGGTGGATGTTGATGGCCCGCCCGCTCAGCTCGCGGGTAAGTTCGTCGCTGAGTATCTGCATGTACCGTGCCAGCACCACCAGTTCCACGTCGAACTCCGCCACGAGCTCCAACAGCTTGGCCTCCGCGGCGGGTTTCGTGGCGGCGGTGACGGGGACATGGAAGAAGGGGATGCCGTGCCATTGTGCCAGGCGCTGATGGTCCGGATGGTTGGATACCACGGCCACCACCTCCACGGGCAGCTCTCCGGTGCCGGTGCGAAACAGCAGGTCGTTCAGGCAGTGCTCAAACTTTGAGACCATGATCAACACGCGGCGTTTGGCGCCGTGTGGGCGCAGCTCCCACCGCATGTCATGGCGGGCAGCCAGCGGTGCAAAGTCGGCACGCAGCCGGGCCAGGGTTTCCGCCCCGGCCGGGGCGGAAAAGTGCAGGCGCATGAAGAAGCGCCCGTCCGGTTCGGGCCCTCCGGCGAGCGCCTGCAGGTGGAGGCGGTCGCTGAACTGGCGGTTGTCGATGATGTCGGCGCCGTGCTCGAGCAGGGCTCCGGAGATCTGGTGCACCAGTCCCGGACTGTCGGGGCAGTCCAGTGTCAGCACATACTGCGCGGTCCGGACCGGTTCTGAAAGAGTGCTCATCTCAGCACTCGATCACGTTCACGGCCAGACCCCCGCGGGAGGTTTCCTTATACTTGCTCATCATGTCGGCACCTGTTTCCCTCATGGTCTTGATGGCTTTGTCCAGTGACACCTTTTGGCTGCCGTCCCCGTGCAGGGCCAGCCGCGCAGCATTAATGGCTTTGACGCTGGCAATGGCGTTGCGTTCAATGCAGGGGATCTGCACCAGGCCGCCCACCGGGTCGCAGGTCAGGCCGAGGTTGTGTTCAATGCCGATCTCGGCGGCGTTTTCGGCCTGGACAGGCGTGCCGCCCAGGACCTCGCACAGTGCCCCGGCGGCCATGGAACACGCCGATCCCACCTCGCCCTGGCAACCCACTTCCGCCCCGGAGATGGAGGCATTGAGCTTAAAGAGCATGCCGATGGCCGCGGCAGTCAACAGGAACCGCACGACGCCGTCGTCATTGGCCCCGGGCACAAACTTCAGGTAATAGTGCAGCACCGCCGGGATGATGCCGGCCGCCCCATTGGTGGGAGCTGTGACTATGCGCCCGCCCGCGGCATTTTCCTCATTGACGGCCAGCGCAAACAAGTTCACCCATTCCATCGCCCGCAGCGGATCAGCTGCATCCTCCGGCGCCTGCAGGGTGCGAAAGAGCCCCGGCGCGCGGCGGGTGACACGCAGCCCGCCGGGCAGGATGCCTTCGCCCGCGCAGCCGTTGTCCACGCACGTCTGCATGACCGACCAAATGTGCAGCAGCTTGGCCCGCAGTTGTTCCTCCGTGTGCCACACCAGCTCGTTGGCGAGCATGACCTCGGAAATGCTCAGGCCCTCCCGTGCACAGATGGCCAGCAGCTCATTGGCGGTGCTGAAGGGGTGGGGCAGAACGGTGTCATCGGGCACCACCTTGTCCGCCCCGGCTGCCTGCTCGTCGACCACAAAGCCGCCACCGACGGAGTAGTACGTGCGCTCCCGCAGCACCGTTCCGGCATGGTCCAGGGCCCGGAACGTCATCCCGTTGGAATGCACCGGCAGCGACTTGCGCCGGTGCAGCACCACGTCGCGGTCGAAGTTGAAGTCGACACGGTGCACCCCGGCGAGCATCAGTTCGGCATCCAGTGCCGCCGCGGCCACCTGGTCATCGGCTGTGGCCGTGTCCACCGTTTCCGGGTCCTGTCCCTGCAGGCCCAGCACCACCGCCTTGTCCGAACCGTGGCCGCGGCCCGTGGCACCGAGGGAACCAAACAATTCCGTCGCAACACGCACGACGCCGGACAGCTCGCCGTCACGCGCCAAACCGTCGACAAAACGTTTGGCCGCACGCATCGGGCCCACCGTGTGGGAGGAGGAGGGCCCGATGCCCACGGAAAACAAGTCCAGGACACTTAGTGCCATGGTGCGCCCCCTGAGGCGAATTCCCGCATCCCGTCCAGGAGCCAGCGGCCCAGGTAATCGGCAAAGGACGCCCTGGGGAAGATCTGGAACGTTTCGTCCCCGGTCTTCCACAGCACGGTGGGGATCTTGTTGATTTCCGTGGTGATGGCGGTGCCGGCGGTGAGGGTGCGCGGGTGCAGATCCGCCGCACAGCTCTTTTCCAACACGGCCCGGGCGCTGGGACCTGACAGTTCAAAGGTGGTGCGGTTGCTGGAGAGGTCAATGACCTGCCCGGCCGTGTCCCCCAGGGCGGCCACGAGGGCCGCGGCCAGGGTGCCGGGAGTGGGTTCGTCCGGGGCCACCACCAGGAACTCATCCGGGGCAAGCCACAGCGTGGATGCTTCCGGCGCCAGTGAATCGGCGCCCCCGTGCGTGACCTGGCCGGAGGTGGCCGGCAGCGCGCCGATGAGGGCGGCAATCCGCTGGCCGCCGTGGGACAGCGGATCCACCCGGATGCCCACCATTGCCTGGAACGGGACCTCGCGCAGGGACACCCCGTATTCCCCGCCCACGGTGCCCACCTGGAAATCAGTCCAGAGGTGTTCGGCCGGACTGTGCCGGCGTGCCTGTACATTTGCGGTGTTCATTGTGTTACCCATCCCGGCGCTTCCCTTCGGCATCAAAAAGTACTGTTTCCCCTACAACGACGTCCACCAGCTGGGAGCCGACCACCGCCACAAGGCGCTCGCCGATCCGTTCGCGGCCGTTCTTGATCAACGCCAGGCCGAAGGACCGGCCCAGTGCGGCGCTGTGGTAGCTGGAGCTGACAAAGCCCTGCATTGGCACGGGCCCGTAGGCCGGGTTGATGGTAATGCCCGCTTCCACCAGCTGGGTGCCTTCGGGCACGCGGATGGAGCCGTCCACGGGCAGAATTGACACCATCTGCTTGCGGTTGGCCTCCGATGCGGAGGCACGCAGGTAGGAGCGTTTGCCAATGAAGTCCTTGACCTTGGAAACCACCCATTCCATCCCGGCGTCCTGCGGGGTGACCGTGCCGTCGGTGTCCTGGCCCACAATTGGGTAGCCCTTTTCGGCGCGGAGCACGTGCATGGTTTCAGTGCCGTACGGGGTGATGTTGAATTCCTCCCCGGCCGCCGTCACGTCCTCCCACGTGGCCAGCCCGTACCAGGACGGGACATTGATCTCATAGGCGAGCTCACCGGAGAAGGAGATCCGGCACACCCGCGCGGGCACCCCCGAGGTGAGGGTGGTTTCACGGAACGCCATGAAGGGGAACGCCTCCGCGGACAGGTCCAGCTCCGGTGCCAGCTTGGCCAGCACGGCCCGTGACTTGGGGCCGACGACGGCAATGGTGCTCCACTGCTCCGTCACCGAGGTGCAGCTGACGTCCAGTTCGGACCATTCCGTCTGCAGCCATTCCTCCAGCCAATCCAGCACCTTGGCGGCGCCGCCGGTGGTGGTGGTCATGAAGTAGCGGTCCTCATCCAGGCGCAGGGTCACGCCGTCGTCGAAGATCATCCCGTCCGGGGTGCACATGACACCGTAGCGGGCCAGACCGGGAGCGAGCTTCTTGAACGCGTTGGTGTAGATCCGGTTGAGGAATTCCCCGGCATCCTTGCCCCGGATTTCAATTTTGCCCAGCGTGCTGGCATCCATGTAGCCCACGGAGTCCCGGGTTGCCGCGCACTCGCGCAGCACCGCCGCATCCATGTCCTCACCCGGCAGGGGGTAGAACCAGGGGCGCTTCCATTGCCCCACATCCTCAAAAAGGGCGCCTCGGGCCTCGTGCCACGGGTGGATGGAGGTGCGCCGGGCAGCGTCAAAAAGATTCCCGCGCTGCCGTCCGGCCAGGGCCACAAAGGCCACGGGAGTGAACGGGGCGCGGTAGGTGGTGGTGCCAATGGCGCCAATGTCCGGGTCAACCACCGTGCCCTGCTGGCGGAACGCGGCGGCAATGACGCCAATGGCGTTGACTCCGGAGGTCTTGCCCTGGTCATTGGCGGTGCTGATGGAGGTGTAGCGCTTGATGTGCTCCACGCTGCGCAGCCCGGCCCCGGTGGAACGCCACACATCGGCAACGCTCTGGTCCCGTTGGAAGTCCACAAAGTGGTGGTGCCAGTCCGACGCCGTGCCTTCCGTGCCGCCGACCAGCCACAAGGCGCGGGTGGGGGCCGTGGGCCGGGCCGGGCGGGCCGGGCGTGCCACCGCGGCGGTGGCGGCGGCAACGGCGGAGGCCGTGGCAAAGCCGGCATTGACGGCGGCAACCGCCCCGGCGGAGGCCCCCTCGGCCACACAGTCGGTCAATGCATAGCTGCCCCGGGCGGCCCCGACAAGCTGCTGATTCTTCACCACGTTGGAGGGGACAAAACCCACCAGCGCAGCATCCCAGCGCACCTTGCCCTGGCCCTGGCTGTGCAGGTGCACCACCGGGCTCCAGCCGCCGGAGACGGCCAGCAGCTCGGCGGCAATTTCCTCCACCCCGCCCACCGGTGCGCCGTCGGCGTCAATGCGCGCCACCAGGACCGATTCCAACCGCGCATCCCCGCTGGTGTTGACCACGGCGCTGTCCAGGATGACGCGTACGTTCTTGGCCGCGGCTGCAGCGACGGCTGTCAGCTCCGGGCGGGCGTCCACCACGGCGGCCACCTCGACGCCGGCCGCGGGCAGGTCCGCGGCGAGCTGGTAGGCGCTGTCGTTGGTGGTGGCAATGACCACGCGGGAGCCGGCGGCCACACCATAGCGGTTCAGGTAGCTGCGCACGGCCGAGGCGAGCATGATGCCGGGGCGGTCGTTGTTTTCAAAGACGAGGGGGCGTTCGTGGGCTCCTGTCGCCAGCACCACCTGCCGGGCACGGATGTGCCATACGCGTTGGCGGGACACGCCGTCGGCCGGTTCCTGGGCCAGGTGGTCGGTGCGGTTCTCCACGGCCAGCAGGAAGTTGCTGTCGTAGGAACCAAACACGGTGGTGCGGGGCAAAACAGTGCACTCCGGCGCGGCAGCGAGTTCGGCGGCAATCCCGGCGACCCAGTCCAGGGCGGGGGTGCCGTCCACCTGTTCGCCCCGGCCCGAGAGCAGGGTGCCTCCCGGTTCGGGCTGGTCGTCCATGAAGATGACGCGGGCGCCGGTGCGGACCGCCTCCCGGGCTGCTGCCAGTCCGGCGGGGCCGCCGCCCACAATGAGCACGTCGGTGTGGACGTACTTTTTGTCGTAGATGGCCAGGTCCTCGGTGGGGTCCAGCTTGCCGAGTCCGGAGAGGAGTTCCACCTCGAGGCCCTCGACGAGGGACACGGCTGTGGCGGGCAGCATGGATTCGGCGGCGTGGCCGGGGAAGCGTCCGGAGACCTTGATCAAGGCATTGGATTCCTCCACGCCGGCGGAGAGGATGCCGCGGGGGCGGTCCTCGTAGAGGGAGTTGCCGGCCGTTAGGCGGCCATTGGCGATCAGTGCCGAGGCGACGGTGTCGCCGGGATGGCCCACGTACGGGACGCCGTCGACGGTGAAGTTCAGGGTGCTGCTGCGGTCGATCCGGCCGCCGCCGCTGAGCCTGTTTGGCTGGTTGTTGTGCCCGGTCATCTTTACGCGCCTTCCGATGCTGTGGTGGGGCCGGCCTCGGCCGGTGCCAGGGGCTGGGACTTGGCCTGTGCGGCCGGTGGGGCGCTCAGGCCTTCCGGTGCTGCTTCGCCCACTCCGTAGACGGCCTGGATTTCATAACTGACGGTGTCGCGGACCATGTTGAACCATTTGCGGCAGCCGGTGCTGTGCACCCACCGCTCGGCGAACAGGCCCTTGGTGTTGTGGCGGTAAAAGAGGTATTCTGCCCATTCCCGGTCGGAGAGCTTCTCCGGTTGCGGCGGGTAGGCCACGTGGGCTTGTCCGCCGTAGTGGAATTCAGTTTCGTTGCGTGGCCCGCAGTTGGGGCAGGTGAACAACAACATGGTGGGTGCCTGGTCTTTCGTGTGGGGGCCGGTTAGTGGGCCACGGCTGCGGCGCCGTGTTCGTCGATGAGGGCGCCGGTTTCAAAGCGCTCCAGCGAGAAGGGCTTGTTGAGCTCGTGCGGGGAGCCGGTGGCGATGGTGTGCGCAAACGTCAGCCCGGCCGCGGGGGTGCCCTTGAAGCCGCCCGTTCCCCAGCCGCAGTTCACGAACATGTTCTCCACGGGCGTGGCCCCCACAATGGGGGAGGCGTCCATGGTGGTGTCCACAATCCCGCCCCAGGTGCGCAGTACGTGTGCCCTGGCGAAAATGGGGAACAGTTCGACGGCGGCCGCCATCTGCTCTTCGATCACGTGGAAGGATCCGCGCTGGCCGTAGCCGTTGTAGGAGTCCACGCCGGCGCCCATGACGAGTTCGCCCTTGTGGGCCTGGGACACGTAGACATGCACGTGGTTGGACATGACCACTGTGGGGTGCACGGGTTCGTGCAGTTCCGACACCAGGGCCTGCAGCGGGTGTGACTGGATGGGGAGCTTGAAGCCCGCCATTTCCGCCAGCACCGAGCTGTGCCCGGCCGCGCACAACCCCACCTTTTCCGTGTTGATGGTCCCGCGGCTGGTTTGCACGCCCGTGACCCTGTCACCGTCCTTGATAAAGCCCGTGACCTCGCAGTTTTGGATGATGTCCACGCCGAGCTCGTCGCACTTGCGGGCAAACGCCCAGGCCACGTGGTCGTGCTTGGCAATGCCGGCACGTGGTTGATAGGTGGCACCCATGACGGGGTAGCGGATGTTGTCGTTGATGTTCAGGATGGGGCAGAGTTCCTTGACCTGCTGTGGATCCAGCCATTCGGCGTCAACGCCATTGAGCTGGTTTGCCCCCACCCGGCGCATGCTTTCGCGCACGTCGCCCAGGGTGTGGGCCAGGTTCATGACCCCGCGCTGGCTGAACAGGAAGTCATAGTCAAGTTCCTCGGGCAGGATTTCCCACAGCTTCAGGGAGTGCTCATAAATGGCGGCACTTTCATCCCACAGGTAGTTGGAGCGGATGATGGTGGTGTTGCGGGCCATGTTTCCACCGGCCAGCCACCCCTTCTCCAGGATGGCAATGTTGGTCATGCCGTGGTTTTTTGCCAGGAAATACGCCGTCGCCAGGCCGTGGCCGCCGCCGCCAACTATCACGGCGTCGTAGGATTTTTTGGGATTTGGGTTGCGCCACAGGAACTCTGGGTGCTCCGGAAGGTGGTCTGCGCTCACAGTGCGGCTCCGTTCGGGGTGGTTGCGGCGGTGGTGGATGGGGCAGCGCCGTTAAGGTGGGGGTAAAGCGGAAACTTTTCGGCCAGGATGGCCACCCGGTCACGGAGCAGCACGGCGGATTCCTCACTGAGCTCGCCCTTGATGGCCTCGGCAATGATGTCCGCGACCTCCGTGAACTCGGCCGCGCCGAAGCCGCGGGTGGCCAGCGCCGGGGTGCCAATGCGCAGCCCGGAGGACACCATGGGCGGGCGGGGGTCAAAGGGGACGGCGTTGCGGTTGACGGTGATGCCGATCCGGTGCAATCTGTCCTCGCCCTGCTGGCCGTCCAGTGCGGAGTTGCGCAGGTCCACCAGGACCAGGTGAACGTCGGTGCCGCCACCCACCACTGAAATGCCGTGCTCGGCGACGTCGGGGGCGAGCAGGCGCTCCGCGAGGATGCGGGCGCCCTCCAGGGTCCGTTCCTGGCGCTCCTTGAAGCTGGGGGAGGCGGCAATTTTAAACGCCACGGCCTTGGCGGCAATGACGTGCTCCAGCGGCCCGCCCTGCTGTCCGGGGAACACGGCAGAGTTGATTTTGCGGGCCAGGGATTGCTTGCTGAGGATGACGCCGCCACGGGGACCGCCGAGGGTCTTGTGCGTGGTGGTGGTGACAATATGGGCATGGGGCACAGGATTTGGGTGCAGGCCGGCAGCCACGAGCCCGGCGAAGTGGGCCATGTCCACCATCAAGTACGCGCCCACCAGATCCGCAATGCGGCGGAACTCGGCGAAGTCCAACTGGCGGGTGTAGGCGGACCAACCGGCCACCATCAGCTTGGGCCGGTGTTCCAAGGTCAAGGCCTCCACCTCGGCCATGTCCACGCGCATGTCGGATTCGCGCACATGGTAGGGAATTACCTTGTACAGCTTGCCGGAGAAGTTCAGCCGCATGCCGTGGGTGAGGTGTCCGCCGTGGGCCAGATCCAGTCCAAGGATGGTGTCGCCTGGCTCAAGCAGCGCCGACATGGCCGCGGCATTGGCCTGCGCCCCGGAGTGCGGCTGGACATTGGCAGCCTCGGCGCCAAAGAGCGCCTTGATCCTGTCGATGGCCAACTGTTCAATCACGTCGACGTGTTCACAGCCCCCGTAGTACCTCTTGCCCGGGTACCCTTCGGCGTATTTATTGGTCAATACCGATCCCTGGGCTTCCATGACGGAGGCGGGGGCAAAGTTTTCAGAGGCGATCATCTCCAGCGTGGATTGCTGGCGATGGAGCTCGGCCGTGATGGCCGCATCAACTTCCGCGTCGGTGCCTGCCAAGGAGTCACTAAGGGTGAACGTCATCATCATTCCTTTGTAATGTCGCTATCAGTGCAACAACGTTGCGTTGAATGCAACGTTAGGCGCCAAATGTGACGTGCGTCAATAGCCCCAGGCAATCCAGATTGGTTTTTCTTATCGACCAATATTCTTTGGGAACTTTCTAACTAAACCCTTGACGGTGATCTGGACCACACATAATCTGGTGCAACAGCGTTGCGTTGGATGCAACCCCAAACCTTTGGTGGATCACATGACAAATCAGCAACCCCCCGGCTTCGGAAGCGCAGCGACGATGCCATCGCCTTCGACAGCTACCAGTCTCAGCGGCCAACCCAACCCCCATTACGACCACGGGGTGTCCAAGAGCACCCTGCGCCGGGTGGTGAGCGCCAGCTTCATTGGCAACTTCGTGGAGTGGTTTGACTACGCCGTGTACGGCTACCTGGCCGTCACCATCTCGCACGTCTTCTTTCCCGAAGCGGACAAGCAAACAGCGCTCCTGCTCACCTTTGGATTGTTTGCCATCTCCTTCTTTGTCCGTCCCGTCGGCGGCTTTATCTGGGGACACATTGGCGACCGGGTGGGACGCAAGAACGCCTTGTCCCTGTCGATTCTGATCATGTCAGCAGCAACGTTCGCCATCGCCTTAATCCCTGACTACAACATCATCGGCATTTGGGCGCCCATACTGCTGCTGATCATCCGTGTTGTCCAAGGGTTCTCAGCTGCCGGTGAATATGCCGGCGCCTCGGCCTTCCTCGTCGAGTACGCACCGGCGAACCGCCGCGGCCTCTACGCAGCCGTGGTTCCGGCCAGCACCGCCACCGGCTTGCTGCTCGGTTCCCTCATAGCCCTGCTGCTCACGGTGGTCATGACCCCGGAGCAGCTGAATTCCTGGGGCTGGCGGCTGCCGTTCCTGCTCGCTGCGCCCATGGGGCTCATTGGCCGTTACATCCGCGTGAAATTGGAGGACACCCCGGCATTTCTCGCCCTGGAAAAAGAGGATGAAGCAATCAAAGCCCCTGTGCTTTCCTTGTTCAAGGAACAGTGGCGGCCACTGCTGATCGCGGTCGGTGCCGTGGTCCTCAATGCCGTGGGTTTCTACGTGGTGCTCAGTTACATGCCCACCTATCTCAGCGAAGTGGTGGGCCTGGATGCCTCCCTTTCATTCTTAGCCACCACTGTGGCCCTCGCAACCTACATTGGTTTCATCTTCCTCACCGGCATGGCATCGGACAAATACGGTCGCAAGCGTGTTCTGATGACGGCATCGATTTCCTTTGTGCTGCTGACAGTGCCAGCCTTCATGCTTCTGGGCACGGGCAACTTCCTGGCGATCCTTCTGGTCCAAATCCTCCTTGGCGCAATGTTGACGCTCAATGATGGAACGCTGCCCAGCTTCCTCGCCGAATTGTTCCCCACCAAAGTCCGCTACAGCGGATTTGCCGTCAGTTTCAATCTCACCAACGCCCTCTTTGGCGGCACTGCATTGTTCGTCTCGACACTGCTGATCAATGTCAGCGGTTCCGATATCGCCCCCGGCTGGTACTTGATGGCTGCCGCCGTCGTATCCCTCCTAGCGGTCTCGCTGGCGAAGGAAAGTTCCAAGACTGCGCTGAAGCAGTAGGCAACGCAACCGCACGCCATTTTTCCTGATAAAGACAATCACCTGCACGATCAACAAGGAGCCACCATGAGCATCACCACGCCCGAAACAGCCAGCACCGTTGCCGAGCTGGAGCGTCTGAAGGTCCTGCACAATGGACGGAAAACGGAACTCACCTTTTCGGACACCGAAATGGAACGACGCCTTCACGGGCTGCGCAGCATCATGGCCGCGAAGGAGCTCGACGCGGTGGTCCTGACGAGCTATCACGGCATCAAGTACTACTCGGACTTCCTCTTCACTTCATTTGGCCGTTCCTACGCCATGGTCGTCACCCAGAATGACACAGTCACCGTCACGGCAAACATTGACGCCGGCATGCCGTGGCGGCGGGGATATGGCGAGAACATTGTCTACACGGATTGGCGCCGCGACAATTACATCTTTGCAATCCAGGAATCGCTGCGCACCCGCGGCATCACGGTTCGCCGCCTTGGCGTTGAGGACGACTCCCTGCCGCTGGACAACCGCAATAAGATTCAGGCCGCCTTCGACGGGGCTGTGCTCGTGGATGTGGCACAGGAGGCCATGCGCCAGCGCATGATCAAGTCGGCGGAGGAAATAGCCGTCATTAAGCACGGGGCCAGGATTGGAGACCTTGGGGGTGAAGCCATCCGCAGGGCCATCAAGGCCGGAATCAGCGAATACGAGGTGGCTCTGATCGGAACCGAAGCGATGGTGCATGAGATTGCCCGAACCTTCCCCAACTCCGAAATCCGCGACACCTGGGTATGGTTCCAATCCGGAATCAACACCGACGGCGCCCACAACTGGGCTACGACGCGCAAGCTCCAGGAACACGACATCCTGTCACTGAACTGCTTCCCGATGACCAGTGGCTACTACACAGCGTTGGAGCGGACCTTGTTCCTGGGCGAACCCGACGCCCGCTCGCTGGAGTTGTGGAACGTCAACGTCGAAGTCCACCGCCGCGGTCTGGAACTGATCAAGCCCGGAGCCGTATGCAAGGACATAGCCGCAGAGCTGAACGAGATCTATGTGGACCATGGACTGCTGGCCAGCCGCACCTTCGGTTACGGACATTCCTTTGGCGTTTTGTCACACTATTACGGACGCGAGGCCGGTCTGGAACTCCGCGAAGACATTGACACGGTCCTGGAGCCGGGCATGGTGGTGTCCATGGAACCGATGATTACCGTCCAGGACGGCCAGCCCGGCGCGGGCGGTTACCGTGAGCACGACATCCTGGTGGTAGGCGAGGATGGTGCCGAGAACATTACAAAGTTCCCCTTCGGCCCGGAACACAACATCATCAACGCATAAGGGGGCTCCGGCTGCGGCGGCAAGCGCTGCCGCAGCCGGGATGTGAGCATCCGGATGGCAATAGGGAAAGATGGTGGTCATGACGACTTCAGCGAAGACAACCGGGACCAACAGCCCCGGCGCCGATACCCGCGGCGCCTCTGTGATCGTCAATGCCATTGCGGTTCTGCGTTGTTTCTCGGCTGAAGAGCCTTTATTGGGCGTCACCGAGATAGCACTGCGGGTGGGCATGCACAAGAGCACGATCTCGCGGATTCTTGCCACCTTGGAACAGGAAGAATTGGTTGAACGTGATCCCAGCTCGCGCCGTTACAAACTGGGGTTGGGCCTGATCGCCGTGGCGGGGCCACTGCTGGCCGAACTGGAGGAACGCAAGGTGGCGTATCCCTTGCTGCGTCAACTGACGGAACTGACCGCCGAGACCAGTGCCCTGATGGTTTGGAACGGCAACGCAGCCATGTGTGTTGAGCAAATCGCCAGTCCACAACAAATCAAGCACACCACCCCCTTGGGGGCCCTGTACCAGGATGCCATGAGCGCTTCAGTTCAGATCTTTTTGGGATTGGAGCCCGAAGCGCGGGTTCGGGAGCTCATCCGAAGTGGCGCAATCACCTTTGCCGGCGTGGACGACGTGGGAATTGAAGCGTACCTGCTGAGGCTCGCCGGCTGGGCAAAACTTGGGTATGCCACCAACTACGGCGAATCATCCCTGGATGAGGTGGGCGTGGCCGCCCCCGTCTACGACCATCGCGGCCATCCGGTCGCTGCCGTGCTTATCCCCGCACCGCGGTTCCGGGTGTCCCCGGACCGCCTGCACGACCTGGGGGAAGCCTGTGCACGGACTGCGCGTTTGATCACCAAGCGCATGGGTGGCAGTTGATATCCACCCATTCACCTTGATGTGTTGCGGCACGGCCGGTTCCGGAAGTGGTCCACGATGGTCTTGAAACCTTCGCCTCGATCAGTTGGGGCGTCGCTTCCCACCCGGTAAAGCTCAAGAAGCAGGCCAGGGACGCCGTGCCATTGCGCCAGGCGTCCGATGGTGGTTGTGGACAGCCTGGAGGGCAGACTGCTGCGCAGATGGCGCTCAGCTGTTGGAGCCCACCTGGGTTTCATGCAGTTGGGCGTAGCGTCCGGAACGGGCCAGCAACTCTTCATGGGTGCCAATTTCAACAATTTCGCCATGTTCCAAAACCACAATGCGATCGGCCTGCCGGATCGTGGAAAGGCGGTGGGCCACCACCAAGGTGGTGCGTCCCTCCATCAGGCGCACCAGTGCGTCCTTGACGAGCTGTTCGGATTCCGGGTCCAATGCGCTGGTGGCCTCATCCAGCAGCAGGATGCGGGGGTCGCGCACCAGGGCCCGGGCAATGGCCAGCCGCTGACGCTGCCCTCCCGACAGTCGCGCACCGCGCTCGCCGACAATGGTGTCCCAGCCCTCCGCTTGTCCCTGCACAAAATCCAGGACGTTGGCGTCCTGGAGGGCGGCACGGATCCGCTCGTCCTCCAGCTGCGGGAGGCCGTAGGCAATGTTGTCGCGGATGCTGCCTTCAAACAACACGGACTCCTGGGGCACCACCGAGACAAAGCGGCGGGCGGTGCGCATGTCCAGAAGCTGCATGTCCATCCCGTCCAGCAGGATCCGTCCGCTGGTGGGGCGCACAAAACCGAGCACCAGATTCAGCAGCGTTGACTTGCCGGATCCGGATGAGCCGACAAAGGCCACGGTCTCCCCGGCCCGGATATCCAGGTCGAGGCCGTGGATGGCGTCAACCTCGGAGTCCGGGTACCGCTGGCTCACAGCTTCAAGCCGCAGATTCCCTGACAGCTGCTCAACCGGCCGTTTGCCCTCATTCTGCTCCAGATCCGGTTCCTCCAGCACCTCGGCAATGGAACGCACGGATTCGAGCCCGCGCGCACCCACGGGAATCAGCATCAGTAATTGGGTCAGACCCTGCGTCAGGAGTGCGAAATATGTTGACAGCAACACCACCTCGCCGGCAGAGATGGGAAGGAAACCTGTCAGGGAGAACACGGCAGCCAGGACCAGGCAGCCAACACCGAGCAGCTGCATGGTGACCCAGGAAATGGACGCCACATGGCCGTTGAGCATGTCCAGGTGCAGTCCTGCATGCCGCACCCCGGCGGCACTGCTGGCGACCCGGTTCACAGCCGTCTTTTCCAGCCCGTGGGCCCTCGTCACGGGGATCAGTGATGCCATTTCACCCACCCGTGCCGCAAAGCCCTCCACCTCAAGGCGGAAGGTCTCATTGCGGGAGCGCGAGCGGTTTCGCATGCCAAAACGGATGCCGATGGCAATCGGCACCGTGAGGGCATACACGGGCAGGAACTGGGGCACGGCCACGGCCGTCATGGTCAGGGCACCTGCCATCACCATGATCGAGGACAGCAGCGGGTGGGTGACCTGCTGCAGCATCAGCTCGACGTTCTCCACATCACGCACCACCTTGGTCTGCACGATCGAGGAGTTGACGCGCGTATGGTAGCCAATCGACAAACTTTGCAGCCGGGCGGCCAGCACGTTGCGCAGTTCAGAACCGGTGTCACGGACCACCGTCATGAAATTGCGGGTGTAGATGATGTGGTTCGGGTAGTTCTGCAACAGCAGGGCCGCAGCAACCACGCTCCACCACAGCACCGATTCCACCTCCCCGCCCACCGTCACAATGTCGATGACCGCCGCCGTGATCACCGGGAGGAACCACATGGGAATCTCCTTCATGGCGAAGGCGAGGACAGCCACGGTCATCCGCCCGGGGCGTCGAAGTAAAAGCCGGAGCACGGATCGAACCGGCTGGGACCCATTTACACTGGCGGCGGTATGGGAAAGCGCTTTCTTTGGCATGCTGAATACTGTAGCAAGGCTCAGGATGTCCGGCGGACTTCCAGCATCCCGCGTCGGCCAAGCCGCCACAATTTGCCCCGGATGCAGTTGCCTGCCCCGTTTCCGCTGCCGCTCCGGCCGGGGGCCGGGCAGGGCGGGTGTGGTGCCTGGCACCTTGGGCAAAGGCAAAATATTCACCGGCCTCCCTTCCACCGCGGCCCGCCGGTGCGTAGATTGGCCGTGACGGCAGCCGCTGGCAAGCTGCGGTGCGGCAGCTGGTTCGGGGAAGCGACAAACAAGGAGGAACACCGGTGGCGGAACGGCTTGTGGCGGATACAATTGTGGACCGTCTTGTGGACTGGGGCGTTAAACGGCTTTATGGGTACAGCGGTGACGGCATCAACACCTTGTTGGGCGCCTTGCAGCGGCATCCCGAGGGGCCGGAATTTGTGCAGGCCCGCCGTGAGGAGGCTGCAGCCTTCATGGCTGTGGCACATTCAAAGTTTGCTTTGGGGCAGCTGGGCGCAGAAGAGGACGATGGCTCCGCCGGCGGAGTGGACATTGGTGTGATGGTGTCCACCCAGGGGCCCGGTGCCGTGCACCTGCTCAACGGTTTGTACGACGCCAAGCTGGACAGCATGCCCGTGGTCGCCATTGTGGGGCAGCAGAACTTGAGTGCCCTGGGCTCCCAGTACCAGCAGGAAATTGACCTCCTGGCCATGTTCAAGGATGTGGCAGCGGCGTTCTGTGAACAAATATCCTCCCCGGATCAGGCTACGGCCGTCATTGACAGGGCGTTCCGGACGGCGCTGGCCACGTCCTCGCCCACCGTGGTGATCCTTCCGCACGATGTGCAGCAGCAGGCAGAGGTGTTGCCCAGCGGGGAACATGCGCAGATTTCCACGGCCGCCGTTTGGGGGACAGCTGACGTCACGCCAAAGAAGGCCCAACTCGATGCAGCAGTTGAACTGCTCAATGGCTGTGAACGCATTGTGCTGCTGGTGGGGCAGGGGGCGCGGCAGGCCGCAAAGGAGGTCGAGCAGGTCGCCGAGCGCCTGGGGGCGGCCGTGGTGACCAGTTTGCTGGGGAAACCGTATGTTGATGAATCTTTGCCCTATGTTGCCGGGGTCATGGGGCACTTGGGGACCTCGGCGAGCGCTGCGGTCCTCAATCGCTGTGACGGGCTGCTGATTGTGGGCTCAAACGATCCCTGGACCGAGTTTTATCCAAAGCCCGGTGCGGCACGGGCCGTGCAGATTGACATTTCAGCGCAGCGCCACGGCAACCGGTACCCCGTGGAGGTGGCGTTGGTGGGGGACTCGGCCGCGACCCTCCGTGAGCTGTTGGAGCTCCTGCCCGCCGCGAACGGGCGCCGCGGGCCGTGGCGCAAGGAAGTGTCCGAGGCTGTGGCGTCATGGGATGAGTTGCGTGTGGAGCGGGCATTTGTCTCGGCGGATCCCGTCAACCCCGAACGTGTGGTGCATGAACTGGGTCTGCAACTGCCCTCCGATGCGCAAGTGGCATTGGACGTGGGCAGTTGCGTGTATTGGTATGCCAGGCAGCTCGTCTTGCCGCCCGGGGTGCCCGCCCACCTTTGCAGCACTTTGGCCAGCATGGGCGGTGGCCTGCCCTACGGCCTGGCGGCGAAGCTTTTGCATCCAGGGCGTCCGGTGGTGGTGGTGTTGGCGGGCGACGGCGGAATGCAGATGAGCGGTGTTGCTGAACTCATCACACTTTCTGCCCGCTGGCGGGACTGGAAGGACCCGCGTTTTGTGGTTTGTGTCTTCAACAACGGGGACCTGGCTGAAGTGAGTTGGGAGCAACGGGAAACCGAAGGTGATCCACGCTTTGCACCGAGCCAACAGCTGCCACATTTCCCCTTCGCCGGCTACGCGGAGCTGCTGGGGCTGCGCGGGATCCAAGTTGATGACCCTGATGCCCTGGCGGATGCATGGCGGCAAGCTTTCAGCGCCGACCGGCCCGTGGTCATCGATGTGCACAGCGACCCCGACGTTCCCCTGCTGCCCCCATTTCCCGAGGGTGCGCAGAAGCTTGACGCCATCCGCCGCGCCCTGCACCAGGAGGGCGGCGCCGGTGCGCACGCCCTGGAGCTGCTTGAGCAGTACGTCCAGCTCGAACAAGGGCATTTTCCGGCCTAGATTCGGAACCCTCGGGGGACCCGCCACTGCCTCCCCGGCCATGCCACCACGAATAGCAAAGCAATGGGCAGCACCACTGCTGCAAGGGTGCTGCCCATTGCCCGCTGGTGACCGGGATGAAACCGCCCCCAGGTCGCAAGCCGCGCTGAATAGGCTTGGCGTGAGTGGCATCTTCCGGTCGTGGGGCCCGCAGCAGTCATTACACAGACCGTTTTGAGCATGGCCAAAAGGACCGGCAGCCTGCCCGGCATGCCCGGGCAATCCCGTGGCGCTGTGCTGCGCAGGTCCTTGCGAGCAGGGAAACGTGCACCAGCAACATGACGGTCAACAGCGCAGTGGTGGGGATCGCGGTTCGTTGCACGAATGCCGCTCGCAGTGAACGCGCCGCTCGTTGCAGTTTGCCATTGGTTCGGAAAGGGCACAGCCACGCTTAAGCAAGCGGCACTGCTGGAAGCGGGGGTCCTGGTTCCCTACAGCAGTTTGCGTGCCATGAACGGCGCCCCCCCCGGGAACTCGTCACATTGTCCGTAAAGGCAGCCATTGACTATGTGCAAAGTACTATAAAGACGTCATTATTGACAGGTAATCCTCAAGCGGGCATTGTGTCTATTTATACATAGCTATGTGACTTGTCCAACACTGTGATTCATTCAGGCAGTGAATACGCAAAAGGAACGGCGTGTAGCTGTTGTCCCCAGATCTCCAGAGGAGAGGTGGGGTGTCCGCATTCTGCAAGCATGGGTGGTTATCAAGAATGAATCGTAAACTCCTCGTCTCGGTGGCAAGTTCGGGACTATTGGCAATGTGCCTTGGTGTGCTGCCGCTCAGCAGCACCGCCATGGCAGTCCCGCCCCCGTCCCCGGCAATAATGGAACCGGACGCTTCAGTGGTGCCGGAAAAGGTGCTGAATGCAGAACCCCGTGTCCTTTTCAGTGACGATTTCGAAGCCAACGATGGCGAGAAATGGCTGGCGGGCAAAGCCAACGCTGCAGCGGAAATCAGCTTCACCGGCGGCATGGCGACTATCAAGGGCGGCGGCCCGGAAAACCGGATCCTGTCCAGGGCTGAGATCCTCTCAAACAACTTCACGCTGGACGTGGATTTATTCCTTAACCCTGGCAATACCAACAGCGCCGTCAAAATTGCCTTCTTCGCCTCCGAGTCTGCTGCATCGCGTTATCAACTGACCCTTGACGGGCCCAAAAAGGTCATGCGCCTGGAACGCGTCGACAGCGCCGGAACCACCATCCTCGGCGCCCCCGTCAACGCCGACCTCGCCATAAATGCCGGCGGCGAACCACACCAGGTCAGCATCGAAGTCACCGGAGATCAGGTGCGGGCATCGGTCAACGGTGCGCTCCTGCTGACCGCGGCCGACACCGGGACCTCATCCGCGGCGCAGGGCCGGCTCCTTTTCGCCAGCCAGTTCCCCAACCAGGATTTCAGCGTGGACAATGTCCGTGTCACCACCAAGGAAGCCGAAGCGGTGGGGACGTACACCGTTGACCTCGCGACCGAGACCAACCAGATTCCAGACAGCGGTCCCGCCACCGCCGGCGGCACGCTCACCGCCAACCGCAGCTCCGGCAACCCAGGTGATACGGTCACTCTCTCCTACACCGTCAAGCCCGGCTTCATCTTCGCCGGATACGAGTCAAAGCGGGCGGATACCAACACCAGCACGGATGGTCTGCTGACCATCAGCGACAATCGTTTTGTTTTCAATGACAAGACCGGCAGCGTTATCATCATTGCCAAGTTCGTCACCGAACCCGTTGACCCGAACGTCGTCTTCAAGGACCGTTTCGACGGCGCGCTCAACGACCACGGCAAGTACCTCATCCCGGATTTGGACACGCTGAGCGTCACCGACGGACAGTTGGTCATCGCCCCCACCCAGGGCGCCGCTTATGCAGTGGCCGACGGCGCCGACTGGACCGATCCGCCCAATTACCGCATCGACTTCGATGTCCGCAAGGCCAACGGGACGGCCGGCACCACCCAGATCGCCTTCCGCGCCAGCGGCTTTAACGATCGCTATGTCCTGGCCCTCAATGGCTCCAAGGCCATGCTGCGCCGCCTCGACAGCTCCGGCGGAAACGTGGAACTGGCCAGCACGGCCTACGCCTTTGACCAAAACGCCCGCCGCATTCTGATCGATGTCTCCGGAGACACCGTCTCGGTTTCCTCCAACGGGACCCCGCTGATCTCCTACACCAACCGCGACGACGCTGGCCGTGACACCGCGGACTGGTCTGGCCTTCCACCGGCACTGGCCCTCATCAACATGACCCCGGGCGCCCCGGTGGCATTTGACAACGTCGTCGTGTCCCGTACCCCCGTGTACGTGAAAGCCCACGTCGAGGTGAACAACGCCGGCGCGCCAGACGCGGACCGCAGCAGCGGCGCCGTCGTACTCAATGAGTACAAGACCTCCGCCGGCGCGGTCCTGACCTGGAAAAGTTACCCGAAGGGCGGCTTCGCCTTCACGGGCATGAGCTTCAACGGCAAGCCCCTGACGGACGGCCAGTTCGTGGTCCCCGAGGGCACCACCGGTGACATTACGCTCGTGGCCACCTTTGAGCCGCAAAGCACAACGGCAACCACGTACTACATTGACTCCGCAGCGGGCAGCGACACCAACGTCGGGACCTCGCCCGAACTGCCCTGGAGGAGCCTGGCGAAGGCCAACCGCAATTTCCATCCCGGCGACAAGATCCTGCTCAAGCGCGGCAGCGTCTTTGACGGCGAGGCCGCGGTGCTGCAGTTCACCGGATCCGGCACTGCACAAGAGCCCATTATGGTGGGCGCCTTTGGTGATGGCGCTCGGCCACGCCTCAATGGTGCCGGTGAGGTGGAAAACGTCGTCTCACTGCATAACCAAGAGCACATTAAGATTTCCGGCCTGGAGATCACCAACCTGGCTGCGCAATTCGACACCCGGTTTGGGTTGAACACCAGCAACAACCGCGAAAAGATCCTGCGTGCCGTCAATGTCTCGGCCCGTGACTTCGCGGTGCTGCGCGGCATTTCCCTCACCGATCTGTTTATCCACGACGTCAACGGAAACCTCAACTCCAAGTGGAACGGCGGCATCTTCTTCAATGTCGCCGGAAGTATTGTCAATGGCGAGATTTTGGGTGTTCCCACCAAGTTTGACGACGTGCTCATTGAAGGCAACAAGTTTGAACGCGTGGACCGTTCCGGCATTAAGCTCGTTGACTCCGTCTGGTCCAACCAATCGCTCACCAATTCACCCAATACGCCGCTAAATTGGTATCCCTCCACCAGTGTGGTGGTTCGGGACAATCAGTTCCGTCATGTGGGCGGCGACGCCATCACGGTCCGCGACACTGACGGAGCCCTCATCGAGTACAACCTGGTGCGCCACGCCCGCTACCAAAACACCGGATACAACGCCGGGATTTGGCCGTTCCAAACCACCAATTCGGTGATCCAATACAACGAGGTCTCCAACACCCACGGTGTGCAGGACGGCCAGGGATTGGACCTTGACCACGTGTCGGCGTATTCCGTGATGCAGTACAACTACTCGCACAACAACGAGGGCGGCTTCATGTTGATCATGAACGGCTTCCCGCAGACGGCCCCAACGGTGCGGTACAACATCAGCCAGAACGATGCGGACAAGACC
The DNA here is from genome assembly GCF_042668835.1 of Specibacter sp. NPDC057265. Classification (NCBI taxonomy): domain Bacteria; kingdom Bacillati; phylum Actinomycetota; class Actinomycetes; order Micrococcales; family Micrococcaceae; genus Specibacter; species Specibacter sp. NPDC057265. Next base: position 51,718 of record NZ_JBHUYE010000012.1, read on the forward strand.
TTTGAGTTTGCCCGCGGCACGGCCGCCGGAACCATGATCCACAACAACACCATCTACTCCGCCACAACCCTGCAGGGACCGCGTGGCGGGGTGCTGGATTTGGCCAACTCGGCCGCCGGAACGGGCAATCGTGAGGTGTTCATCTTCAACAACGTCTTCCACTACCCGGCCGGTCAGGCCTTCTACGTGGGTGAAGCCGCCACGATGAAGACCAAAGCCAAGTTGTTCAACAACGCTTACGCCGGCGGGATCACTGCCCCGGCCGAGGAGGAGCGCGCCATCATCGGCGAGCTGGGCCTTCCCGGTGTTGGAAGCGCTCCGGAGGACAATACAGATTCGACGGCGCCGCTCACCGGAGCCAATGCAGCCCACCACTTCGCCGGGTACGTCCCGGCAGAAGCCTCTGTTTTGCGCAATGCCGGCCTGAACGCGGAGGCGGTTGTAGCCCACTACGGCGGCACTGTGACCGACCGCAGTGATTTGAGCCCCACACAGGTCCACAGCCTCGCTTTGCAGGGAGACAGCATTGACTTCGTCGCGGGCCACAACATGCCATCGCTAAACGGCGTCCGCTACGGTGTGGACTTTCTGGGCAACCCGATTCCCAGCGCCGGTGCCGGAGCGCCGGTCAACCGCGACGCAGCGGAGGGCCTCACTGTCGGTGCCATTCAGTACGTGGCGGCGACGCCCGATCCCGAGCCGACGGCAACGCCGGAGCCCGAGCCGACGGCGACGCCGGAGCCCACAGTCACGGATGAGGCAGGTGAGGACGCAGCCAATGGTGCCACGCCCAGTGCAGGTGCGGCAACGGATGGCGTCATCACTCCTGGCGTGGATGGTGGTGGCGCCACCGAAGAAGCGAGCACTGCCGTCCTGGCCGGCACCTCTGACACTGGCAACTTGGCCTTCACCGGCGTCAACGGCACCTTCGGCTTGGCAGTTGCAGGGTTTGCCGTGCTGCTGTTGCTCGTGGGGGGAGTGCTGCGTCGCCCCGGGAAGCGGGCCTGATGCGTGCCGGGTGGTTGCAGGCGGACGGGTGGGTGCTGCGCCCGGTCATTGCCGTCGTCGGCTGTGTCCTCGCGGCGGTGTTGGCAGCTTGTTCCCCTGCAACCGTCGGGACCTCCCCATCGGCGGAAATCGCGGGATCCGTCCAGTCACTCTATGCGTACGCCGAGGGTATCCGTCCCGAGGATCAAGTGCGGCATCAAGCCCGCGACATTGCTGTCTTAAGCTGGTCCGCCGAACTAAATCCCGACGAACCCTTCTCAGCCCGGGCGTTGGAAACCGCCTACGCGAACTCCACAGCGCCAGCAGCGCCGGGTGCGTCGACGGCCGGCAGTTCCCATGGTGCCCGCGTCATGTCGCTGTGGGACCTTTATCGTGAAGACGTGGAACGCCGCGAGCAACAGCTCCGGGACCACATTCAGCAGGAACTGCCACTTGATGAGGTCCGCGCCCACTTCGAACGCCACCAAGGTGACTTCACACGGCAAGATGAGATCACTGTCAGAGCCGCCGAGTGGGAAAACGGGCGCGCTTTGGCAGCTTCGGAAGTGCTGATCGATGCTAGCAACGTCCGCATGCTTCAGGAGGGAGACGATGCGGTCATCTCCGCAGCGCTCACCCTCACACCGGGGCAGCAGACCACGGTCCAGCGACCCGACGGCCGTTTCGTTGTCCTTGAGTGCCTTGCACGCAAAGACGGCGGAGTGGAAAATTTCGACGCCGTTGCCCAGGCCGCAGCGAGCCAGCTCGCCACTGAGCGTTTTGAAGCTGAGGTGCTGCGCCGCGTCGCCGCCCTCCCATGACCACAACAAAGACTTCCAAACGAGGACACGCACCGCATGGACACCCCGCATCCGCCCAGGAACCGCGCCGCACCAAGGACCACCTTCGGGGGCACCCCGCGCCCGGGCGCGAACCTCGCTGCCCACCCCTATGAATCGGTCATGGACCTGAACAACCCGGGTCCGGGCAGGGGCGGCCTTCCCCCACGGGCCCACGTGGACGCCGGGCAGCCGACGCTTACGCTCAACGGCATGTGGCGCTTCCATTACGCCGGCACGCTGGCCGCGGCACCCCTCGGCATCGAGGCGGAGGACTTTGACGATTCCGGCTGGGACACCATTGCGGTCCCGTCAAGCTGGAACTTTCACGGATACGGCCGCCCTGCCTACACAAATGTGCAGTTTCCGTTTCCGCTGGATCCGCCATTCACTCCCGATGCCAATCCCGTGGGTGACCACCGCCTGACCTTCGACGTCCCGGAGGAGTTCCTGAACGGGGCCATCCTTCGTTTCAATGGGATCGACAGCGCCGGCACCATTTGGCTCAATGGCACACTGCTGGGGACCACTCGGGGAGCCAAACTGCCCCACGAGTTTGACGTGACGGCAGGCCTGCGCGCCACCGGCAACGTTTTAGTGGTCCGGGTTTCACAGTTTTCCGCGGCAAGTTACTTGGAGGACCAGGACGCGTGGTGGTTGCCGGGCATCTTCCGTGACGTGCGCCTGGAAGCAAGCCCCGCCGGCACGGTTCGCGACGTCTTCATTCATGCCGGTTACACCGCCGACGGCCAGGGTGTTCTGCGGATTGAACTTGCCCCCCCTCAGCCCGGCGCCCACGTCCACATCCCAGCCTTGAACTTCACCGCCGAACTTAGCGACGGGACCCTTCCGCCCACCACCGTCGGGGCGGTGGATGGGTGGAATGCCGAGTCGCCCACCCTCTATGAGGTGGGCATTACGACGCCGGCCCAAACGTTGAGTCTGCGTACCGGTTTCCGTACCATCACCGTGGAGGATGCACAGATCCACGTCAATGGCGTGCCGGTGCTTTTCCGCGGGGTCAACCGGCACGAACACCACCCGGACCTGGGCCGGGTGGTGCCTCGGGAGCGGTTGGTGCGCGAGCTGCATCTAATGAAAGCCCACAACATCAACGCCATCCGTACCGCGCACTACGCCCCGCATCCCGATCTGTTGCATCTGGCCGATGAGCTGGGCTTTTATTTGATCAACGAGTGCGACTATGAAACCCATGGTTTTGAGATTGCCGACTGGGCAGGGAACCCCAGCGCCGAACCGCAGTACCGCGCCGCGCTCCTGGACCGCATGCAGCGGCTGGTGGAGCGCGACAAGAACCATCCCTGCGTCATTATGTGGTCCTTGGGCAATGAATCCGGAACGGGTGAAAACCTGGCCGCCATGGCTGCCTGGACGAAGACCCGCGACCCGGAACGGCTGGTCCACTATGAAGGGGACGACAAGTGCCCCTATGTGGATGTCTACTCGCGCATGTACCTGAGCCTGCGCGAACTGGAGGCGATTGGCCGCGGCGGGGAAGCCCCGCTGGAGGACCCGGTATTGGACGCCCGCCGCCGCAGCCTGCCGTTCATCTTGTGCGAGTACGTGCACGCCATGGGCAACGGCCCCGGCGGAATGCAGGAGTACCAGGATTTGTTCGACACTTATCCGCGGCTGCAGGGCGGCTTTGTTTGGGAGTGGATGGAGCACGGCATCCGCCAGCGCACCCCGGACGGCGAGGCGTATTTTGCCTACGGCGGGGACTTCCAGGAACGCGTCCACGACGGCAATTTTGTCATTGACGGCATGGTCTCCGCCGACTTGGAACCACGCCCGGCCCTGCTGGATTACAAGAAGGTCATTGAGCCCGTGAGCCTGTCCATCAATGATGCCTGGACAGCGGTGGAGATCCACAACAAACATGACTTCATCGACGTATCCCATTTGGCCTTCAGTTGGCGGGTCGAGGGACCCGGTGGTGAGACGGCGGCGGGTGCGCTGGAGGTGCCAATTACGACGGCGGGTGCACGAACCGGCGTCGAACTTCCCGCGGAGGCGAGCGCCGAACGGGGAACCCAGCGCGTTTTGACTGTGACGGCTGCCCTGGCCCATCCACAACCGTGGGCGCCGGCGGGGCACGAGCTCGCCTGGGCGCAGCACGGTTCGGTTGTGGCCGCCCATGCCCCTGTGGCAGCCATGATCAAGCCGGTGTTGAAGGAAAAATCCGTGGCGTTCGGGCCAGCGGCCTTTAGCTTGGCAACGGGGGAGCTGACGACGTTCAAGGGTTTGCCGGTCAATGGGCCGCGGCTGAACCTGTGGCGCGCGCCCACGGACAATGACGGGGGCAAGGACCGGGCGCTGCCCGGCACCCCGCGCCACGCCGAGCGCTGGGCGACCGAAGGTCTTCCCCTGCTGGAGGGTCGGCTGGTGTCCATGACAGAGGAGCCCGGCGCCTTGACGGTGCAGGTGCATTATGGTGTCCCGATCGACAGGCAACACGTGGATGTAAGTTATCGCTGGAAGTCCGACGGTGACCGGCTGGAACTCTCAGCGCGTGTGGTGCCTGGGCCGGGTTGGGGCCTGACCTGGCCGCGGGTGGGCTTTGACTTCAAACTGCCAGGTGGGTTGCACAACGTGGCCTGGGCCGGATTGGGACCCGGGCAAAAATATCCCGACACGGGGATGGCACAGCGGTGGGGCTGGTTCAACGCAACGGTGGAGGAACTGCAGGTGCCGTACGTGCGGCCACAGGAAAACGGTGCCCGGGCAGCCGTTGCCTCCTTGACGTTGACAGCTTCCCCAGAAAACAGGCACAGCATCACCTTTGACGCCGCAGCTGAGGTGGGTGCAGTTGACGGCGCCTCGGGAGGCGGGTTCAGCTTCACCGCACGGCCGTGGTCCCAACATGCTTTGGCGGCAGCCACGCACGTGCCGGATTTGGTGGCCGACGGCATGATCCACCTGACCTTGGATGCAGCGGTGCATGGTCTGGGGACGGCGTCGTGCGGACCCGGAGTGCTGCCGCAGTACCAGCTCACTCCTCAGGAGTTGGAATTTACCGTGCTCATGTCATAGACCGCGTGTCCTAGACCGCGTGTCCTAGACCGCGAAAACAACCCGCCCCTGCCGCCGGAAACGGCTGCAGGGGCGCGCGGCGCAGTCAACCGTGAGTGCCGGTGAAAAGCTCCGTCCTGGTCCCGGGGTAAACGGCGCCAATGTCGGGTCCATTGGTCCTTCCGGAATTGTCAGGTGCCACGGGCGCCTGCCACGACACGGCGACCGCGCCGGTGCGGGGATTTAGTCGCTGGTACAGATCCTCGGCCAGGTGGGCGCGGCCCGTACGCCGTAGATGCTCCATGTACAACTGGGGGTCGTTGTACAGCGCCGGCCCGTTTTGTAGCGTGGTTTGCATGGGGTCCGGCAATGACCCGGGCATGCCGGCATACGTGTTCCACCACACCATGAGCTTGGAACGCATCTGGTCCACCAGCGCCGGTTCTTCCGCCAGCAGGTTCCGGGTCAAATACGGATCTTGGGTGACATTGAACAAGGATTCCCACTCTGCGCGAAAAGCCCCCGGATGATAGGTGCGTATATAGAGGTGGTCGCGGGTGCGCACGGCGCGTTGATAGGTGTGCGCCCCGTGGCCCAATACCAGATGATCGCGGGATTCCAGGGGAAGGCCGCGGAGCGCATCGGCGAAGGATTCGCCCTGCCACTTTTCCGGGATGGGCAGGCCCAGCAAGTCACAGAGGGTGGGTGCGTAATCAATGTTGTACAGCAGGGCATCACAGCCGGGCCGGGCGCCCGCGCCTTCGGTCAGCCCCGGCCATTTCACCAGCATGGGCAGGTGGTGCGTCGGTTCGCTCGCCAGGCCATGCTCGGCGTAAGAGCCCTGTTCCCCGAACGCCTCGCCGTGGTCGGCGCTGACCACAATGGCCACGTCGTCGGCAATGCCAAGGGCCTTGAGCCCGTCCAGCAGCCGCCCAAATTCACTGTCCCAGAAATGGATGGCGCCGTCATAGCCGTTAATGAGTTGTTCGTAGTCGGCGCGGGTGCGGATTTCCTGCGGGAAGTTGTACGGCACGCGGCGTTCGAACAAGCCGTCGGAGTACATGAAGTCAAGGGCCGAGCGGGGTCCATAGATTTCCGCATGCCCATCGATGGCTGCCTGGTCGGGCCAGGCAGGGGCTGGTCCCGAAGCGGCGGCCTTGTCGGTCCACTCCTTTTCCTGCAGGTAATCCATGTGCGGATCCCAGTACGTCAAGTGCAGGTACCAGTCGTCCAGGTCAACATGGCGTTCAATCCATTCCAGCGCCGTGCTGGTGACAATGTCCGCCGGTTCGTCACCCACATCCGGGGTTGCCCGGATGCTTTCCCGGAAGTTCCCCAGAAAATACCAGGCCCGGTGCCGCTCGGCAAAGGATGAGACTGCCGCGGTCAAGTATCCGTGCGCACCCAGGTGCTGGCCCAAAAGCGGGCGGCCTTCCACTAAACCATGGCCGGCGTCGGCGCGGAAGCGGGCCGCTTCGCCGTGGTGGCCGATGACCCCGTTGGTGATGCCAAACTGGCCGCTGGTCAGGGCAGTGCGCGAGGGCATGCAGGGGGAATCGGAGGCGTAGTAGCTGTCAAAGCGGGCCGCGTCCTGGGCGAAGGAATCGAGATTGGGGGTGATGGGGCGCTGGTATCCGTACGGGCCTGTATGGTCCGGGCGCAGCGTGTCCACGTCCACGTAGATGATTTTCATGCCGCACCGTCGCCGTTCGCTGCCCCGCCACCGGAGGTGGATGAGGGAAATTCCTCGAGCTGTTCGCTTAGCCGGGAGTGCGTCATTTCCAGCCAGGTGAGGTAGGTGGTGCCCAAAAGGTAGGAACGCTCCCGGCCCAGCCGCACCAGCTCCCGATGCCAGGAAGGATCGATGGGGAATGCGGTGCTGTCCGCGTCAATGTCGTCGCTGTAGGCCTTTTCCCGCTGTTGCTTGCGGCGGTAGGCGAGTTCCGTGGAGAGCAGCTTCAATGCCACGTCGGGGCCCAGGATGCCCGTGAGGAGAAAGCGCATTTGGAAGTCCGAATCCAGCGGCCGCACCGTGGGTTCATAGGGGGAGTGGGCCCAGTCCTTGAAAGCTGCAATTCCGGCCTCCGTGAGACGGTACACCTTGGCGTCGGGGCCGGAACGGTGCTGATCGATGATTTGATCCACCCACCCCTTTTCCAGACACTTGGTCAGCTGCCGGTAAATTTGCGAGGGCTGGGGGGTGTAACCAAAAAACGGCCCCTCCTGTCCCAACCACTTGTGCAGGTCGTAGCCCGCCATGGGCGTGCGAACCAAGTGGCCCAAGATGATGCATTCCAATTTGTTAAGCACTTCTTGCCTCTCGTTCAACTATATGATTAGAATCATACTCATCTTGCTGAGTCACTGCAATCAACGGCAGTATTCCCAAAGAAAGTATTACCAATGTTCATAGTTGGGCCATTGGAATCACCAGACATCGCTACGTGCGCATATGAAACAAGGGAGTTTTCGTGAAGGCACCACAACGGATCCAGGGGGCGCTGGCGCTCGCAGCCACAGCTGCCATTTTTCTCTCCGGCTGCAGCGGCAGCACCGACAATGCCGCCTCCGACGGCGGATCGGGAGCCAAAGCCGTCACCACGCTGACCTTGGCCTCGGGCGTTGAGCCCCAGTCGCTGGATCCTGCCATGTCCCGCGAGGCCCAGTTTGTCCAGTACTTCCAGCCGGTGTTTGACACCTTGATCCGCCGCGACAGCGAGGGTGAGCCGGTGCCCATGCTGGCCACCAAATGGGAAACCGCCGCTGATGGCAAGGCCCTGACACTGACCCTCCGGGACGATGTCACCTTCACGGATGATTCCAAGCTCACCGCCGAGGCTGTCAAAAGCAACCTGGACCGCTTCAAGACGGCTGGTGGACCGCTTGCAGGTGCCCTCGCCGCCGTGGAAGGCGTCGAGGTTCTTGATGCCACCACGGTCAAACTGAAGCTGTCGAAGCCGGACCCGGCCCTGATTTATGCACTGGGTGGCCCCAGCGGTTACATCCAGTCGCCAGCCAACTTCGACAGCCCCACAGTGGCCACCCAGCCCATTGGCTCCGGGCCTTACGAGCTGGACCGGGCGGCAACGACCCCGGGTTCGCAGTACACCTTCGTGAAGAACGAGGACTATTGGGATGCCGATCTGCAGAAGTTTGAAAAGATTGTCATCAAGCCCATCAAGGATGAGAACGCCCGCTTCAATGCCGTGCGTTCAGGCCAGGCAGATGGCATGATCGCCACCGCCAAGACGGTCAAGGCCGCCGAGGGCGCCGGCGTCGAGGTCAAAATGGTTCCCGGGGACTGGCAGGGGCTGACACTGCTGGACCGGGCAGGCGCAATGACCCCTGAACTGGGCAAGGTGGAGGTGCGCCAGGCCATCAACTATGCCATTGACAAGGAAGCGATCCTCAAGAACGTGGCGCAGGGCCTGGGCACTGTCACCAGCCAGATCTTCGGTCCGTCCTCCGAAGCGTTCGTTGCAGACCTTGACGGGGCCTACCCCTACGACGTCGACAAGGCCACGTCATTGCTCAAGGAAGCTGGTCTGGCCGACGGTTTCACGCTGCAGATGCCCACCTCGGCGGATATGGATCCGGCACTGGCACCGGCCATCAGGGACCAGCTCGCCAAAGTCGGCATCACAGTGGACTGGGTCGACATTCCCGCCGCCCAGTACCAGGCCGAACAGCAGTCCGGCACGTACTCCGCAGCATTCACCGCCTTCAGCCAGCCCGTGGTCGCGTGGACCTCAATCAACAGCATGGTCACTGAGACGGCGCCCTGGAATGTTTTCAAGTCCAGCACCCCCGAAACCAAGGAGCTTCTGGACGGCATCCTCAACGGCACCACCGAGGAGTCGGCCGCAAAGCAGCAGGAGCTGAACAAGTACCTGGTGGACAACGCGTGGTTCTCCCCGTGGTACCGCATTGACCAGCCCTACTTCATCTCCAAAAACGTCACAGTGACTGTTCAAAAGGGCCAGCCCGTGCCGTCGATTTACAACTTCGAAGCGGCGAAATAAAGCACAAGACCACAACCGGCATGGGGCGGGATTCCCGCCCCATGCCCCGTTCTCAAGGATTCCGCAGTGATTTCCTATATCAGCCGCAGGATAGGTGCAGGACTCATCCTCATCGCCAGCGCATCGTTCATCGTCTTTGCGCTCATGCTTGCCAACAGTGGCAACGTGGCCCGCAACATCCTGGGCGACCAAGCATCCCTGGAACAGCTGGCCGCCAAGAAAGCTCAGCTGGGCTTGGATGAGCCCCTGCTTGTCCAATACGCCTCCTGGCTGGGACACGCCGTCCGTGGTGACCTGGGCCAATCCTGGTTCAATGCGGAGTCGGTGGGCTACCTCCTGATGAGCCGCATCCCCGTCACCTTGTCCATTGCCGTGGGGACAGTACTGCTCTCCACATTGATTTCCCTGGTCATGGGAGTGGCTGCCGCAGTTTACCGCGGGTGGCTGGACCGGCTCCTGCAGGTGGTTTCCGTGGCCGGACTGGTTTTCCCCGGTTTTTGGCTGGCGTTGGTCATGGTCGTGAAGGTGTCCATTGAATGGGGTCTGGTTCCCGCGACCGGCTACGTGGCCTTCGGCGAATCCCCCTTCGGCTGGATGCAAAGCCTGTTGCTGCCAGTCTTCGCCATGGCCATTGGGGCTGTGGCGGGACTTTCGCAGCAGGTCCGCAGTGCCACAATCGCGGTACTGGAAATGGATTTCGTGCGGACCCTGCGCAGCCGCGGGCTGCCGGAAACCAGCGTCTTGTTCAGGCACGTGGTGCGCAACGCGGCCCCGCCGACACTGACGGTATTGTCATTGAATTTCATTGCGTTGATGTCCGGCGCGGTCATGATTGAACGTGTCTTTGCCCTGCCTGGCCTCGGCAGCATTGCCGTGGAGGCCACAGGCGTGGGCGACATCCCCATTGTTGTGGGCGCGGTGGTCATTTCCGTTGTCATCGTTGTCATCGTCAACCTTGTCATTGACCTGGTCAATGGCTGGCTCAATCCGAAAGTGCGGTTGTCATGAGTGCCACTGCCGATATCCCCGGGGCCCTGCTGCCAGGCCCGGAAATTCCCAACATTCCCGGCAAAAGTGAAGAAGCGCGGCGCCAAGGCATCTGGCGCCGCATCGCCGGCTCACCCATGGCAGCCATTTCCCTCGGGGTCCTGGTCCTGGTGGTCCTGGCGGTGATCGTGGCCCCGCTGCTGGCCCGTTACGACCCCAATGCAGGGGACATCAGCATGGCTCTGCTCCCACCGGGCAGTGAACACTGGCTCGGCACCGACAGCGCCGGCCGGGACGTTTTTTCCCGCATTGTGTATGGTGGCCGCATCACTCTTGGCGGCGCCGCACTGGCTTTGGCCATCGCGGCCGCCATTGGTGTCACCACTGGATTGTTTGCCGGATACTTTGGCGGCCGGCTCGATTCCAGTGTGGACTGGGTCAGCAACCTCCTGATCGCCCTGCCCAACATCATGGTTTTGCTTGCTGTGCGAGCCGCCTGGGGAAGCAATGTGTGGCTGAGCATGACGGTGTTCGGCGTCCTCATGGCCCCGGGCTTTCATCGCCTGGTCCGTGCCATTGTCAGCGGCATCCGCAATGAGCTTTACGTGGACGCCGCACGGGTGTCCGGTCTGACCCTGCGCCGGATCCTGGGCAGGCACGTTCTGGTCGCCGTCCGCGCACCGATCATCATTTACGCGGCCCTGACAGGCGTGGTCGTGATTGGCGTGCAGGCCGGGCTGGACTTTTTAGGCCTCGGCGACGTCACCGTGCCCAGCTGGGGCACCATGCTCAATGAGGCGTTGGTGAACCTGTACATTGCCCCGGGCCTCATGCTCTGGCCAGGGATGGCACTGGGCCTGGTCAACGCCGCACTGATCCTCTTTGGAAACAGCCTGCGCGATGCCCTGGAAGACCGCCCCGGCGTCAAGACCCGCAAACGCCGCCGCTCGTCCGCGAAGGCCACTGCCGACGTCGTTCCCGCCATGGATCCAATTGGTGCCGCTTCGAAAGATCCCGGCACCTCACGGGACACGAAGGGCAGCATTCCCGCCGACGGCATCCCGGCCGACAGCGTGCTGCTGGTACGCAGGCTGCAGGTGGGATATCCCTCCGAGAATGGCTACAAGGCGGTGGTGAAGGGAATCTCCTTTGGCGTCCGCAGGGGTGAGGTCCTTGGACTCGTGGGCGAGTCCGGGTCCGGCAAGACGCAAACCGCGTGGTCCATCCTGGGTCTGCTCCCTGCAGGCGGGCGCGTCCTGGACGGCGAGGTGGAAATTGGCGGGCGGGTTGTGTCGGATCTGTCGAAGAAGGACCGCAGGGCCCTGTTGGGCAAGTCCGTGGCCTACATTCCCCAGGAACCCATGTCGAATCTGGACCCGGCGTTTCGCATTGGCTTCCAGTTGGTGGAACCCATCCGCCGCCAGCTGGGCATCAACAAGGCCCAAGCCACCGCCAAGGCGCTGGCCATGCTGGCCCGCGTGGGGATCACCGATCCGCAGCGCACCTTTGACTCCTACCCCCATCAAATTTCCGGTGGCATGGCCCAACGTGTCTTGATCGCCGGGGCAGTGGCCTGCGACCCGGATGTCCTGATCGCGGACGAACCCACCACGGCCCTCGATGTGACAGTGCAGGCGGAGGTGCTGGATTTGCTGCGGGAACTGCAGCAGGAGAAGGGCATGGCAGTGGTTTTGGTGACCCACAACTTTGGTGTGGTGGCTGACCTGTGCGATCGCGTGGCTGTCATGAAATTGGGGGAAATTGTGGAACAAAACGGTGTTGAAGAACTCTTCGCCGCACCCAAGGACCCGTACACGCGCATGCTGCTGGGTTCCGGACTTGAAGGCAAGACACCCCGCACGCGGCTGCTTCCCGCTGAGGCGGTCACACTTGAGGAGGCATCGCTGTGAGCGCACCGTTGTTGGACATTCAAAATCTCGTCACCGAATTCCCCCGGCGCGGCTGGCGCAACCCACCCGTGCAGGTGCTTAAGGGCATCAATTTGGACGTCCGGCCCGGGGAAACCGTGGGCTTGGTGGGGGAATCCGGCTCCGGCAAAACCACCATTGGGCGTGCGGTCCTGGGTCTGGCTCCTGTGACCGAGGGGGCGGTGATATTTGACGGGAAGGACATTTCCCACTTGAAGGCTGCAGCCCGCAGGACAGTCAGCAAAGACATCCAAGTGGTGTTCCAAGACCCTTATACGTCGTTGAACCCGGCCATGACCATTGCCGACATCCTCTCGGAACCGCTCGTGGTTCAAGGCATGAGCGGGGCCAAGGCCCGGGCCCGCGTCTCCAATTTGTTGGACCGGGTGCAGCTGCCGGCCGATGCTGCCGCGCGCCTGCCGCGCGAATTTTCCGGCGGGCAGCGCCAACGCGTGGCGATTGCCCGCGCCCTGGCCATGGAACCAAAGCTCATTGTGTGCGACGAGCCCGTCTCCGCCCTTGACCTGAGCACCCAGGCCCGCGTTTTGGACTTGTTTTTGGAAATTCAGGAGCAAACCGGGGTCGCCTACCTGTTCATTTCCCATGACCTGGCCGTGGTCCGCCACCTGAGCCACCGCGTATGCGTGCTGTACCACGGCGAGGTGGTGGAATTCGGTGACGCCGGACAAGTCACAGACGATCCCAGCCACCCCTACACACGCCGGCTGCTGATGTCCTCTCCCATTGCCGATCCGGTGCGCCAGCGCCACCGCCGCGAAGAACGGCGCGCCTTGGCCGCAGCCGGCACCCCGAACGCCCAGCCCGAAAAGGATCCCCACCTTGCCTGACACACCCCTTCACCCGTCCATTGGGACCGCTCCCGTGGTGGTGCCCGCCCTCCAACAGTGGCGGAACGACGGCGGCACCATGGCCCTGCGCGACGGCTTCACCGTAAGCTGGGGGGATGAATCACTGGCCGAAACGGCCCGCACGCTGCTGGGGGAGATTGCCGAACTGACGGGGCTTTCCGGTACGGCCCGCGCCGCCGGTGGTTCCCCCGCAACTGCCGGTGGGATCGAGCTGGTGCTGGATCCTTCGATGGATCTGGGCGCAGTGCCTGCCACGGCGGCAGGAGAGGGGTACGTGCTTGAAGTGGGCGACGGCGTCGTGCTTGCGGCACGGACGGGCACCGGCGTATTTTGGGGCACCCGGACGCTGCTGCAAATGCTGCTGGCGCCGGGAGACCTCCCGCGCGGCAGGGCTGTGGACTGGCCCAACTATCCGGTGCGTGGTTTCATGCTCGATGTGGGCCGCCGCTTTTCACGGCCCGAATTTCTGGCGGACCTAATCCGGTACCTGGCCTGGTTTAAGCTAAACACCTTCATGGTGCACTTGAACGACAATGAAATTGCCAAAGACACCGGACGCAGCTGGAGCGAGGCCCAAAGCGCCTTCCGGCTGGCGTCGGAGAATCCCGCGCTGGCAGGTCTGGCCGCCACGGACGGCAGTTACACCCGAACCGAATGGGATGCCCTGGAAGACCTGGCCGCCCGCCACCATGTTTCACTGGTGCCGGAGATTGACGTGCCCGCGCACTCCCGCGCGTTGATTGCCTGGCGTCTGGAGCTGGGCCTGAACGGCGGGGACTCGGACATGCTGGATTTATCCCGGCCTGAAAGCACAGAACTGGTCAAGGAACTGTTCACTGAATTTGTGCCGTGGTTCCGTGGACCCCAAGTGAACTTTGGGGCCGATGAGTACAGCAAGGACCACCACAGCGAGTACCGCACATTCTTCAACACCATCAGTGCACACCTGCAGTCCCTGGGCAAGCAGCCCGTGGCCTGGGGCAGCCTGGCAGCCATGGCAAACGGGGCCCCCAATCCTGCTGCTGATTTTGACCGGACCCCCGTCATTTGCTCCTGGAACAACGACTGGTACAGTGGGCGGGCCGCCGTCGCCGACGGCTACCAAGTGGTCAACACCAATGACGTCCTGCTGTACATTGTGCCGTTCGCCGACTACTACCACGGCGGCCCGCTGGACGGCAGGGCGCTCTTTGACCACTGGGAACCGCATGTCTTTGGTGACGGGGAAGACCTGGAACCGGGACATCCGCAGCTGCTGGGAGCCGCCAGCGCACTGTGGAACGATCTGGTGCTGTTGGACTACGACGAACACACCATGTTCTCGATGATTGAGCCGGCCTTTGGCGTCCTGGCTCAAAAAATGTGGCGCGGCGTTGTGCCCAAGCTGGATTACGGCACCTTCCTTGACGGCGCAAGGTCCGTGTCTGCCTGGCCGGGCCGGACATTCCTGCCATGATTGCCACCTCGCGTGCATGCCAAAACAGCAAGCCCAGGCCTGACGGGGTCGCACTTGAGATAGTGGTTCAAAATGTTTCCGGGGCACGTGCTGCCATGGCCGCCGGGGCTGACCGGTTGGAACTGTGCTCCGAGCTGCGGGTGGGCGGCCTGACCCCATCCGCAGGCATGGTTGAAATGGTATTGGAAGCAGTGGCAGGACGGCCGGGCACGGTGCAGGCTCTGGTTCGTTCCCGCCCGGGGGGATATGTGTATGGCGACGAGGAAGTGGAATTGATGTGCCGGGACATCCGCGCCTTGAAGACCATGGGAGTGCATGGAGTGGTGGTGGGCGCGCTTTCCCCAAATCGCACGATTGACCTGCTTGCCTTGGAGCGTTGGATGCAGGCGGCCGATGGACTGCCCGTGACGTTTCATCGTGCCCTCGATGTCTGCATTGATCCCGTGAAAGAACTGGCCCTGCTCGCAGGGACCGGCGTGGGCAGGGTCTTGACCTCAGGGGGTGCCGCAAGGACCATTGACGGCCTGGCCTTGCTGGAGTCAATGGTCCGGGAACGGCCGGCGGGCATCCAGGTGATGGCCGGGGGAGGCGTCCGCCTGGCCGACATTGGCACCTTGGTGCGAGCCGGCGTCGACGCCGTGCACCTGTCGGCGAAAGCGAGCCGCATGGACGCCCACCCGGCATCCCCGGGTGACGTGGTGCAGGAAGTGGACGGCACCAGTGCAGATGTGGTGGCCCGGGCGCAACGGGAAATTGCCCGCGCACTCTAGCGCGTGGCCGCAGTGCCCAGGCCCGTTCAATACCAGCTGGTCCCGTGTGCCTTCCCGTTCCTGTGCCAAAGTTCTCACCACGACCAAGTTCAGGCATAGTGGTTCAATGAAGCACAACACAAGGAGCAGGCATGTCTGATAATTTCTCAGTTGGCGATCATGTTTCATGGAACTCGGAAGCCGGCCAGGTCTCGGGCCGAATCACCAAAAAACACACCTCTAACTTTGATTACAAGGGCCACACCCGCAGGGCTTCCAAAGACGATCCGCAATACGAGATCAAGAGCGACAAAACCGACCACGTTGCAGCACACAAGGGCAGTGCGCTGAGGCGCATCAACAAATGAACGACGGCGACGGCGGCCGGTTCTTTACCATTGGCCACTCAAACCGCTCCCTGGACGAATTCCTCGAACTGCTCCAGGAAGGTGGCATTGAGCAGCTGGTGGATGTCCGTAAATTGCCCGGGTCCACTAAATATCCACACTTCAACGCCGACACACTAGCCGCCTCGCTCTCCGAGGTGGGCATTGATTTCATTCGCTCGGCTCCGCTGACGGGGCGCCGGCCGGTGAGTAAGGAAGTTTCCTTTGAAGTGAACGCCTGGTGGGAAAACCGCAGTTTCCACAACTACGCGGACCATGCGCTTTCAGAGGAATTTTCCGCCGGGTTGGCTGAGCTGCTCCAAAACCCCCAGGCGCCGCGGGTGGCTCTCATGTGCTCGGAAGCCGTCTGGTGGCGATGCCACCGACGGATCATCACCGACCACTTGCTGGCACACGGTGAGCTGGTTCAGCACATCATTGACAAACATCAAATCAAAGCGGCGGAGCTCAGCGCCGGGGCGCTGATTGGCAGTGACAAGGGCGTCACTTACCCCGTGGTGAAGGAAACGGAGCCAGGAAGCCCTTAGCCAGCGGTGCCACCCGGGCTCGGGTCTGAGGGCGTCAAGGACGTATCAGCGTTCAGCCAAGGGAGGAAGGCGCCAAACCGCCCAGCCCCTGGGGACGGGTGCCAGTGGGCCATTGCCAACCCAGTTCTCCGCGGGGAAACTTGTAGGAACACCGAGCCACGTCTTGACGAATTTTTGGAGCACGCCATGAACAAGTCCACCTCGATCCGACCACAACGGCCCGGCCGCTATTTGATCGCCACAGCAGCCCTGGCGGCAATGACGCTGACGGGGTGCAGCGGCGGAGACACAGGCGGGTCCGCCACCACGGCCCCGGCGGTTTCCCCGCCGTCGAGCGCAGCCGCTGCGCCGTCAAGCCAATCCATGGCCCCGCCCAGTGGCGAATCCCCCTCGCCCACCGGGCAGGCTGCGCCCGAATCCGGTGCCGCAACCTTGCTCGCCGCTGCACGCACCGCCTTGGCGCAGCTGCCGGACAGCACCCTGATCTCCATTGAGACCGAACGCAATGGCGCGGCATGGGAAGTGCAGCTCGTCACCGCGGACGGCACCGAACAGGAAATGGAACTCTCCGCCGACGGCACCGAGGTGGTGACCCCAGCGGTGACCAAGAACGAGGACATTGCCGATAAAAGCAAACACCTGGACCGTCTCAAAGCCAGCAAACTCAACTACGAAGAAGCAGTGCAGAAAATACTGTCAGCTGTGCCCAACGGCAACATCACTGAATTGAACCTGGACAGTGAGCAGGGCGCCACGGTGTGGGAGGCCGACGTGGTGGATGAATCCAATGTCAAGCACTCGGTGCAAATTGACGCCGCCAGCGGCGAGGTACTGAGCAATTCCACCAGCTGATCCAAACACGTCCTCCCGCAACGGCAATAGGGTCTCGTGGCGTTGCTGCCGTGGCGGTTGTTGCTGCGTCGTGACAGAGGTAAATTCTGCACTGTCCAGCGACGGTATCATTGATCCTGGGATAGCTGCTGGGCAGTACATCGATTGGTACAATTGATAAGTGCTGCACCTCTTGTCCGCTACCCAAACCCGGGGCGCAGCCGTACGCCTTCGCCGAATTGGAATCAGGGCCATTTAGGACGCTCGTCCCTGCACACCATGAACCGTGTCATTAAACTCTAAGGTTGTCCGATGTTCACCCACGCCCGCCACGACCTGGATACCCTTCTCGGGGGCAGGTACCGCGTTCTGGAACGTATTGGCGTCGGAGCAATGGCAACGGTATACCGGGCCCATGATGAATATTTGGGGCGTGAAGTAGCGGTGAAGATCATTACAAAGCCGCTCCGTAATGGGACCGTGGGAGACGTTGATGATGGTGAAGTCAAGGTCTTGGCAGGCCTGCAGCACCATGGACTGGTCGTCCTGCTCGATGCCGGGGTGGAACGTGGCGACGCCGATGAGCCCTGCGTCTATTTGGTGATGGAGTTAATTGCTGGTCCTGACCTCAAACACCATTTAACCCAGGGCGCGCTGGGACAGCGGCATGTGGCACAAATTGGCAGCGATCTTGCGGACGCTTTGGCCTATATCCACAATAACGGCGTCATTCACCGAGACGTCAAACCGGCCAACATCATGGTTTTCGACTACCACCAGGATGCCGCCAGAATGCGGGCAAAATTAACGGATTTTGGTATTGCGTTAATTGCAGAAAGGCCAGCAGACTCGGACGGAGGACTATCCGGAACCGCCGCCTATCTGAGCCCTGAACAAGCCCGCGCCGAGGTCCTCACTGCCGCCAGTGATGTCTATTCCCTTGGTCTGGTCCTTTTGGAAAGCCTCACCGGGCGGCCCGCCTTCCCCGGAGATCCCATGCAGAGCGCTGTTGCCCGGCTGATTCAGGACCCTCCAATCCCGGCGGACCTGGATCAGGACTGGAAAGCATTGTTGACTGCCATGACAGCTGCCAACCCGGATGACCGGCCCACTGCCCGGGAAGTGTCCCTGGCGCTGGTGGAAAAATCGATTGCAGAGCGTGGACGACGCAAAATAGACCCCTCCCTTCTCTTGATGGAGAAACCGGCGCGCATGGCTGCGGTGCGGGAACATGCAATTCTCGACACTCCACCTGATGGGGCCTTTGACAAAATCACCTCCTTGGCCGCGAGGCTTTTTGATGTACCCATTGCGATCGTGAGCATTGTGGACCACGACCGTATTTGGTTTAAATCCCACCACGGGCTTGAAGTTGAACAAATCGACCGCGATCCTGGCCTGTGCGCTTCGGCAATACTGCAAGATGAGGTCTGGGTTGTGGAAGATACCGCTGTTGACCCCAGGACGCTGTCCAACCCCCTGGTAACAGGAGACTTTGGTCTTGGATTCTACGCCGGGGCGCCTCTAAAAACACGAGAAGGGTACAACCTCGGAACTCTGTGCATCCTGGATGTAAAACCCCGGGAAATGTCCCCGGAAGAGGAAGCAACGTTGGCCGACCTTGCCGGATTGGTCATGCAGGATATGGAACTTCGCCTCGACAATCGGCGTGCAGTGCAGACAGTTTCAGCCTCCTGAGGCAAAACGCTCAAAAGCACCGTTTCTGTCCTGAAGGCAGCACGGCCTGAAGCTAGCACTGCCTGAAGGCGGCGAAGCGGTGGGGAGTGAATCACAGCAGGCGCTCATGTCTGGCAGTGGACTGCCGGGCCACTCTGGGATTTTGCCGCGCAAGGTGGCTGTTAATGACGCCAGAGAGCTGACATCCTCTGCTCCACTACAGTCGATGGCCTGGATGCGGGATAAAAGGCAGGGAACCGGATAAAAATCCAGCCTGAGCCACCCAATGCCTCCCTGCGGACTTTCCACCGGTGTCAGACCTGCTACTTGAGTTCCGCCCGGCCAGCTTCAGGCGGCCTCAGGCAGTGGAGTAGTCCACCAGCGGAATAGGTTTCAAGCGGCTGCCACGTGCAGCCAAGGCGGAACCAATCACCACTATGACCATGGGCAGGGTGAGTGGAATTAAACCCAGGGGCATCAGGAATTGGGTGAGGGCCCCATAAAGAGCTGACGAGGCACTGCATGCCAAGAGTGTGAAGATGAAACTGCTCCAGCTGATTTCCAGAACAATGCCAAATAGGGCAACGGCAACCAATGCTCCGTTGTACCCCCAAAGTCCAAGATAGATTTGGTTGCCATCTGCGCCCAATGCGACAGCTGTCAAGGTGCCTATGAGGGATCCCGCCAGTGCCATGACCGCAGCTATACGCGAACAAACGGCCAAGGCCACAAGGATCACCACGCCCACCCAGAGGCTGTCGATGAGGAAAACTTCACTGATGCCGCGGAAGACACCATTGCAGATTCCCACGATAAAGGACACCGGGTCACCAGCCGGTGTGGCCCGTAGCGTCGTTTCAGGTGACTGCAGGACGCGGGGGAACAGAGCGGAAAAAGCCTTCCTTCGTTCCCCGTCAGCGGTGGCGGAGCCTAAAAGCAAGGCCGATAGCCCCACTAAATTAAAAGTAACTGTCAGTGCCGGCACTCCCAGGGTGATGCTGAAAATCCGCACGGTGGCGTTCATGGCGGGAGCCGAGACCACGCCGGCCGCCACCGCATAGAAGATGCCGGCGGGATGTGCGGAAGGGATGAGAAAAACCCCTGTCAAAAGACCCAAAAGGCCACCGTTAAAGGAAAACATTCCCGAACTGACAAGGCCGTCCTGATACTTCAATAGCCGGGCAGCAAGAGTGCCGCCCAATGACCCCAGGACAAGCAACAGGGCCAACCAGCTGTTGTGAAAGGCGAACGCGGCAACAAGCAGTATCCCAGTGATGGGATTGTTCATGAAAAAAATCTGCCCAATGCCGCGAAATGATGCATCAAGGACGCCCAAAACAGCCGAATTCCTATAAATGGCCTGGGCCGGCGGCATCACAGGGTCAACAGCGTCAACCAGGCGTTTGTTTTTTTGGCCGCCGGCTCTGAGCCCCCTGCTGCCTAGGAATTTTCGGGACACAATTGTATGACTTTCATGAGTGCGGCGACGAAGGTTCACCTGCGACGACTGTGACGTGGAGCAACCGGCGGTCCAGCGGTGTGGAGTGCCTCCCAACTCCGACGGCGGACATGCTGTGGGGCATGTCCGCCGTTGGTTCACCGGGGGTTCACCGGGCGTGTTGCCTGGTGGGGGTGGTTTTATGCGGGGGTGGGGACGGTGATTTCGCCGCGGCGCAGGAGTTTGCCGGTGGGGGTGGTGCCGTCGAGTTTGTTTCCGCGCAGGTAGGTGGCGCGGACGACGCCGGAGAGGGCGCGTCCGTCGTAGGGGGTGATGGGGTTTTTGTGTTTGAGTTTTTGCACGTCCACGACGTAGGCGTCGTTGGCGGCGAAGATCGCGAAGTCGGCGTCGTGGCCGGGGGCGATTTTGCCCTTGCGGTGCAAGCCGACGAGTTCGGCCGGGGCGGTGGACATCCAGTGGCTGACTTGTTCCAAGGTGATGCCGCGGTGGCGGGCTTCGGTCCAGATCAGGGACAGGCCCAGTTGCAGGGAGGAGACTCCGCCCCAGGCGACGGCGAAGTCACCGTTTTTGAGGTCTTTCAGATCCAGGGTGCTGGGGGAGTGGTCCGAGACGATGCAGTCGATTGTGCCGTCCTGCAGGCCGGCCCAGAGCAGTTCGCGGTTCCCGGCTTCACGGATGGGTGGGCAGCATTTGTAGGCGGTGCCGCCGTTGGGGATTTCCTCGGCCATCAGGGTCAGGTAGTGCGGGCAGGTTTCCACCGTCAGTTTCACCCCGTCGCGGCGGGCGCTGGCGATCATGGGCAGCGCGTCGGAGGAACTCAGGTGCAGGATGTGCGCGCGGGCCCCGGTCCAGCGGGCCCGTTCGATGACTTCGGCGATGGCCAGGTTTTCCGCGCCCCGGGGGCGGGAGGCCAGGAACTTGTTGTACTGGTCCCCTTCGGCGGTGGGGGCCCGGTCGATGGCGCGGGAATCTTCGGCGTGCACGATCATGATGGAGTCAAAGGACTTCAGCTCCGCCATGTCCTTTTCCATCTCGTCCGCTTCCAGGGGCGGGAACTCGTCCACCCCGGAGTGGAGCAGGAAGCACTTGAAACCAAACACGCCCGCGTCATGCAAAGGCCGCAAATCCTTGGTGTTTCCCGGAATCGCCCCGCCCCAGAAACCCACATCCACGAACGCCTGATCCCGGGCCACGTCCCGCTTGGCCTGGAGCGCCTCCACGTTCGTGGTCGCCGGGATGCTGTTCAAGGGCATGTCAATGATGGTGGTCACCCCGCCGGCCGCGGCGGCACGGGTCGCGGAAGCGAACCCTTCCCAATCGGTGCGGCCCGGTTCGTTCACGTGCACATGACTGTCCACCAGACCCGGAATCAAGGTCTCATCATCAGCGAGCTCAATGACCTCACGGCCCTGGAGATAATTGCCCAAAGGTTCCAAGGCAATGACCACACCATCACGGACACCCACCTCCCGGGCCGCAATGCCGGCTGTCGTCAACACCCTTTGACCACGAATGACCAGATCATACAACTGCCCCTGCGGATCAACTTCGACACTGCTAGACATAAGAACTCTCTTCTTCCTGACCAATCTGGCCAAGCCGGGCACCAATCAAGGCACCAATTTCAGTAACCAAAACACCAGCATTCTGCATGCACAGTTTGGTGTCCGGCTCAAGGGATGTCAGGGCGTAGCTGTGGGCGAAACCTGCCTTGCCCAGGGTTTCCGCTGACAAGGTGGTGCGTCCGCACACCGCCACCACAGGCACCCCTGCGGCACGTGCCGCCGAGGCCACACCCATGGGTGCCTTGCCAAAGAGGCTCTGCTCGTCCAGGCTGCCTTCGCCAGTGACCACCAGATCGGCGCCATGGATCTTCTCGGCGAGTCCGGTCAATTCCAAAATGACTTCAATGCCCGAACGGCGCTTGGCTGAAAGGACAGCCAGGGCGGCGTAGCCGGTCCCGCCGGCGGCACCGGCGCCTGGTGCGTCCAGGGCGTCGACGGCTGCTGTGCCGAGGGCATTGGCCATGACCCGGAAGTAACGCTCCAGGGATTTTTCCAAATGTGCCACGTGGGCGGTTGTTGCACCTTTTTGTGGGCCGAAAATGGTGGCCGCCCCGTCAGGGCCCAGCAGGGGATTGTCCACGTCGCTGGCCAAGGTGAAGCGCACGGCGCCCATCCGGGGATCCAGTTTGCCCAGGTCGATGTTCGTCACAGTGGCCAAGGCGCCTCCGCCGGGGGGCAGGTGCCGCCCGGCGGAGTCCTTGAAGGTGGCCCCCAGCGCCGCGAGCATGCCTGCGCCGCCGTCGGTGGTGGCGCTGCCGCCAACGCCCAGGACAATTTCGGTGCAGCCGCGGTCCATGGCCGCCGCCACCAGCTGGCCCGTGCCATAGGTGGTGGCGGCCAAAGGTGCCAGCTCGCCGTTGGGCAGTACTGCCAGCCCGGAGGCGGCAGCCATCTCAATCACGGCAACGTTGTCCTTGATGGCAAAGTCCGCGCTGACCGGCTGGCCCGTGGGGCCTTGGACGGTGACGCTGACCCGGCTGAACCCGGACGTGACCACCGCGTCGACGGTGCCTTCGCCGCCGTCGGCCACGGGCATGAGGTCAATCTCAAGCCCGTCCTGCGCGGAACGCAGGCCTGCTGCCAAATGTTTGGCGACGTCCGGGGCGGAGAGGGAACCCTTGAACTTGTCAGGAGCCAAGATGATGCGCATGTTTCCGCCTAGTCCTGCAGGGCCAGGATGGCGGTGGGGGCGTCGGTGGCGTACTCGGCGATGTCTTCAATCTCGTTGACATTGTCCAGTTCGGTGCCCATGGAGATGTTGGTGACACGTTCCAGGATGGCTTCAACAACCACGGGAACCCGGAACTCCTCCATGAGCTTCTTGGCCTGGGCGAAGGCTGCGGCCATGTCCTCGGGGCGCTCGACGCGGATGGCCTTGCAGCCCAGTCCTTCGGCCACCTGGATGTGGTCCACGCCGTAGCCGTTGGTTTCCGGGGAGTTGATGTTGTCGAATGCCAAGGAGACGTGGTAATCCATCTTGAAGCCGCGCTGTGACTGGCGGATCAGGCCCAGGTAGGAGTTGTTGACCACCACGTGGATGTACGGGAGGTTGAACTGTGCGCCAACGGCCAGTTCCTCAATCATGAACTGGAAGTCGTAGTCGCCGGAGAGGGCCACAACGGTTTCACCGGGCTTGCCCTTGACGACGCCCAGGGCTGCAGGCAGGGTCCAGCCCAAGGGGCCGGCCTGTCCGGCGTTGATCCAGCGGCGCGGGCCAAAGACGTGCAGCATCTGGGCGCCGGCAATTTGCGACAGTCCGATGGTGGAGACGTAGGTGGTGTCCGGTCCGAACGCGGCGTTCATTTCCTCGTACACGCGCTGGGGCTTCATGGGCACGTTGTCGAAGTGGGTCTTGCGCTGCAGCGAGCCCTTGCGGGCCTGGCAGTCCTTGGTCCAAGGGCCGTAGTCCGGCACGCCGAGATCGGCTTTGCGCTCACGGGCAACTTCCAGCAATACGTCCAGGGCAGCTCCGGCGTCGGAGACAATGCCCAGGTCCGGTGCGAAAACGCGGCCGATCTGGGTGGGCTCAATGTCCACATGGATGAACTTGCGGCCCTTGGTGTAGGTGTCCAGGCCACCGGTGTGGCGGTTGGCCCAACGGTTGCCAATGCCGATCACGGTGTCGGACTCCAAGAATGTGGCATTGCCATAGCGGTGTGAGGTCTGCAGACCAACCATGCCGGCGCTCAACGGGTGGTCGTCCGCAATGACGCCCCAGCCCATCAGCGTGGAGATGACGGGGATGTTCAGCAGTTCGGCGAGCTCCACCAGCTGGGCGGAGGCGTTGGCGTTGATGACGCCTCCACCGGCCACGATCAGCGGCTTTTCGCCTGCCAGCAGCAGGTCAAGGGCCTTTTCAGCCTGCTTGCGCGTTGCCGCGGGCTTGTTCGGGACGAGCGGCTCGTAAGCGTCAATGTCGAATTCAATCTCCGCCAGCTGCACGTCAATGGGCAGATCCAGCAGGACCGGGCCGGGCCGGCCTGAGCGCATGAGGTAGAAGGCCTTCTGGAAGGCGCCGGGGATTTGGCCGGGCTCCTTCACTGTCATGGACATTTTGGTGACCGGGGCCGCAATTGACTCAATGTCAATGGCCTGGAAGTCTTCCTTGTGCAGTTTGGCCACGGGCGCCTGGCCGGTGATGCACAGCATGGGAATGGAGTCGGCCTGGGCTGCGTACAGGCCGGTGATCATGTCGGTGCCGGCAGGGCCGGAGGTTCCGGTGCAAACACCAATGTTGCCTTCGGCGGCGCGGGAGTAACCGTCCGCCATGTGCGAGCCGCCCTCCATGTGGCGGGCCAGGGTGTGGTTCAATCCGCCGTGCGCACGCATGGCCGAGTAAAACGGGTTGATGGCGGCTCCGGGAAGTCCGAAGATCTCCGTGGCGCCTTCCTTTTCCAAAATCAAAACGGCTGCGTCTACGCTGCGCATCTTTGCCATGCTGTGCTCCTTGAAGAATGTGTGGCCGGCCCGTCGCAGGCCTGGCGGTGGTGCTGAAAGTAAGGTGGGTTTCCCACCGCCGGACGTCTCAGTGGATCATCCGGCGGCGGGAAGAATGGGGGTGTGGACCCTAGCTGCGTCCGGAGGAGGCCAGGGCCGCCTTGAACAGGCCCGAGTGGTCAAGGCCGCCGTCGCCCTGGGCCACCAGGGAGGTGACCAGCTGGGCCACTGCGCTGCCGAGGGGAACGGTGACGCCGGCTTCGCGGGCCGCTGCTGTGACAATGCCGAGGTCCTTGTTGTGCAGGGCCAGGCGGAAGCCGGGGTCGAAGTTGCGGTCGAGCATCTTCTGGCCCTTTTGGTCAAGGACCTTGGAGCCGGCGAGTCCGCCGCCAAGAACCTTCAGTGCGGCGTCGGTGTCAACACCGTAGGCCTCGAGGAAGACCACTGCCTCGGCAAGGGCCTGGATGTTCACCGCCACGATCAGCTGGTTGGCTGCCTTGACGGTCTGGCCGGAACCCGAAGGGCCCACGTGGACGATGGTCTTGCCCACGGCATTGAGCACATCCTGGGCGTCGGCGAAGTCCTTGGCCTCACCGCCCACCATGATGGAGAGGACACCGTCAATGGCGCCCTGTTCGCCGCCGGAAACCGGAGCGTCCAGGGGGCGGATGCCGGCGGCAACTGCTGCTTCGGAGAGGGCCTTGGAGACGTCGGGGCGGATGGAGCTGGCGTCGATCCAGAGGGCGCCCTGGGGGGCATTGGCGAATACGCCGTCCTCTGAACTGACCACTGCCTCCACGTCGGGGGAATCCGGAACCATGGTGATGACCACGTCGGCGTCCTTGACGGCGTCGGCAATGGAGCTGGCGCCGCGTCCGCCGGCGGCGGCGAGCTTGTCAATGGCGCCCTGGCTGCGGTTGAAGCCGCTGACGGTGTGGCCGGCCTTGACGAGGTTGACTGCCATGGGCAGTCCCATGATGCCAAGACCGATGACTGCAACGTTGCTCATAGTGTTTCCTTTACGTGAAGTGTGTGGGGGAGGGGTTAGTTGGCAGGCTGGCGGATGGCCCAGGTGAAGGCCTGCGCAGCTTCCGCCTTGTATTCCAGTCCGATGGGGCCGGTGTAGCCGAGTTCGCGGCTGCGGGTGATCCATTCGCCGAGGGGGAGCTCGCCGGTGCCGGGGGCTCCGCGGCCGGGGTTGTCGGCGATTTGAATGTGGCCGAAGTCCTTTGCGTGCTCTTCAATGACTGCCTCCACGTCATCACCGTTGACTGCCAGGTGGTAGAAGTCGGCAAGGAACTTCACATTCGCCACCCCCGCTGCCTGGGTCTTGGCAATGACGGCGAAGGTGTCGGCGGCCGTCTTCAGCGGGTAGGCGGGGGCGCCGGAAACAGGTTCCAGCAGCACGGTGCCACCAATGCCGGCAACACCTTCCGCTGCGGCGACCAGGTTCTTGACGGCGAGTTCATCCTGCTCTTCGGGACGGAATTCCTCTTGGCGGTTGCCGTACAGGGCATTGAAGTGCTTGCAGCCCAGGCGTTCGCCAATGCCTGCCACCACGGCAATGTTGTCCTTGAATTCGGAGCAGCGTCCCTTCCAGGAGACCAGGCCGCGGTCTCCGCCGGGCATGTTGCCGGCGTTGAAGTTCAGGCCTGTCAATTGCACGCCGGCGTCGGTGATGGCACGCTCAAAGGCCGTGACATCGGCGTCGGCGGGGGTGGAGGAATCAAAGGGCCACCAGAATTCCACAGCATCAAAGCCAGCTGCCTTCGCTGCCGCGGGGCGTTCCAGCAGGGGAAGTTCTGTCAAAAGGATCGAGCAGTTTACCGTGTACGTCATTGTGGTCCTTCCAAGAAGTTCAGCGACTAATGTTTTCGCTATGTGAAACTTAGTTTTTGCTTTATGAAAAGTCTAGGGAAGGAAGGGGCCGTAGTCAAGGCAGGCTGCAAGGCATTTTGTGTGCCACGTCATAAATCCCGGCGGTGGCTGGCGGAGCATGGAATTTTACGCTGCAGTGCGGTTCTCAGGAGCGGTGCTCGTGGGTTTGGCCATAGGGCACCAGGGGGCTCGTTTCAATGGTGAAGGTGCCGTGGTCGTGGCGCGTGACCAGCACGCCATGGCGTTTCTCCTCAATGGCGTGTTGCTCCACTTGCGCCACGGCGGCCTCCAGTTCCAGGCTGGCGAGGGCGGCATTGGTGGTTTTGAGCGTGATGGTGCGGCGAAGCCCTGCAGTCACTGGGGATGTGGTCATGGTGGAACTCCCGTATTGAGGTGGTGGCAGCAAAAAAAGCCTCTGCCACAAATGAAAGGTGCCCGGGGTCATGGAATGCCATGACTCCGGACACCTGATGGAATGCGAATCCCGGGCCGAGGCGCCTGGTGGAAAACCCTGCCGCCTCAATGCCCTGCTGCTGTGCGGCGCGGTGCGCCCGTTGCCGGGCCCCGGCACAGCGGTGCGGAACTACGTCAGACGGATCTGGCGGTTCATGTCCTTGTACAGCAGGTAGCGGAACTCGCCCGGACCGCCGGCGTAGCAGGCCTGCGGGCAGAAGGCACGCAGCCACATGAAGTCGCCCGCCTCCACTTCAACCCAGTCGTTGTTCAGCAGGTACATGGCCTTGCCCTCGAGCACGTACAGGCCGTGTTCCATCACATGGGTTTCCGGGAAGGGAATGACGCCGCCGGGCTGGAAGGTGACAATGTTGACCTGCATGTCATGGGCCAGGTCGGAGGAATCGGTGAAGCGTGTGGTCTTCCAGGCACCGTTGGTGTCGGGCATGGCCGTGGGCTCGACCTCGGAATCGCTGGTGACGAAGGACTTGGCTTCGTAGCCTTCCAAACGCTCGTAGGCCTTGCGGATCCACTGGAAGGTCACCACGTCGTCGGAGACGTTTTCAAGACCCCAGGCGTCCCCGGCGGCGAGGTAGGCGTAGCCACCCTCTTCGAGTTGGTGGAGTTCACCTTCCAGGGTCAAGTTGACCTTGCCCTTGGTCACGAAGATGACGCCTTCGACGCCGGATTCGAACTCGGCGCGCGGGGCGCCTCCGCCGGCGCCGATTTCAACTATCAGCTGCGAGAAGGTGGTGGCGAAGCCGGAAATGGGGCGGGCCAGGATCCAGGAGCGGGTGTTGGAAAAGCCCGGCAGGGTGCTGGTCACAATGTCGGTCATGACGCCCTTGGGGATGACCGTGTAGGCCTCCTTGACAATGGCGCGCTCGGTGGTCAAATGCGTCTGCGGCGGCAGGCCGCCTTCGGGGGAGTAGTACTTGCCCATAAAAAGAGTCCTTTAGCTGGAAACGGAGGCGAGCCGGGGATGAGCCAGCGCCTTGAGTTGATCGTGGTTCAGGCTGGTCAGTGCCTGCACTTCCTCGGCCCCGGCGGCACCGCACACCAGGCCCCGGAGGATGAAGTTGGCCAGGGCGCGTGCCGTTGCCGGCTCGTCCATGACGGCGCCGGGGGTCTGCTGCACGTAGTTGCGCAAGCGCACAGCTGCTGCGGGCAGGCCCTGCCGGTAGAACGCATACGTGGCGCTGAAGCGGCTGGGCAGCTGGTTCGCGTGCAGGTCCCAGCCCTGGTAGTAGCCGCGCTCCAGGGATCGGCGCACCAGGCGTCCGTGCAGGGCCCATGCCTGCTCGGCGCCGGCCCCGACGGGCATGATGTTCGTGGAGCCGTCGGAGAGGCGGATGCCGGTGCCGGCCACGGCCAGCTGCATGATCTCCTTGGCCAGATCAGCCACAGGATGCTCCATGGACTGGTACTCGGCGGAAATTTCCAGCGAGGCACTGTAGTCGTAGGTGCCGTAGTGCAGGCCGCTGATGCGTCCGGGCACGGCATGGGCCAGCTGGGCCACGGGGGAAGTGCCTTCATGGCCCAGGATGAGCTGCGGTGTTTCCACCTGCACCTCGAAACGCAGGCGCCCTGCGGGCAGGCCGTGAATCTCCTCCAGGCGGCTGACGGCAAAGTCCATGGCGTGCACCTGGTCCACGGTGGTGACCTTGGGAAGCGTCAACACCAGGCCCTGGGGGAGTTCGCCGGCAGTGGCCAGGGTGGACACAAACAAGTCCAAGGTCCGCACGCCACGGGCCCGGGTGGGCGCCTCAAAGCACTTGAAACGGATGCCAATGAACGGCGGGGCCGTCCCGGCGTCGACAGCTGCGCTGACGGCCTTGGCGGCAGCCACGGCTGCGGCATCCTCCGCCTCGTCGCCGCGGTTGCCAAAGCCGTCCTCAAAGTCAAGGCGCAGGTCCTCGATGGGCTCGCCGGTGAGCTTGGCGGCCACCCGCGGGGCCACGGCTGCTGCCAACTCCGCGTCCTGGCCCAGCAGTGCACCGAGCTTCTCCAGGCCGCCAAAGTCCTCAATGGCGGCCAGACCCTGCGCGCCCCAGTCGGCGGCAAAGATGGGCGTGAACTTGTCAGCCGGCACATAGACCGTGTGGACGGGCTGGCGGCTGCCGTCATCGCCGGGGTAGTTGCGGTCAAGCAAGGCATCCGTGGCGCTCAGGGTGGATTCAATATGCGCCAGGTCATTGGCGTTCAGTGACGCTTGTACAGCCATTCCTAGCCCACCAGTTCGTAGGCCGGGATGGTCAGGAAGTCCGTGTAGTCCTCGGAAAGGCAAATGTCGCCGATCAGCGCACTGGCGTCCTTGTAGTACTTCTGGAACGTTTCCTCGCCCACCTCACCGCGCAGTTTCTCGGTTTCTTCGGCCAAAATGCCTGTGACGAGCTCACGGGTCACCGTGTTGCCCGTGTCGGCAAGCACGGTCTTGTTGCGGATCTGCTGCCACACCTGTGAGCGGGAAATTTCGGCGGTGGCTGCGTCCTCCATGAGGTTGTGGATGGCCACGGCACCGTTGCCGGAAATCCACACGGCCGTGTAGGCGACAGCCACGTAGAGGTTCAGGCGCAGGCCGGCCTCGGTTGCCTCGCCGGCGGCGGAGGAAACATCAAGGAGCTGATCGGCCGTGACATGGACTTCGGGACGCAGTTTGTCCAGCTGGTTCGGGCGGTCACCCAAAACGGCGTCGAAGACTTCCCTGCAGACAGGGACCAAATCCGGGTGTGCCACCCAGGATCCGTCGAAGCCGTCGTTGGCTTCACGGGTCTTGTCATTGCGGACCTTTTCAAACGCCGCCGCCGTCACTTCGGGCTCGCGGCGGTTGGGGATGACTGCTGCCATGCCGCCCATGGCAAAGGCGCCACGGTCATGACAGGTCTTGACCAGCAGTTCCGTGTAGGCACGCATGAAGGGAGCCGTCATGGCGACCTGCGCGCGGTCGGGCAAGGTGAAGGCAGCCCCGGCATCGCGGAAGTACTTGATGATGGAGAACAGGTAATCCCAACGTCCGGCGTTCAGCCCGGAGGCGTGGTCGCGCAGTTCGTAGAGGATTTCATCCATTTCAAATGCCGCCGGAATGGTTTCAATCAAGACGGTTGCCCGGATGGTGCCCTGGGGCACGCCCAGGTAGTCCTGGGCGAAGACGAAGACGTCGTTCCACAGCCGGGCCTCAAGGTGGCTTTCCATCTTGGGCAGGTAGTAGTACGGGCCCTGTCCCTTGGCAATGAGGGTCTTGGCTGTGTGGAAGAACAACAAGCCAAAGTCCACCAAGGCGCCGGAGGTCTGTTCGCCGTCCACCAGGATGTGGCTTTCGTTCAGGTGCCAGCCGCGGGGACGGGCCACCACGACGGCCAGGGGTGCATCGGTGCGCAGCCGGTATTCCTTGCCCTCCGGGGAGGTGTAGGACAAGGTGCCCTCGGCGGCGTCCTTGAGGTTCAAGACGGCGTCGACGACGTTTTTCCACAGCGGGGTGGAGGCATCCTCCAGGTCCGCCAGCCACACCTTGGCTCCGGAGTTGAGGGCGTTGATGGCCATTTTTGCCGGTGAGGCCGGGCCTGTCATTTCCACGCGGCGGTCCTGCAGGGCGGCGGGTGCCGGGGCAACCTTCCAGTCGCCTTCGCGGACGGAGGCCGTCTCGGGCAGAAAATCAAGCTTGCCGGTTGCGGCCACGCGCTCACGCTTGGCACCGCGTTCGGTGAGCAGCTGCCCACGGACCGGGTTGAAGCGGCGGTTCAGCTCTGCCACAAAGGCCAGGGCTTCCGGGGTCAGGATTTCATCCGCGCGGGGGATGGGGGTTGGTTCGGTGACGTGTACTGATTGACTGCTCATGCGTTGGCCCTTTCGGAAAGTGAAGCGTTGGCCGCGTTCGCCACGGCTGCTGCAACGTCGCCGGCCACGTGCGGGTCGAAGACGCTGGGAATGATGAAGCTGGCATTGAGTTCGGAATCCTCAACACGGCTGGCAATGGCCGCGGCCGCTGCAACCAGCATCTCATCTGTGATGTCTGAAACGCCTGCATCAAGCAAACCACGGAAGAAGCCGGGGAAAGCCAGGACGTTGTTGATCTGGTTCGGGAAGTCGCTGCGGCCGGTGGCCACCACGGCTGCGTACTTCGAAGCAATGACAGGATCGACCTCGGGGGTCGGGTTGGCCATGGCGAAGACGATCGACTTCGGTGCCATGGAGGCAACCTGGGCTTCGCCCAGGACGTTCGGTCCGCTGACGCCAATGAAAACGTCGGCGCCGGCGACGGCGTCGTGGAGGGTGCCGGTGAAGTTCTCCGGGTTGGTGTTGTTGGCCAGCCAGGTGCGGTGCGCATCCGTGTAGCTCTCGCTGCGGTTGACGGCACCATTGCGGCCACAGGCCACAATGTTCTTCGCGCCCTGCGCCAGCAGCAGCTGAATGATGGCGTTGCCGGCGGCGCCCACGCCTGCCACGACAATCTTGACGTCCTCAATCTTCTTCTCAACGACCTTCAAGGCGTTGGTCAGGGCGGCAAGGGTGACAATGGCGGTGCCGTGCTGGTCATCGTGGAAGACCGGAATGTCCAGCTCCTCCTTGAGGCGGCGCTCAATTTCAAAGCAGCGGGGAGCGGCAATGTCTTCAAGGTTGATGCCACCGTAGACGGGGGCCATGGCCTTGACGATCATGATGATTTCTTCGGTGTCCTTGGTGTCAAGGCAGACGGGCCAGGCGTCGACATTGGCGAACTGCTTGAACAGGGCCGCCTTGCCTTCCATGACGGGCAGGGCTGCGGCGGGTCCAATGTCGCCCAGGCCCAGCACTGCCGTGCCGTCGGTGACCACGGCAATGGTGTTGCGCTTGACGGTAAGGTTCCGGGCAGCGGCGGGATCCTCGGCAATGGCCATGCAGACGCGGGCGACGCCGGGAGTGTAGGCGCGGGAGAGGTCATCGCGGTTGCGGATGACGAACTTGGAGTTGACCTCCAGCTTTCCTCCGAGGTGCATCAGGAAGGTGCGGTCTGAAACGTGCAGCACGTGCACGCCCTCGAGGGCCTGCAGGGCGTCCTTGACGCGGTCGGCGTGGGCGTCATCGGTGGTGTTGGCGGTGATGTCAACGACAATTGACTCGTGCGCGGATTCCACAATGTCCAAAGCAGTAACGGCGGCACCGGCCGACGCTGCGGCAGCGGCGAGCTCGCTCGTGACCGTGAAGTTGGAGGGTGCGCTGACGCGCAGGGTGATCGAGTTGCCGGGGCTGGGATTCGCCATTGAGATTCCTTGAGGTCGGGCCTGTTGAGGCGGACAAGCAATACGAATGTTTTCGTATAATGGATATTATTATCTATCTGGTGGAATTTCAACCCATCTGGATTATTTCTCCCTGGTGGCATGGGGTGAGGTATGTTTGTGAATTGGAAGATTTGTGCCACGATGTGGATTTATTTGTGCTGTAGGACTATGTAGGAGACGGACCATGGCAGTAAAAGCGGGCGGCGTACAATCCGTGGAACGCATTTTTGAACTGCTGGAGCTGATTACCGACGCCGGAGGCAACGTCACACTCAGTGAGCTGTCAGCGTCCACGGAACTGCCCCTGCCCACCATTCACAGGCTGCTGCGCACGCTGGTGGCATTGGGCTACATCCGCCAGCTTCCCAGCCGGCGCTACGCCCTGGGGCCCCGCCTGATCCGCCTGGGCGAGGGAGCCACCAAGCAGCTTGGCGCGATGGCCCTGCCCCAGTTGGAAACGCTGGTGAAGCAGTTGGGTGAAACAGCCAACATGGCGGTGCTGGACACCGACATGGTGATTTACATTGCCCAGATTCCGTCCCCGCACTCCATGCGCATGTTTACCGAGGTGGGGCGGCGGGCCCACACCCACGACACCGGTGTGGGCAAGGCCCTGCTGGCGCAGCTGGACAATGACACGGTGCGCAGCATTGTCACCAGCAAGGGAATGCCCACGCCCACCATTAAAAGCCATGGGACCGTGGAGGGCCTGCTGGCGGATTTGGACACCATCAGGGAACGCGGCTATGCCATTGATGAAGAGGAACAGGAAATTGGCGTGCGCTGCTTCGCCATGGCTGTTCCGGATGCACCCACCCCCACGGCAATCTCCGTTTCAGGACCGGTCCAACGCGTGGATGAAGACTTTGCCAGCCGGGCCATCCCGGTTCTGCGTCAGGCGGTGCTGGCCATTTCAGCGGAATTGAACCGCCACTAGGCCCCGTGGGGCCCGCCTCAATGCTTTAAACAACAACGGCCGTGCTGCCGGGCTGGATGCCCGGCAGC
>NZ_JBHUYE010000013.1:0-82720 GCF_042668835.1 Specibacter sp. NPDC057265
GGAACGCTACGGGTGGCCCCTAAGGACAATAATCCCGCTTTCCCATGGTGGCCCCCAACCGCAATATTGCTGGCCCCCAAAAAGAAAAATATTCATGATGCTCATGAATGTTTTTACTTTGCATTCTGGAAATACGGGCGCACTTGGCTTGGAATCGCGTTTCAGTTGTAGGATCCAGCCAAAGATTTCAGAGTGGCCGAGAGCTTCATTAGTTTGCTTGGCCGCGTTGCTCAGCCCCTCCTCTTGTGGCCGCTCATGGCTGTGGCGACGGCATCGCTGCACTTCTTGCTGTGTCTGGCCCGCGGTACAAGTTTCGTTCGAAGTGGCGGGCTCCCCCGGGTGAGGACCACAGTCGCTGATATGCCTTGACGCGAGTCACGGTTCTTTGAATGCGCCCAAACAAGCCATCCCACTGGCGGTATGCCAGGACCTCACGGGATTTCAGATCCTTTAACATCCAAATCAAGGCAGTAAGAGTCCGTTCAAAAATTATGCCCAGTCAGATCCGCCCGCCTACCATCCCGTTGCTGCGAGGAATTCTCGTTCAAATAT
The DNA here is from genome assembly GCF_042668835.1 of Specibacter sp. NPDC057265. Lineage (NCBI taxonomy): Bacteria > Bacillati > Actinomycetota > Actinomycetes > Micrococcales > Micrococcaceae > Specibacter > Specibacter sp. NPDC057265. The sequence goes on from NZ_JBHUYE010000013.1 coordinate 553, forward strand.
GGGTCGCAAAGTTTTCATGTAGGTCGCCGTGACGTGATTGTCGTCCTTGTAGACAACTACGTTCCCAATGACCGCAGGGCAGGAGGTTTCACTGCAAAAGCTGCTGGTCAAGTCAATGAATGAAGTCTTGCCGAGCACCGGCGGAGGCGGGTCTGTGGGAGAGACAGCGGGATATATTTCGTTCGTCGGGGTACTGCACTGAGCGTAATCATTTGGATTATTCTCCAAACATTCCGGTACCGACTGCATAAACCGGGGCGTGTCACGAAACGCCAAGACTTGGATGCCAGCAGCATTTAGGGCAGCCGCTTCCTCCACCCAGGAGGAATCCAGTTGTTCTGCCACCTCCGGCAAAGCGCTGGTTCGGGTACTCGTCGTGACCACCAGATCCGGCTTTAGATCAAGTACCTCCTTGAATTTTTCTTGGTTGAAAGCCACGCAGGCTTCCGTCAATCCAGCAGCTGGGTCTAGGCCCAAGGGACAGTAACCCATGGTCATGGATGTAACGTTCCAGTTGTAATCCTCAGCCATTTCAAGGATAGGCGTGTTGAGTACATGCGCGTGGGAACTCCCCAATATCACGACGCTTTTTTCACCCCCGTCATTGCCATTCGTGCACAGATTGATGTTCTCTTCCTCATCGGCAATACATGGTTCAGGAAAAACCGGCCAATCGGCGTGAATGTTAGCGAACAAGGGAAGCAAGGGGGCATCCGGGTTTGAATTGTCCACATATCCTGGCCACAGCGATGCAGCACCCGGATTATTTTTGCTGGCATTGGCCAAAAGAGATTCATTCAAATTATTTATGTGCGCCTGCCATGCCGTGACGGGAACCGCGACGCTGACAATGCATGCAAGAATAACAATCAGGGATCGACTCGACTTCTCCGCAAACCATGCATGGCGTCGCAACGGATCATCAACGTATTTAGTCAGCGCCCACGCCGCAATTATTGACAGCAGGATAATCGCCAGTCCTGCTTTAGGCCCTGCTTGATCCCTTCCGGAAGTAACCAAAAAAATCACTAAAACGGGCCAATGGAAAAGGTATAAGGCATAGGAGCTGTCACCCAGCTTGACCAGTGGTTTAGCACTCAAGAGCCGGTCTACACCAAATTTACTTCCGGTCTGTCCTGCGGCAATGACGCATGCCGCCGCGAGCGTGGGCCACAGGGCCATGTATCCAGGGAATTGTTGCCCTACCTGCAGGATGAGGCCGCAACTGATCATCGCGACGACGCCCAGCCAGCCTAGGAAAAGGCGTACCATCCGACCCAACCGCAAGGACGGCAATATAAGCGCGACAATTGAACCCAACGCGAATTCCCACAGCCTGGCTCGCGTATCAAAGTAAGCAAACAACTGGTTGTTTTGCGTAGTGATGATGGAAAAAACAAGCGAAATCAAAAAAATTCCACAAAACATCCAAATAAGCAGCCGCTTGGCCTTCAGTCTAAAAACTTGCGACAAAAACGCTGTCACCGCAAATATTATGGGCCACAGGATAAATATTTGTCCTTGTATTGACAAGGACCAAAAGTGTTGCAAAGGGCTTGCGGAGCTGTGGTCCGCAGCATAATAGTCTACAGCTTCTGCGGCAAGGTGCCAGTTTTGATAATAAAAAAGTGAAGCCCACGTCTGATCAAAGAGACTCATCCATGTGGATTCCGGGAGAAAAAAGTATGCGGCTCCCAATGTAATCAACAACGTAACAGCAATCATTGGGAGAAGGCGCTTAAACAGCCTGGTCCAATATTTTAGAAGTTCAAGAGGCCGGCCTGACTCCATTTTTCTGGCAAATTGGCCTGTGAGCAAGAATGCTGAAATCAACAGGAATACATCCACACCGCCAGAGATACGGCCGAACCAGACATGATAGCTAACCACCATAAGGACGGCCAAAGCCCGCAGACCCTGGACCTCCGAGCGGTACTTCCGCGGCTGCAGCGCATCACCCGCCCGTTTACTTGCCGTCGATCCTCTTCCCGCCTTGTTCGGCTGTTGGACAGTGACTTCAGTCATGGTTCGGTACCTCTAATAATATTTATGGCCTTTGCAACATTTACCCCCGCATTCAACCGTACCGCGTCATGCTGAGGTCTCCCTTTGAAAAGGGGCACCAGAGGCAAAGCTCACAACGCGCGCTGCACTGGTCGTTGGAGCCGGAGCGTGTTTTAGTCACGGGGAAGGGCTCCCACCTCCATAGGCGGGAACCCTTCCAGAAATAATTTAGCTGCCGTAGCCCGAAGGGTTATTCACTTGCCAGCGCCAGTGGTCCTCGCACATTTGACTCAAGCTCCGATGCACGGACCAACCGAGATCTGCCAATGCTGCGGAGGGGTCGGCATAGCTGACGGCAGTGTCACCCGGGCGACGTGGAGCAAACTCGAAAGGAACCGGCTTGCCGGCCGCTTCTCCGAACGCTTGGATAACCTCCAGAACCGACGAGCCCTTGCCAGAACCCAAGTTCCAACGGTAGACGCCTTGGTGAGAGGGCAAGTAATCGAGTGCAGCCAAGTGGCCAGCAGCAAGGTCCATTACATGAATGTAGTCGCGTATTCCCGTTCCATCGTGTGTTGGATAATCGTTGCCAAAGACCATCACTTTTTCACGACGGCCGACGGCCACTTGAGCTACGAAAGGAAGCAAGTTATTGGGCACACCCGTCGGGTCCTCCCCAATACGGCCCGATTCGTGGGCCCCCACAGGATTGAAGTATCTCAACAAAGCGATGCGCCAAGAGGGATCCGCTGCGCCCAAATCGGATAAAATATCCTCAATTTGTTCTTTCGTACGTCCATATGGGTTAGTTGCGTCCAGTGGCATTTTTTCCACCATCGGAACCTCTTCAGTAGCACCATAAACCGTCGCTGAAGAACTAAATACGAGTGTGCGCACACCATGGTTGTTCATGGAGGCAAGCAGATTTAACGTACCAACAACATTGTTCTGGTAGTAGCGGAGCGGCTCCACCACGGACTCCCCTACGGCTTTCAGGCCTGCAAAATGGATTACAGAATCAAATTCAGAGCTTGCGAACAGCTCATCCACGCTGGGCGCGTCAAGCAAATCCAGTTCCACGAATTGAGCTTTTTTCCCGGTCAACTCGTGGACCCGGCGCAAAGATTCGGCGGAGGAATTTGCCAAGTTGTCCAAAACAATCACTTCATGACCTGCCTCAAGTAGGCAGAGGACAGTGTGTGACCCAATATATCCGGCTCCGCCGGTGACAAGTACCTTCATGTTAAGCGTCTGCTCCTTTCTCCAAATAGTCAGCCAAGCGCTTGTCGGCAGTTGCTGGCTTGAAGCCTGTTGCTTTGATTTTGCCAAGCTCCAAGGTGCTTTCCAGAGGCCTGGGAGCTGCTTGTTTTCCCTCAAAGTACTTTGCCGTGCTCACACCTGTAACGGAGTCACGAGGGTGACCAGTGAGTTCGTACACATCAGCTGCAATGTCTGCCCAAGACTGGGGCTCCCCATCGTTGCTGAGGTTGTAAACACCGTACGCGACTTTAGAATCAAGAAGGTGCTTAATTCCTGCCGCGATGTCTTCCGCGAAGGACAAGCGACCTATTTGGTCATTTACCACTGCGGGAGCCACTCCACGAGCCGCCAATGACGCCATCGTCTTGACGAAGTTGTTGCCTTTCCCGATGACCCAGCTGGTCCGCACGATATAGTGCTTCGGAATCAGGGAAACCACTGCATCGCCTGCTGCCTTGCTTTGACCATAGACACCCAAAGGGGACAACGCCTCGTCTTCGCGGTGGGGCCCCATGGTGCCGTCGAAGACGTAGTCGCTGGAGACATGTACCAGAGTAATCCCATGGGCGGACGCCACTTTAGCCAGTTTGGCCACAGCTGTGACATTTATGGCCCAAGCAGCATTTCTGCCCGCAGGCTTTTCTGCGTCGTCGACGGCAGTGTAGGCCGCCGCATTAATGATGGACGAGTAATTCTTCCAATTCCGATCCGCATAGGCTGTATCGCTTCCGAGGTCAAAATCAGCACGGGCCGCAAATTCCACACTTGTATCATCGGAATAAATAGCACGCAGCGCCTTGCCCAGCTGTCCGTCGGCCCCCAAAATGAGAGTCTTTTTAGGAGGCATGGGACTTACCTCGGCGAGACGAGGATGCGTTTTGTCTTTGTCAGACAACTCGGCATCAGCCAAAGGAATCGGCCAAGCGATTGCAGCTGTTTCGTCTGCCAAGTTCAAGAACGTGTACTGTCCCTGCGCATCTGCGGACCAGTGGTCGTTGACCAAATATGTGTAGGCCGTGTCATTTTCAAGCGTCTGGAATGCGTTACCCACGCCCCGGGGAATGAATATGGCCTGCGAGGGATCCAACTCCGCGGTGAATACGGCGCCAAAAGATTCGCCCTCGCGCAGGTCCACCCAAGCACCAAAAATTCTGCCCGTAGCAACCGAGATGAACTTGTCCCACGGCTCGGCGTGGATACCCCGAGTGGTTCCTGCCTTCTCATTGAATGAGATGTTGTTCTGGACCGGGGAGAAGTCAGGCAGACCTAAGGCCATCATCTTTTCGCGCTGCCAGTTTTCCTTGAACCAGCCACGGTTATCGCCATGCACCGGAAGGTCATAGAGCACAACACCAGGAATGGGGGTTGTGGTCGTTTTGAGCCGTTTGGAGAACTCCATCATCATGATCTACTGGCCCTGTTCCCTGTACTTTGCTTCAGTGGCAGCCTTCTGCGGACGCCACCAGGACTCATTGTCCCGGTACCATTTGATGGTCTCTTCGATACCGGCGTCGAAATTGGCAAACGCAGGCGTCCAGCCGAGTTCGGTACGCAACTTCTCGGATTCAATGGCGTAGCGCAGGTCATGACCTGGGCGGTCGACGACGTGGTCATAGGCATCAGCGGGCAAGCCCATATGTGTGAGGATCTGCTCCACCACATCCTTGTTGTTCTTTTCCCCGTCAGCACCAATTAAGTACGTCTCACCAATCCGCCCCTTTTCAAGGATCGCCAACACGGCAGAGGAGTGGTCATCGGCATGGATCCAGTCGCGCACATTCTCGCCCTTGCCATACAACTTCGGGCGAATGCCATCAATGACATTTGTGATTTGACGCGGAATGAACTTTTCCACGTGCTGGAACGGACCATAGTTGTTGGAGCAATTACTGATGGTTGCCTGCAGACCGAAGGAACGCACCCAAGCGCGCACCAGCAGGTCCGAGCCAGCCTTCGTCGATGAGTACGGGCTGGAAGGAGCATAAGGCGTTTCTTCCGTGAACCGCTGCGGATCATCCAACTCCAGGTCTCCATACACCTCATCAGTGGAGATATGGTGAAAACGCTTGTTGTGCTGGCGCGCAGCCTCGATCAACGTATAGGTACCGATGATGTTGGTGTCCAAAAACGGACGTGGATCATGCAACGAGTTGTCGTTGTGGGACTCAGCCGCATAATGCACGACCGCATCGGCACCTGCCACCAAGGTGTCCACCAGCCCAGCATCACAGATATCACCCTGCACAAACGTGAACCGCTCCGGCGGCAGACCATCAAGAGAGGCCAAATTACCGGCGTAGGTCAACTTATCCAACACCGTGACGGACATATCGGTATTTTCCAAGACGTAGTGGACAAAGTTGGACCCAATGAAGCCGGCTCCGCCGGTCACAAGAAGATTTCGCATGAATCCAGCATACGGGAACGCCAGTCGTGACTTCCGGAACGTGGGGCCATGTGCTCGGCGCTAACAATGGCGCCTCGGCGTCACTATGTGAGGCCGCCCTAGTACCATTGAAATATGAGCTAACCCTCCATGCAGCTTCCACGTAAGGACTGCAACGCGATTTGGGTGAATTGTCCGCTGGCAGGAATCCGCCACATTAAGCACGCAAGGAAACTATGAAGATCCGCCCCCTAGCCACTCATGTGGCGACTCTGGCTATTGCTGCCCTTGCTCTGGGCGGGCTAGGTGCAGGTCCGAGCGCAGCCTCCCCCACAGCGGAAGCCACCGCTTCGCCGACCACGTCAGCCCCCACACCATCGCCAACGTCGGCCATCACCACTTCACCGGAGGCACCACCGAGTGCCACGCCTCAGCCCGCCGTGCCGGATCCGGTTCCGGTTCCGGTTCCGGTTCAATCGGAGCCAGCTACAGCGCTCGCTACGGTGGTCGCGCAACGCCCCAGCGACGGTGGCGCTGTCATGGGCCAAGCCGGGCAACAAGGGCCCTCGTCGGCAGCGCGCCCGCTCGCTGCGCGCGGCGCGGAACCATTTGTTAGGGATCAGCCTGCCGGGACGGAAGGCCAACCTCTAGGACTGGATGTGAGCGGTTGGCAGCAAAACGTCAATTGGACCGCCGTCAAGAACAATGGTGCCAAATTCGCCTACGTTAAAACGTCTGAGGGTCCTTGGACGCTCAATGACTACTTTTCCCAACAATACAATGGTGCCGCCAATGCCGGTCTGTTGCGCGGCGGATACCACTTCGCCCGCCCCAATGTATCGAGCGGATCTTCCCAGGCGCGCGTCATGTTGGCCTCGGGTGGAGGATGGACCGCTGACGGAAAAACGCTCCCACCAGCCCTCGACATAGAAGACAATCCATACGTCGCCAGTGACGGCACTAACAAATGCTACGGAATGACACCGTCGGCCTTGGTCGCCTGGGCAAAGGATTTCACCAGCACCATCAAATCCTCCACCGGTAAAGACGCCGTCATCTACAGCAGCTACTACTTCTGGCAAGAGTGCCTTGGCGGAAGCAACGCCTTTGCCAATTCGAACCCGTTATGGATTGCGGCCTACTACGCGTCCAGTCCGTGGATGCCCGGCAAATGGCCGGCGTACACTTTCTGGCAATACGCCAACAATTTTGCCGATGCCGGGCAAAGCATCCCTGCCACCTTCCCCGGTGACCAGAACGTCTTCAACGGCACCATGGACCAGTTGCGGACCTTGGCAGGGGTTAAAACTGTTGCCCCGAAACCTCCTGCTTCGCCGCAGGCGGTCGTTGGCCTCATCCCGGGTGCCAAAGTACTGAGTGGGAAATGGGCAGGGGACGGAAAGTCGTACGTCGGCTGGTACAAGGACTCTCAGTGGTGCCTAGAAATACCCGGAAATAAGCGCACATGCTTTTTCTTTGGCAGTCCAGGCGACAAACCCGTTGTCGGCGACTGGAACGGCGACGGGATAGATTCCATCGGCATCGTGCGTAATGGTTCATGGCAACTAAGCAATAGCGTGACCAAGAGAACCGTCGACATTGTGCAATCCTACGGCGTTGGTTCTGACACTCCCATCACGGGCGACTGGAACGGCGACGGTAAAACAACCATTGGTATTTTCCGCAATGGAAGCTGGCAGGTCACCAACTCACAGGGCCCAGGCCCCCGGGTGGACGTGGCGGCCAACTTTGGTGTTGCCTCCGACATCCCCGTGGTTGGGGACTGGAATGCTGACGGTTGGGACACCTTCGGTGTTTGGCGCAGGGGCAGCTACTGGCTGACCGACAGCCAACTGTTCCCGCCCGTTCACTACGCCTTCGGATTTGGCGTAGCCACCGACTCGCCGGCCATTGGCGACTGGAACGGTGACAACCGCACCACCGTCGGAATTGTTCGAGGGAACACTTGGCAGTTGACGAACAGCCTGTCGCTAAGAAAAGTTGACTCGGTTCGTTTCTAGGATGTGCGGGCTCTCGTTCGCTTGAAGGCCTCAATGAGTGCCCGCACAATCATCACCCGCGCCAGGACAATTGTCCGCAAGGAACGCCAACCCCGTGGAGTGACGTTTTCTTCGTGAAGCCGACGCCATAAAGTTGGCTCCGCTAGATGTGCCATTGACTTCGCTGTGTTGCCGCAAAGTGCCAGCCACAAGTCATGCGATTCCACCATAAAGTGCGGAATTGGGGCAAAAATGTTGGCCTGCTGACGTGTCATGGCCATGGCACAGCCATAGTAGGGACGATACCCGACAACAGCGCCAATAATATTTCTCACATAATGATCTGAATCGGCTGCCTTCAGTTCAGTGACTTTGCCGCGGGAGCCGCCGCCCAGGACGGCAAAGTTGGATGCCACCACGAAATGGCTTTGCAATTGTTCCAACATCAGCTCAAGTCGCCCGGGAATCCAGACATCGTCTTGATCCGCCAAGAAAACAAACTCACCGGCGCTGGCGAGGACTGCCTGCTCGAAAGACCTGACATATCCCTGGTTCTTAGTCCCCTCGATCAATCGCACTCGGGGGTCATTGAAGGCTTTGATGACAGCGACCGTGTCATCGGTCGAGGCGTCATCGACAATAACAACCTCGTCGTTGGCCCCCACTTGCGCCAGAATCGATTCAAGTTGCTCTGCCACGTAGCGCGCCCCGTGATAGGTGGCCATGCAGACGCTCACGCGGATGCCCTGCTGCCCCGGCGACGGATCATTTGACATGTTGTTCACTCTTCACTTTCAAAGCTCTGGTTTGGGTCACCACGAAAATTCCCTGAAGACCGCCACCGGTCAGTCTAGATGATTCGCCGTCCCAAGCTCCTCCAGTAAGATTGTCCAAATCACCCAACTGTTGCAAGGATTCCGCCGCCCATATGAAAACCGTTCTGCTGCGACTTTCGGGGTTTACGTTCTTGCCCCTGTTGTCCCTTGTGACCCCGTTGCTGCTTTTGCCCGTGATTGCGGGCTTTGTCGGCGCCGGTGGAATTTCCAGCGTCATCTCCGGGCAGGCCATTGGCACCTTCGGGGCCACAGTGTTGATGTGGGGTTGGAATATTGAGGGTCCGGTCTCCATTGCCCGTGCAGAAAATTCCCGGGACCGGGGCGCCATTTATCTGAGCAGTTTGCGGACCAGAATCATCTTGCTGGTTTTTGTTTTGCCCGTTGTGAGTATTGTCTCCGCTTGGGTGGCAGCTCCGGATTTCCGCTTTGACGCCGTCAGCATGGCCATGGCCTCCATGCTTGCGGGCATGTCTCCGGCATGGTTTTGCATCGGCATGGGCCAGCCCAGGCTGCTGGCATTTTTTGACACCATCCCGCGATTCATTGCCACCGCATTGTCGGTGCCTTTGCTGCTGCTCACCCACCAGCTGTGGAACTACACGCTGGTACTCGCAGCTGCAACGGTGCTCGCATTGATCTTGTTCCACCGACGCCTGGCCCCAACGGGCAGCTGGTTTCCCCGCAACATTGGCCAGGCCTTAGGTGACATTAAGGCGCAAAGCCACACGGCGGGAATCAACGTAGCGGCCAATGCCTACGCGTCCACACCCACGCCCATCGCCACAGCCACCACTCCTGCCGTCGCCTCCGGCTCCCTGGCTACAGCTGACACCTTGTACAGGTTTGGGATTTTCACCATTGTGGCCCTGGGGAACGCCTTCCAAAGTTGGACCATTGAACCAGGCATCCGCGAGCGGCGGCGCCGTCACCTGATCGCTATCTGGTCCCATGCCATTTTGGGTGTGGTCGGGGCGGCAATCCTGACAATCTTTGGTCCCTTCGCGAGCAAATTGCTCTTCGCAGGGCAAATCCAGGCCAGCACAGAGCTTTGTTTCTACTACGGCGTTTCCTTTGCGTTCCTCTCGGCCAGCACCCCCTTCATCCGCAATCTGCTCATCCCGGCGGGCAAAAAATCATTGGTCCTGCGCTGGACCCTGGTTTCCGCCGTGCTGGGGGTGGCCTTCATGCTCATTTCAGGTCTGGGGGGTAACGTCGTAGGAGTTGCCATGGGCATGGCCCTCAGTGAGGTCCTACTCTTTGCCACACTCCTATTCCCTGCTTTGCGATTCCTCAACCATGAAAGTAATTCACGCGACAATGGCTGACCATGACTCTTTGTACACAGTGGCTGCGGTCATTGCCGCTTATAAGCCTGCCGCGACCTTGGTGCACACCGTTCAAGCCCTGGCACGTCAAGTGGCCCACATTATAGTTGTGGACGACGGCTCGCCGGCGGCTTCGTCCCAAATTTTCGCGGACCTGGAACAAGCAGGTGCCATGGTGGTGCACCAAGCCACCAACCAAGGCATTGGCGCGGCCCTCAACGCCGGCGTGATGCGTGCTGAAGAATCCTTTTGCCCCGATTACCTCATCACTTTGGATCAAGATTCCGTTCTCGTTGATGACTACGTCCGCCGTGCCATGGAGACATTGACACGGGCGCGCACAGCCGGGCTTAAGGTCGGCTTCATTTGCGCCGCGAGTTACAGCGGCCATGCCAGCCCCGCATGGAAATCCGTGCAGGGTTTTAGCCAGGCCTTCGACCCCATGCAGTCGGGCTTTTTCATCCCCCGAGAAACCATTGAAACCGTAGGGTCCTTTGCCGCTGACTTCTTTATCGATGGCGTGGATTCGGATTTCACCATGCGCTGCCGAACCGCCGGGCTGGCCACCCTCATTGGCCCCCACTGCACGATTGAACATGACTTGGGGGAACGGGGCCAAGCAAAAATTTTGGGCCGCAAAGTGCGGGTGCTGGGTCGGGACATTGGATTCAACTATCACTCCCCCAGCCGGATTTACTACATTTGCCGCAATGGGACCATTTTGAGTAAACGGTACCTTCGCAGCAACCCGCAATGGGTTGCTCGGCGACTTATCGAGGAGTCCAAGGCTCATTTGCTCCGATTCTTGTTTAGCCCCAAAAAAGTGAAACTACTCACAGCCGCCGTCGCGGGATTGCGGGACGGATTAACCTCGAAATCCGGGCGCATTCCTTCAGCTTTGGAAAAACGGTTGAGCTAGTTAGCAGCCACTGTTGATGGCAAAAAAATCAATCATGGTCCACTTGATATAGTTTGGATGTTATGAATTCCTTGCCCAGCCAGCGCGTGCTCGTCATCATGCCCGCTTGGAACGAAGAAGAGGCTGTAGCTAATACAGTAACGGAAGTTTTGGCGACAGATCCCAGCTACGACGTCCTCGTGGTCAATGATGGATCCACTGACCGGACCGCCGTCGTGGCAGCCGCCGCCGGAGCAACTGTATTGAATCTGCCGTTCAATCTCGGTGTGGGGGGAGCCATGCGTGCCGGCTTTAAATATGCGCGCCGTTTTGGTTACGCCCAAGTGATTCAAGTCGATGCCGATGGTCAGCATGATCCGCGCAATATCGCCGAGGTTCTCGCGGGCCTGCAACACGCGGACATTTCCATTGGGGCCCGTTTTGCCGACCGCGGTGACTACACCGTCAGTGGCCCCCGCAAGTGGGCCATGTTGGTTCTGGCCAAAGTAATTTCTGTAGTCGCAAAGACCAAACTGACAGATGTCACCAGTGGGTTTCGGGCTGCCAATGACAGGGCCATCAGCCAATATTTGGACCATTATCCTGCCGAATACCTGGGCGACACGATTGATTCGCTGGTAGTTGCCCTTCGTTCAGGATGTACAGTCACCCAAGTGCCAGTTGAGATGCGTCCCCGCCAAGGGGGTACACCAAGCCACAATCCCCTGAAAGCTGCTATCTACTTGGGTCGGTCAATTTTTGCGCTCCTGTTTGCTTTTACTCGAAAGCGTTCGGTAGTCCCCTCCAATCAGCCGATAACCGCAGCGACAATTGGAGAGTAGTTCATGACAAATCTCGCAGCCCTACTACTTGCCATTGCCATTGTGGCCCTTGTATTGGAAATGCTCCGCCGCAAAAAATTCCGGGAGAAATACGCCACTCTGTGGCTGTTTGTCGGGATGTTGACAGTCATTTTGGCTGCCTTTCCACAGTTGTTGAACATCGCCTCGGAATTGGTGGGGGTCCAACTTCCGTCGAATCTGCTCTTCATTCTGAGCATTTTCCTGTTGTTGGGCGTGTGTCTTCATTTGTCGTTGGAATTGTCTGGGCTCGAAGATGAAACCCGGACGCTCGCTGAGGAAGTTGCCATCTTGCGCACCCAAATTGAAAGCCTCTCCACCGGCATGGCCGCAACAAACCGCGCCGAAACTAAAGAAAGAGATGGCCACTGATGCCGTTGGATATCTTCATCCCCTACTGGGGGGATCCGGGATACATGATTGCCACCGTCGACAGTGTCCTTGCCCAGGATAGTGACGACTGGGAGCTCACGATTGTGGATGATGCCTACCCGGACCGGAGTGTGGAAAGGCATCTTGCCGACTTGGCTCATCCCCGCATCAAGTACCTCCGCAAGGACGTCAATGAGGGCATCACAGCGAACTACCGCACGTGTGTTGCCTTGGCTAAGCAGGAAATGATGGTGATTTTGGGCTGTGATGATCTTTTGCTGCCTAATTATGTTTCCACCGTACTCAGCTGCCACGTACAATTCCCGGACGCGTCTATCATTCAGCCCGGGGTTGACGTCATTGACGAAAACGGAGGTTCAGTGCGGACACTGGCAGATACTGTAAAGCAGCAAATCATGCGACCACGCAGTCGAGGCCGGCAACTGCTGTCCGGCGAGGCTTTGGCGACAAATCTCATGCATGGGGTCTGGCTTTACTGGCCCTCGCTGGCATTTAGAACAGACAAAATACAACAAGTTGATTTCCGCGACGGATATCCGATCATTCAAGATGTGGCCCTGACCATGGACATGGTCTATCAAGGTGCACAGTTGCTGGTGGATCCAACCGTCTGCTTCGCCTACCGGCGCCACTCCGAAAGCGCCTCCTCCACGAAGTTGGTGGACGGTTCACGTTTTGCGGGCGAACGCGACTATTTCAATTTTGCTGCCAGCCAAGCCCGCGCGTTGGGCTGGAACCGCACCGACCGGGCCGCGAAGCTGCGGCTTATGTCCAGGGCTCACGCACTAGCTTTGCTCCCAAGAGCCATTCGCACCCGGCATTTCGTGGCCATGAAGGCACTTTTACGCCACGCTTTCGGCAATTAAATTTCTTTGAAAGGTCTATTGTGACTACAACATCCGCTGCCTCCCGCCAGGGTGGAACAGTACTTGTCACCGGTGGAGCCGGTTTTATTGGTTGCGCCATTTCCGCAGCCCTGGTTGAAGCCTTTGACCGTGTGGTGGTCGTTGACAATCTGCACCCCCAAATTCACGCCAATGGTCAACGCCCTGACGAGCTTGCTGCCGGTGCCGAACTCATCATTGGGGACGTGGCACAGGCCAAGACCTGGGATACCGTTTTGGCAGGCCTGACCCCCGACGTCGTCATCCACCTGGCGGCTGAAACAGGCACCGCCCAGTCATTGAACGAATCAACGCGGCACGCCCACGTAAATGTTGTGGGAACCACTCAAATGCTCGATGGGTTAAGCCGCCACGGCAAGCTTCCGCGGAGAATCGTTCTCTCCTCCAGCCGCGCGGTTTACGGCGAAGGCGCCTGGACCCGCACCGATGGCACGGTGCTGTACCCAGGTCAGCGCACCAGCGCCACCCTGGACGCCCAGCAATGGGATTTTACTGATGCAAGGCCTCTTCCCATGAAGGCCGCCAACACCTTTCCCGCACCGGTTAGTGTCTACGGTGGCACCAAATTGGCTCAGGAACACATTATTCAAGCATGGGCTAAATCCTTCGGCGTTGAGACGGTTATCCTGCGTCTGCAAAACGTGTACGGACCCGGGCAGTCGCTGATCAATCCCTATACAGGCATCATGAGCTTGTTCTGCAGGATGGCGATGGGTCAAAAATCCATTCCCTTGTACGAAGATGGCGAAGTGCGCCGCGATTTCATCTTGATTGACGATGTCGCCTCCGCCATCGTTGCCGGCGCGCTCTCACCCACTGTCCAAGACCAACCCATGGACATCGGGTCCGGGGAATTCCAAACCATTGGAACTGCAGCGGAACTAATTGCCAAGCATTACCAAGCTCCCGCACCCCATGTGACGGGTCAGTACCGTCAGGGCGATGTACGTCACGCCTGGGCTGATGTGTCCGACGCACAACGCGTCTTGGGTTGGACTCCACGCTACAACTTGGCCCAGGGCATTGATATTTTAGCAAACTGGATTGACGCCCAGCCTGACGTACAGCCGGCCTAGCCTTCCCTCACCATGGAAACAAATAGTTCCGTCGCCGCAGTATTGTCCCTTTACAACCCGAGTGACGACGTCGTGGGCAATTGCACTGCGCTTATTGGGCAGGTGGGGCATGTAGTGGCCGTCGACGACGGGAGCACCCAAGATGTCAGTGGCATCTTGGCCCAGCTGGAACACCTGGGTGTTACCGTTGTGCGCATGGGAAGCAATTCCGGCATTGCCAGTGCCCTAAATGCCGGAATTCATGCTGCCGTTGCGCACAGCAGCAATCCTCGGTTTATCATGACAATGGACCAGGATTCGCATCTTGAGCCTGAATACACCACTAAGCTCTTGAGCGCCTACGCCGACGCCATCGCGCACTCCATTCCTGTTGCCCTGGTGGCTCCAGGGATCATCAGTGGACTGTCAACGCGACACCGCGGACATGTGCAGGGCATTGTCCTGGGGGGCGAACCCATACAGTCAGGCTTATTGATACCCGTGGAGGTTCTGGACAAACTGGGACCGCTCATGGACGAGCTTTTCATTGACGGCGTGGACACTGAATATTATTTGCGTGCAAGGAACGCTGGAATGGAGTGCGTTCTGGCCCCGGACGCACGTCTGGGACATGCACTTGGTGCCATGGTCACGGCCTCATTGTTTCGCAGGCCGATTTCCATTGCAGGCCGTCCTTTGCGGATCCGCACGGCAGCAGACTTTCGTTACTATTACATTTTCCGAAATCGCCTCCTGCTGGTCAGGCGATACTGGCGCTCCCAACCTGCTTGGGCCGTGAAGGCTGTCTTGGCCGATTACCGCCACTTGGCCATCGTCACGGTTCTGGCACCGCAACGCATCAAACGGCTAGTGTCGGCGATCGCGGGCATCCGGGATGGAATCTCCAAGATCGGCGGACCCCGCCAGATTCTCAATAGTCACCGTTGATCTGGACAACAGCATCTTGTACGCCAGGACGCCACCCATGAGAAGAACAAGCAAATAAGCAAGAGCGAGAACCTGCCACGACAGCGGAGGTTGCCACACCGAGTCAAACATTTCAGTCCAGTTCGTCTGTTGCTGGATTCCCACTGTGTATCTACGAAGCGCATAGATGAACATGTAAATATGGGCGCCAATTGCACCGGCAATAAACCAACGTCCCACTGACTGTGCCCACTCACCCTGCGGCGCTGGACGCTCCCGGAGAATAATGCCACAGGTCAGCACAAGCAACACAAAGAGCGCCAGCAGGTAGCGCCCCTGCCAGATATAACCCAATTCCGTGATGACCTGGCTCTGCAGAATGGGTGGCAAAAGTATAACGGCAAGCAAAATCAGACACACGGCGATTCTGCCTCGTCCACGGCTCATTGACAGCCCGCCCAGAATCAATGTTGCAAACGCAAAGGACCAAAAGGTTATGACCGCGCCCGGAGCCGGGGTGTCGAGCCACCCTATGATTCCGATGTATCCGGAGGAGTAACTGAATGTTCGATCGAGCATGGTGAAGAAAGCCTGATCCGGTGTTACTTCGCTGGGTATTCCGCCCAGACTTTTAAAGCTGTTTGCAACTGCGAGCCAGGCGAGACTGGCTAAACATCCTAGGGCAATAAGGCCCATCATTGTCTGCCCGAGGCGATTTTTGACCACCGCAAGCAGCGGCTGAAAGCCGTAAATAATGACGGCTGCAACCACTGCTGCCGTCAACCAAATTAGGGACAGTGCTCGGGTATTAGCCAGTATGGCCCCGGATATACCCACCACCACCATTGCAAATCGCGCCGAAGACAGTTGTTTGTGATTTTCGAACACCAAACACATGCTGAGAAATAATGAGGCGGTGGTGACAATTTCCAAAGCATTGGGATTAATCGATGCATTTAGATAAAGAACCATCGGAGTTACTGCCACCAGGGCAGCAGTTGTGGGCCAAAACGGACGCCGCATACTGGCAGCAGCAGCTATCGCCAGCGAGAGAAAGCAGGCTCCGAGCAATGCACTTACTGCCCTCATTGCATAGATCGCTGACTCACCGCTGAGAAACCGAGAAGGGCTGCCAACAATCACATAATACACCGGGTTATAGTTGCCTGCGCTCGTGACGGCGTCGACTTTCTCACTGGCATCTCCATTGACAGGCGGCGCACAGTCCGCCGTGACAGTGGGCTTCATGCCCATGCATGCCTGCTGTCCAATGGCGGCAATATAATATGGAACCTGAACAAGAGTAAGGTCGCCTTGATTATTGCCTGTCGTTCCGCGCAGCTGCCCCTGCGCGACAGACACAGCCTTGATGGTGTGGGCCGGTTCGTCGGGCACAGACATGAGCGGCGAGGCAAAAGCCCACAGCAGTGAAAGTGCAGCAATAAAGGGAAAAATCATCATTGACCGGCGGAACATCGTTGTGCCAATTGGCGCGTGACGTAGTTGGCGGCGAGTACGCAGGAGAGTAGACATTATCCATCAGATTACCCTATGAACTATGCGCCTTTGAGGATGCAAGGGCCTGACTAACCACAGGTAGTTCGGCCGGCGTTCACATCCCAAGGTAGACTTTTTGCAATGTGATTCGATGTTGAATTACGGCCTAAACCGGTATTTCAGGCTACATATTTTCTAACTTTGGAGACTCACAGCGTATGCCACAGGCCAAACACGTTACAGGGCGGCTTTGGCTTAGACGGCTGTCCAGCAACCGCGTTATGAGGTTCCTGTTGGTGGGCGGACTTTCTTTCGCCATCGATCTTGGGTTGTTGGTCCTTCTGCATGAAGGATTTGCTGTCGACCTTTGGATAGCCACACCCATTGCATTCCTGAGCAGCCTCGTATTCAACTTCCTTGCACAGCGGTCTTTCACGTTCGAGTCGACCCGGGGCAGAGGATCAAGCATGATTCGCTACGGCGCTTTGGTGGTCTTTAATACATTCATGACGGACGTCATTGTCAATCTCTTTCACAACTTGGATTTGACCTACACTGTAGGCAAAATTGTAGCCACCGCGCTGACCATGATTTGGAACTTTTTCCTCTACAAACATTGGGTTTTCCACTCCACCGTGAGCACCGCCAATGAGAAGCCCAGCTCCGTCACGGTTCCGTCAGAAAGTTAACGCCCGCCCTCGTTGCATTCTGTCCCAGTTACACGCGTCGGCGAGCCAGCTTCATAATGGGTTGCTCAATGGCAAGCCAACTTGCAATGGCCAAGGGCATCGTGGCAATGAGTGCCGCAAGAGTGAACCACCAAACACCCCAATGGTAGGCACCAAATACTGCCAGCATCTGCTGCACGGGGAATGCGTAAATGTAGGCACCGTAGGAAACGTCGTTTGTCATTATGACCTTCGGGCTGGGCAACCAAGTGGACACCCACAGCACCACGTAAGCGAGGAAGGGTGCCGCCAACTGGTTGCCGAATCCGTCGAAGCCAAAGACAGTTACGACGGCGATCAACATTGCAATTGCGGCGCCCTGCCAGCTAAGCCCGATCTTTTTGGAAAACACCTTGACCACCGCGCCACCAAGGAAAAACGGCACCAGGCGGGCCAGCAAATTAAAGTCCAGACTGTTTTGCATGTAGGGAGCCAGCCGTTCCATGTTGGCCCACACCGCGACACTGAGCAGGAACGCCGCCACCATGGGCCACGGTGACTTCTTGACGAAGGCGAAGGTCCCCAACGCGGCAACCAGCAAATAGCACAGGAACTCGAAATAAAGTGTCCACAAGGAGCCGTTCCACGCCCCGGGGTACGGCACTTCGGCAGGGGTGCCGGCAATGTCATAGGTGTTGATCTTCAAGAACATGTTCGCGAAGATGGAGTTCAGCGGCGTGGTGGGCGTTTGAAAGAAGCCATGCATGGAAGCATGCTGCACGTAGTAGGCAATGGGCGCGAAGACGGCAGCCATGGCCACCAGGCACACCAGGAAGGCCGGGATGATTCTGGCTATTCGATGAATTAAATATGTGCCAAGACGGTTGTTGAACCGGCTCCCGGTGATGAGGTAGCCGCTGATGCCGAAGAATCCGGCCACCGCCCACCCGCCGAGGTTCTCCCCTTTGAACCCAGGGCCGTTGCCGGCCCCAACAAGGTGGAAGCTGTGGGCAAAAAGAACCATCAGCGCCAAGATCAGACGAATGAAATTTAAACTGTTATTACGCGGATCCAAGGCTTTGCCGAAACGGAGCCCCGGCGAGACCTTCGGACGGTGCAGTTTCCCGGTCACGACGGCGGAATCCGTTTCACGATTGAGCATTGTGCAATTCTATAGTAGCGGCACAAAACGTAGGCGCCCAAGTATCGACTCGTGAGTTTGCTGTCGTTTGCCATCTGCGACATGATCTATAGCATGCGAGGAATAATCTTGGCCGGCGGTACCGGTTCACGGCTTCATCCAATTACTTTGGGCATCAGTAAGCAGTTGGTCCCCGTCTACGACAAACCAATGATCTACTATCCCCTCTCGACGCTCATCCTGGCCGGTATCCAGGACATTCTCATCGTCACCACGCCGCACGATGCAGAACAATTTCAGCGTCTGCTTGGAGATGGTTCCCAATTTGGTGTCAACCTCACCTACGTGCAGCAGCCCTCCCCCGACGGTTTGGCGCAGGCGTTCGTTTTGGGCGCGGACCACATTGGCAACGACACTGTCGCTTTGGTGCTGGGGGACAATATCTTCTACGGCCCGGGCATGGGTTCGCAACTCCGTCGGCACACCAATATAGACGGCGGTGCGGTGTTTGGATACTGGGTCCGCGATCCCAAGTCTTATGGCGTAGTGGAATTCGACGAGGCTGGCAAGGCGCTGTCCCTGGAGGAGAAGCCCACGCACCCTAAGAGCCACTATGCGGTGCCTGGCCTGTATTTCTACGACAATGATGTTATTGAGATTGCCCGGAACCTCAAGCCATCGCCCCGCGGCGAGCTGGAAATCACTGATGTCAACAAGATGTACCTGCAGCGCGAAAAACTTCAAGTGGAAATTCTTCCGCGCGGGACCGCTTGGCTCGATACTGGAACGTTTAGCGACCTTAACGATGCGTCCAATTTTGTGCGAACCGTAGAAAACCGCCAAGATTTGAAAATTGGGGCACCTGAGGAAGTTGCCTGGCGCCAAGGTTTCCTCACCGATGAGCAGTTGCGCGAGCGCGCTGAACCGCTGGTAAAGAGCGGTTACGGCGCTTACTTGCTCCGACTTCTGGATCGATAGACCGCAACAGCCGCGCATATCAAAAAGCCTCTCCCGTCCTGCCCGGAAAGTCAGGACGGGAGAGGCTTTTTTCACCCTTTGAGCGGGCTGTTCACTACCTCAAACGAGCTCTTTGCGTTTTAGCCGTATTGCGGGCGCAACAAAAAGTTTGTGTCCCGGGAACAAAAATGCATAAAAGCGCTGGGCCACAAACAACATCACCACGGCGTAAATGAGTGTCAGGACAAACCAGCCAAGCGGAGGCTGCCATGATGGGTGGCTGATCATCGTTTGCCACGTACTGATGTCGATGATTCCGACGACGTAACGGCGCAGCACATATAGAAAACCAATGACATGCGCTGCAAGAGCAGCCCAGAACAATGCACGGGCTACGGAGCGGCGTCGCCGGCCCGTAGGGAAGCCGCGCGTCCTGAGCGCGAGCCCAGCAGCGACAAAGAGCGTTAGCACGAGAGGCATGGTGTAGCGGCCCTGCCAGAAAAACCCCACGGTGGTAATGAGCATTGCCTGCAGCAAAGCGGGCACCACTGCGACGGCCACGAGTGCCACAGCCATGGAAATGGCAAGCTTGCGGGGCCGTGCCAACAGTGACAAAAGCAGCAAGGCAATGAAGAGCATGCTCCAAAATGCCATCACCCCTTGAGGTACGGCGGTGTCGAGCCAGCCGACAATGCCAATATATTGCGGAATGAAATCAAACGTTCGATCAAGCATTGTCACGAAGGCCTGATAAGGCGCCACCCCCGGCGCCGGGTTCACAATACCCTCAGGAGCCGAGCCGCTGGAGGCTGGTGCGCGAGATGCCAAAACCATCCAGAGCAAGCCCAAGACTACACCGGCAGCAGCAATTCCCATGCCGATGAGCACGAGCCGGTTGCTCAGCACCCGCTTGGTGCTTTCCCATCTAAAGAATAGGCAGGCACCGACCACGGCGCACAGCAGCCAGACCAGTGACACCGAACGGGTATTAGCCAGGACTGCCGTTGACAGGACAACGGTGGCTATTGGCGCAACGACGCTTCTAAGATCCCCGGAACGGTCAAGCACGGCCAAGAAGGCGCAGAAGGCGGCTAATGTAGCTGAAATTTCAAGGGAATTGGGATTGATGCCCGATGACAAAAAAAGCACCATGGGCGTTACGGCAATGGTCGCCGTGACAAGCGGCCATTTGGCTTTACGGAGCCTATTAAGGGACATGAAGGCGGCTGCAAAAAAGACGGCGGAAAACAACACACTGACAATTCGCATGGCATACAGTGCGGGCGCGCCCGACATCACCAGACTGGGCAGGCCCACCACCGCGTAATACATGGGATTGTAGGCACCAGCGGACGTTACGCCGATCGCGTCAAAAGTGTCCTGCCCGGGAATGACCGGGGCACAGTCAGCAGTCCTATCTGCAAAAAACACAAAACATCTTTGACCTTCAAGATTGGCAATGTATGAGGGAACCAGCACATGCACTCCATTGCCAAAGGACTGGCCTTCCTGGGGCGTAACCTGACCGCGAACTACAGCGGCCGCTCGAATGGTGTGGGATGGCTCATCGGGATATGCCATCAAGGGAGTGGCCACAGACCAAATCCCACCCAGCACGGCAAAGGCCAGAAAAAGGCTCATAAAGAGGCGCTTGGGGCTGTTCACAGTTTTATCAATGGATATCTTGGGTGAGCCGCTTCGTGAGGTATCCGACATGCTGCTCCGTTTGCTTATTTTGTTTTTCACAGTGTCCACGGATAATGTTCCTTGTCCGCTGCTATCGATGGTCAATGCTTGCTACCAGCTCTTGGGCGGCATCTAGGGCTGCGCGGCTGGGAGAGTAGCTGTCTAGGGCAATCCAGGCCTTGGCTTGTCCTGGCTCGCTGATTACATAGGCGGCCCAAGATTCCACAAGCTTTGCTATTGGTTCATTGGGGTACTGGAAACAAAATGATTGATAGCGAACTGAAGCCAACTGATATCCAGCGCCCTGCTCGGAGGCCAAGTTGACGGCGACGCCGTAGTCGGCAGTCCATACCTGACTGGCGGCAATCGCCTTGTCAATGTTTTCAGTAGTGGGTAGGGAGAAACCATCGCTAAATTCAAGTGCCGCAGTGCTGAACCGGTTGCCAATGGCATTAACATTGAGAAAAGCAATGGCGCCAAATTGGTCGTCGACTTCTTTTGCCACGTCCCTGTCATGTTCAACTTGCTGACCGGCCGTTTCCTCTGGCCACGTCTGCGACGCATCAGCGGACCACATTTCAGCCGCGTTTTGCGCCAAGTAGCTGGTCCCAGCGAGAGTTATGGCTGATTCATCGGCGGAGGTTACCGGCCGGATCTCTTGGACTGGCATCTCCAGGGTCGGGTTTAGTGCCCGCAAGTAGGGATCGTCCCAAGAGGAAATCGTGCCGTTGAATATTTTTGCCAACGCTGAAGCATCAAGTTTAAGTCCGCGCAGACCGCTGAGGTTGTAAACCACACCGACAGGTGCAATTGACGTGGGCACGGAAAAGGCCCCGCCAGGTCCACAGGCGCCAACTGCTGCTGCGGATGCGCTCTCCGTGAGCGGGGTATCCGCAGTGGCAACATGGGTGTTGCCTGTTTGCAGTGCCGTTATCCCGACATCCTCGCCATCCGGCGAAAAATTAACGGATACACCGTTGTTATTGCCTTCAACCCAAGCATTACGCCAGAGTCCCACTTCACCTTCTTGGGTGCCGCTGCCCACCACGATAAGAGCACCTCTGACGGAGTCCACTGGCGGAGCACTTGCGCAGGCGCCCAAAAGAGCCACGGAACACAGTGCCACCGCGGCTTTAATAGGTCCGGACCGCTGACGGCTCACAGAATCTTCCCCTCAATAAGGTATTTCGGACCGACGCTTTTCGATCTACACACTTTCACTAGGATAGCGTTCCTTGCCCCGGCCCCGGAATCCACCCGCTCTAGCGGACAGGAGCGGCACGCTAGGATTGAAAGCTAGTCCGGTTGTGACTACCGACCGCCGTCACCTTGGTGCTGTGCCAGGCTCGGCTTGATCCCCGAATGGAATTTACAATGAGCTGGGCAGCTTTTATCCCTGTCGCCTTAACCGCTGTCGCCCTCCTTTTTGTACCCGGCGGCGTCGTGGCGTTCGCCCTGGGGTTGCGTGGGCTTCACGCCGCTGCAGTTGCCGCTCCACTGACTGTTGCTCTGAGCGCTGTCTGCGCAGTTGTCGCCGGCCAGCTGGGGTTGGCGTGGTCGATCCTGCCCCTCGTTATTGCCGCTCTGCTATTGGCAGCTGTTCTTTTGCTCGTTCGACGGCGTTTAGCCAGTGATGCGCCCGAGCCGCCACCGGGCTCGCAACAAACCATGTGGCCCTGGCTGGGCTTCTCCGTGGGGGCAGGCATGCTGGTGTGGCAACTTGTGCGAGTCTTTGGTGAACCGGAGAATATCTCACAGACATTTGACGGCATTTTTCACCTCAATGCCATTCAATACATCATTGACACCGGCGACGCCTCTTCACTGACGCTCTCCAACATGACCAACGGTGGCAATCCCCCGTACTTCTACCCTGCTGCGTGGCACGGCCTTGCGGCCGTGCTTGTCCAGCTCACAGGAGCTCCAGTTGCTGTTGCGGCCAATGCCTTCAATATGGGCATTGCCGCTTTTGTCTGGACACTGGGCTGCATGCTGCTGGTTCGCACAGTGGTCGGGGCGAAACCTTGGGTTGTGGGTTTTGGCGGCGCCTTGGCTGCCGGCTTTTCCGCCTTTCCGCTTTTGCTCTTGGACTTTGGTGTCCTTTACCCCAATTTCCTCTCCATCAGTCTGCTCCCGGCTGGGCTAAGCGCCGTCGCCATGTTCTTCCGGGTCGGACAGCTGCGTCCCGGCTCTGCCCTTGCCCGCTTCGCGCTCGCGCCGCTGCTTGCAGTGGGCATCGCCATAGCCCATCCCAACGGGGCCATGTCCCTGGTGGCCTTGAGCGTGCCTGTGGTGCTATTTGCCTATCTTTGCCGTTACATTTTTCCTGGTCATCCCAGGACACAACGGATGGAAGCGCGGTGGGTGGCTGGCCTGCTCGTGATCGCCCTGATGATTCTGGGCGTTGCCTGGAAATATATTCGTCCGCCTGCCGACGCGGCGTTCTGGCAAAGGTATCGCTCACCACTGGGGGGCGCATGGGAAGTTGCCACCAACTCAGCAATGGGACGGCCGGTGGCACTTGTTGTTTCCGTTCTGGTGGTTCTTGGGCTGTACAGCGCCCTGCGCAAGCGTCAGCACTGGTGGATCCTTGGGTGCTACGCCTTAATTGCATCACTGTTCGTCGTCATTGTGGGGTTTCCGGACAGCTACCTCCGCAACGCATTAACGGGGGTTTGGTACAACGACAGCTACCGGCTGGCCGCCGTGCTTCCGTTGACAGCCGTCCCGTTAGCCGCGTTGGGGTTCGAGCGTCTTGTGCTGCTGGGCCAGTCCCTGCTGCAAGGAATCCTTGGCAGGTCAGGGCGCACCACTGCATCCGCCGCGGGGTCGGCCAAATTCAACGCCGGCTTCGCCGTGGTGCTGGCTGCTTCGTTGGTGATTTGCATTCAGGGAAAGCCCATTAGCGTTGCCGTGGCCTCCGCTGCGCAAAACTACGTTGAGTCCCCGGACTCTGAGGTTGTGTCCTCTGATGAGATGGCACTTATAGAGCGGCTGGGTGTCTTGGTGCCACCGGAGGCCACTGTAGCCGTTAATCCGTGGACCGGGGCTGCCCTGGCCTACGCCTTGGCCGAGCGCTCCACCACATCACGGCATGTATTAAGTACCTACCCCGCGGATATTGAAATTATCAACAACTCCTTACGCAATGCGCTTAGCGACCCGAACGTATGCCCGGCCGTGAAGGCCACGGGCGTCCGTTATGTCTTAGACTTTGGCAGCAAAGAAATCCACGGTGGATCCCACAGTTTTCCGGGCCTGGAAAACCTGCAGGATTCCCCTGCCGCGGAATTAGTGGCGGAGGTTGGGGAAGCACGGCTGTTTCGCATTACTGCCTGCTCCTAGGTTCCTGCTTTACCGGGGCTTCTGTACTGGCACAACGTTGTGATTACCGCTTTATTACAGGACCAAAGGAATCAGCAATTGAATGGTGTGCACATGAAACCACGGTTTACGGTCTGGAGCCTTAAATCGGCGGTTGCCGTCGCTGCGGTGCTTGTAGCGGCAGCCTTGGCACTAGTGAGGATGCCCCCCACTTCCCGGGGTGTTGTCTGGGCAGAGGATGGCGGAATTTTCCTTCGTGATGCACTGCAGCGCGAGGGTGTGCTGGATATTTTCGCCCCTTACGAAGGTTACCTCCATGTGATTCCACGTTTTGCAGCCAAAAGCGTGGTCCGTTTTTTCCGTGTGGACGACTATGGCTTGGCCATGAACCTGCTAAGTTGCGTCGTGGTTGGAATCGTGGCGCTGCTTGTTTTTCATTGCAGTAAAGCCATCACCACCAATGTGTATGCGCGGCTGGGCTGGGCTTCCATCACCATTTTTGTGGCGCCGGCCCCCATTGAGACTTTGGGGAATTTTGCGAATATTCATTCGTATTTGCTGTGGCTTTCATTGTGGCTCCTGGTGAAACCAGCCAAGTCCCGGGCCGAGGGTGCAATGTTGTTTACGGTGGCTCTCTTGGTCTCGTTGACGGAGATAGTGGCGGTGCTCTTCGTGCCGATGTTTTTGTGGCGGTTCAAAGAACGCGGCTTGTGGCCTGCCAGGGCGGGGCTGGCACTGGGCTTGGCCATGCAGTTCACCACGACAATTTTGCACCCGAGGTCAGATAACTACACGTATCCTGTTGATTTGCTCTCTGTCATCGTGGGCTGGTTTGTCAATACCTCGTCGGCACTGCTTTACGGTGGTTCTGCCCAAATTGGTGTAAATATCCAAAACTACGGTTTTTGGCCACCGCTCATCGCCGCCTGGGCATTTGCAGCTGTGTGGATTTTCATTCTGGTGAAGGGCAATGCGCAACAAAGGATTTTGGGCATCGTGCTTGTGCTGGCCTCGGTTGCGGTGTGGGGATCAACCTTGATCTTGAACTTCACGCCGTACTTCGACTACGCCAATTTCACTCAGGCCCAGTGGTTCAGTCAATTCTTTGTCTCCCGCTACTCAACCGTGCCATCTATGTTTCTGCTCTCCCTGCTCCCACTCGCCGCCCTGTGTGGGGGATTGAAATCCCGACAGGCAGCCGCCGCGGCCCTGACAGCTCTCGTAGTCCTCCAAGGCGCCTATTTCTTCCCTTCGGGCAGCGCTCGAAGCGGCGGGCCGGATTGGAAACAGGGTGTGGAGCAGGCGCGCACGCAATGTGTTGAGAACCCGTCATTGGGCTCCTCGTCCGTGCCGATAGCCCCGGAGGGGTGGCTTAAGGGAGGGCTTCCCGTCTCTTGCATAGTCCTGCGCCCCACGCCTTAGAACTGGCAAGTTTTTAGGTCCTGTTCAAAGCGAAGGAGGCAGTTGCCGTTCTGCCGGGACGTCTTCGGACCGCCGCCGTAGTTCCTTTACGACCGCGTGGACGTCCCCATCCATGACGATTTTTCCATGTTCCAGGAGCACACCACGTTCGCACACGGTGGAAACCAAATCCAAGTCGTGGCTGACAACGAAGAGCGTCTTTCCCGCCGCGGCCAGCTCCTTGATTTTCTTGATGCATTTGCGCTGGAAGGGCTCGTCCCCCACAGCCAAAATTTCATCAATTAAAAACACTTCCGGATCGGTGTGCACGGCAATGGAGAAGGCAAGCTTCAGATACATTCCGGAGGAATAGAACTTGACCTCAGTGTCAATGAATTCGCCAATCTCAGAGAACTCCACAATAGAATCAAATTTCTCGTTGATCTGTTGTTCAGTCATGCCAAGGATGGCCCCGTTGAGGTAAACGTTGTCGCGGCCACTGAGGTCGTGGTGGAAACCTGCGCCCACCTCAATGAGGCCGGCCACACGGCCGCGCGTCTGCACGTTTCCCTCGTCGGGCTGCAGAACACCTGAAATGAGCTTCAGAAGAGTGGATTTGCCGGAGCCGTTGAGACCCAACAAGGCGACAGTCTCTCCCTGGGCGACGTCCAAGGAAACGTTTTTGAGCGCATCAAAGCGTTTGGAGAGATCGCCTTTGCGCCCCTTCACCAGCCAGACGATGGATTCCTTCATGGACCGGGTGTTGCGCAAAACAAAGACCTTGCGAAGGTTGCGGCAGGTAATGGCGATGTTGCCGGCGACGGTGTCAGCTGCGGTCATGCTAAAGCTCCTGAGCGAAATGGACTGCAAGGCGACGAAAAACGAGCTGCCCTATGAACAACACAGCCAGGGAGACAGCCAAGGACACCGGCAACCACAGTGACAGCAGTTGCGGAGGCAGTTCAACCATGGCAACTTGATCAGTCCCCAGAGTGGGGTACCAGAACGCCCAGTGAAAAATTTCGACGGCCACTGTCATGGGATTTGCTTGGTACAACGCAAACCATGGCCCCAGCGCATCCCGTGCCATGGTCCAGATGTACAACACCGGAGATGCCCACGTGACAACCATCAGAATCATGTCCACAATGTTCTCCGAGTCCCGGAAGTAGACATTGACGGCACCGAAAAGCAGGCCCAGCCCCGTGGCCAAAATGGCCACCACGATGAAGGCAGCGATGGCTGCCAACAGCTGGAGAACCGACGGCGTCCAGCCCACCAACAAGCTCGCCGCCAGCAGAATGACCACCTGCGGCAGAAAGTGCGCTGCGGAGACCAGCACCGTGGCCACGGGGAAGAGCTCCCGGGGCAGATAGATTTTCCGGATGAGATCGCGGTTGTCCACGATTGACCGGGTGGCATTGCCAAGGGTCTCGGTAAAGAAATTGACCAGGACAATGCCGGAAAACAAGTAGATGGCGTAGTTGGGTGTTGCCTGTTGCAGATTCAAAAAGATGCCCAGAGCCACGAAGTAAATCATGAACTGCATGAGTGGCTTTACATAGGACCACAGCAGGCCCAGCACGGAACCCCTGTAGCGGACCTTGATCTCTTTGCGTACCAGCAGTTTGAGCAGGAACCTGTTGGAATACACGCCCAGCAGGCCGCGCCCGGCACCCGGTGTGGTCAGTTTGTTGTCAACAGCTGGCATCTACTGACCGTCCACGGAATGCTTGTCGAAGGTTTCTTTCCATGCCGCCATGGACGTGACCTTTGGCAATGCGTTGCGGTAATTTTCGGCGAGCTCGTCCCACTCGCGTACCAGGCGTGCATGGAGCCGGGCGGATTCCATAAGCATGGAACGAAGCAGTTTGGGGTCACGGCGGTACCACGACATGCCTGTGCCCTCAGCATTGGTCACCACGACGGAATCGTAATGTGCCAGTCGGAACCAACGGCTGTCTCGATGAGCCAGGACTCCCTGCGGGCGAACCGCAGCATCCGGTACTGGCGACTTGATAAGTTGCCGGGCCACGGTCTTGATGCCCCACGCCACCAAGTCCTTTTTATGTGGCAACCCCATGGGCGTTCCACCGGTGGGTCCGCGTCCCAACACCGGCGCTGGGAAATCATCCACATTTTCCCTGAGTTGAGCAT
Source organism: Specibacter sp. NPDC057265 (assembly GCF_042668835.1). NCBI lineage: Bacteria > Bacillati > Actinomycetota > Actinomycetes > Micrococcales > Micrococcaceae > Specibacter > Specibacter sp. NPDC057265. The sequence continues at coordinate 28,233 of NZ_JBHUYE010000013.1, forward strand.
CGTCGTATTGAGCCTTCAGGGCGTTAATTTGCGGCAATTTGGTGACAAGTGTTGCGTGGAGCTGCTCCGGACCCTTGAAAATATCCTTCAAGGCTTCCAAACGGCCGTGTTCGGTGAAGTACTGCATGGACACCAAGTGCTTCACGTCCGCTTGAACGGATTCGCGCAGCACGCGTCCACCCTTGGGATAAGGGCTGTAAATGAGTGTGGTGATCAGGCGGTTGCGTTCGTGGAAGTAGGATTGCCAGCCCACCATGTCATCCTTGTCCAGCCACGACACATGCCATACGGCAGCACCGGGCAAGGATACAGTCGCGAATCCTGCTGACCTCGCACGCAGGCCATACTCGGCGTCATCCCATTTGATGAAAACAGGAAGGGAGAGGCCAATTTCCTTAATGACGGCGGTGGGGATCATGCACATCCACCAGCCGTTGTAGTCAACATCCACCCGACGGTGCAACCATGACGTTTGGCGCAGGTTTGCGACACTAAAATCGTGGCGCATTTCCATGTCAGCATGGGGGGCAGCCGGCACAATGCGGTGCGGGTCCACAATTTCGCCAAAGGTATGCAGGACGCTGCGGTTGTGCAGGTCAAACATGTGGCCACCCACAATCGTGGGCTTCTTGCAGCGGTCGGCAAACGCCAACATACGCAAAATGCTCTCGGGTTCCACCACAACATCGTCGTCAAGGAGCAATGCGTAGTCGCTGCCGTTTTCCACAGCCTCGTACATCCCGCGAGCAAAACCGCCGGAGCCGCCCAGATTTCCCTGATCAATGACCCGCAACTTGCCTTTGAGGGAGGCACTTACCTGCGCGAAACCTTCCTCGTCGCGGACCTTTTTGCTGCCTTGGTCAACAATAAGGACTTCTCTGACGTTTTCCAGGGCTTCCGGATTGGCTGCCAAAAGGCGGGCATTGTTCAAACAGAAATCCGGCTTGTTCATGGTGGTGATTTCCAACGTCACCTGGCCGGAAGTTCGGGGTGCCTCCAGCACTGTCCACTGGGCTCCCTCCAGGGTCATCCCCTCGTGGTCGGCCGCGAGGTCAAACCAGTACCAGCCGCCATCGCCAAAGGGCACCAATGACAGCTCGAATACCGTGGTGGCACTGCCACTGACACCGGCAGACTCGACGTGCTGGACGGATCCGCGGGCATTGGATTTGCTGACAGTGACGGTGCCACCACCTTTGGTGGTGACTTCCAGCTGGATGTTCCGCACATCGGTCCACCGCCGCCAGTAGCTGGCCGGGAAAGCATTGAAGTAGGTGCCGAAGGAAACCTGCTCACCGGCACGAACATTCATGGCCCTGCGGCTGAGAATGTCATCGAAGTGGACGCTTGGTCCTCCCGAGCTAAACAGCCGCAGCTTGTCTTCGGGCAACTTCGGCGACCGGGCCAGCTCGTCATTCTCGCTCAGGCGGATACCGCTGGCTGAGCCGGCATCCACGTACAGCGGAAGCGTATCCACCTGCCCTTCGCTAGGCAGAATAATCCGCTGCAGGGTGCTCCTGCGCTCAGGCTCAATCGTCGCCGTCGGACTCTCAAACACCTGCGTTACGTTCACGCGTCCACTCCTCCGCTTTGCAGCTTCGCTCCGCCGGTGAAGTGCGGCTTGATTTTGTTGTCATACATGTTCAGCGCCGAACCAATGGCCATGTGCATGTCCAGATATTTGTAGGTGCCCAGGCGGCCACCGAAGAGCACGTCCTGCTCCCCACGGGCCAGGTCGCGGTAGGCCAGCAGCTTGCTGCGGTCATCGGAAGTGTTCACCGGGTAGTACGGCTCATCGCCCTTCTCGGCGAAGCGGCTGAATTCACGCATGATCACCGTGGCGTCCTTGGTGTAGGTGCGTTCCGGGTGGAAGTGGCGGAACTCGTGGATGCGCGTGTACTTTTGCGCCTCATCCGGGTAGTTCATCACGGCGCAGCCCTGATAATCCTCGATCGGCAGCACTTCCTGCTCCAAATCAATGGTGCGCCAGGACAGATCGCCCTCGGCGTAGTCAAAGTACCTGTCCACGGCGCCCGTGTAGATGACCGGCACTTGGCCAATGACTGACTTGCGGGAGTACTCGCCGTCGTCAAAGAAGTCGGTGTTCAGCACCACTTCAATGTTCGGGTGGTCAGCCATCCGCTCAATCCAGGCGGTGTAGCCGTCCACGGGGAGACCCTCGTAGCTGTCGTTGAAGTAGCGGTTGTCGTAGTTGTAGCGCACGGGCAGACGGGAAATGATCGACGCCGGCAGGTCCTTGGGATCCGTCTGCCACTGCTTGCCCGTGTAGTGCTTGATGAACGCTTCATACAGGGGACGGCCAATGAGCTGAATGCCCTTGTCGTTCAAGTTGGCCGGATCCGTCCCAGCCAACTCTCCGGCCTGTTCCTGAATCAACGCACGCGCCTCACCCGGACCCATGGACGAACGGAAGAACTGGTTGATGGTGCCCAGGTTGATGGGCATTTGGTAGACCTCGCCATTGTGGGAGGTGTAGACCTTGTGCTGATAGTTGGTGAACTGTGTAAAACGGTTCACATACTCCCACACGCGCTCATTGGAGGTGTGGAACAGATGCGCGCCGTAACGGTGGACTTCAATGCCCGTCTGCGCTTCATTTTCACTGTAGGCATTGCCACCAATGTGGTGGCGGCGGTCAAGAACAGCCACCTTCAGTCCAAGCTCGGTGGCGGCACGTTCTGCAATGGTCAGGCCAAAGAAACCCGAACCAACGACGACCAGGTCAGCGTTCACAAACTCTCCTGCGGTGCTTGGTGGTGATTTCCGGGCACAGCGGAGCCACGGACTATCTCCCTAGGTTACCCGAACGTTATCCAAGGACCGTGCGCACGTGCCGGCGCTCACAAAGTCATCGCCGCTTCCCCCACAGCCTTGCCGCAGGGTCTCCTTGTGGACACGTGCCGTCTCCGGTGCCCCGCCCCGCCAGTGTTCCGCCTAGGCTCGTGGCAGGCGGCCCAGTCGCATTGGAGGTGCCATGCTGCTGGAATTGACGGTGGTGGCGGGCATTCATCCTGCGGCTGGCGGTGGACCGGTGAGCGAACTGAGCGTCACGTGGCCGGCGGAGACCGCTGTGGCGGATTGTTCGGGCACCTCCTTGGAAGCGGCGCTGGCTCCCCATTGGCCCGGGTGCTCGTTCACGGTTGCTGGCGAACCGCTGGGTCTGTTCCACGCAGGCCAGCTACCTTTAGTAAACGGTGCGGTGGTGGTGGCGTGGCCTCCCGCCGGTAACCTCAACTTGCCCGGTGCCGCCGGAGATGGCCCTCCTGCTGGACGTGGGGTTCCGGGTTCTGAAGCTTTGGGTGCTGCCGCCGTATTGGCCGTCGCGGCCGGCCCCGGAGCGGGGGCCCTTTTTGCTCTGCACCGGGGCGAGTACAGCATTGGCCGGGGCAACTGCCGCATCCAGATCGCCGACCCCGCCCTTTCCCGGCACCACGGCACCCTTGTGGTCAGTGAAGAAGCAGTGTTGCTGTCCGCAGCCGGAGGGTCCACCGGATTTACCATCCGTGGTGCCGGATCCGCCCCCACCGCTGCCGCCACCGCGCTCCACGGCAGAATGAAGATTGTGGAGGGGATGGCCATTGGCTGCGGCAGCAGCGTTTTGGAGCTTCGCTTCCCAGCCTCCCCCGCAGCGGGAAGGCAAACAGCTCCCGGCCAGCTGTTGAGCGCGGCCGCTCTGGAGCCCTTGATGGTGCCCCAGGCCGCCGGTTCCGCAAGCAGCCGCTGGGCCATGGTGCTGGCTGGCACCCTGCCCTTGATTTTGGGACTGGTCTTGGCCCTGACCTTGGGTTCCTGGATGTTTTTGGCGTTCTCCGCCGTCGGGGCCGTCACCATGGTCGGCCCAGTGATCAGCGGAACCACCCGGCGCAAGGTGTTTCGCAAGGCTGTCACCGCCGCCGTAATCCAGGATGTCAGCCGCCAGTCCAAGACTTTTCCGGACGCCGCCACCTTGGTTTTTGCCAGCCATGGGGCAGTCCCCCCGCCACCACGCCTGCCCCCGGCCGATATTGCTGGTGCTGTTGCCCTCAGACTGGGCAGTTCCCCACGGCGTGCCGCACTGGTGGTCTCCCCCCGTGACCCGGGGTTCACGCCGCCACGGGTGGCGATGCTGCCGTTCTGTGCCGCGCTGACGTCAACTCCCCTCGTTGTCAGTGGTGCTGCCAACGCCGTGGCGTCCCTGGTGCGTTTTATCCTGCTGCAGTTGGATGCCGCGGCAATGCCGGTGGTGGTGTTGGGGCCGGCGGAATTATTGCCGCTGTCCGCCCGGTTTCTGCCCCGCACGTCCTTGTCCACCACAGCCGCCGCTGCCCTGCGCGAACTCCAGCACCTCGACAGCGCGGCAGCACCAAGGGGCGGCGCACCCTGCATCCTGCTGTGTCTGCAAGTGCCCGTGCCGCCATGGGTGCCGGACTTTGAAAAGCTGCGGGTGGTGCATTTTGCGGACGAACCCGGCGGAGCAATCCATATCGCGGCGGCAGGCAACCGCATGATGGGATCCGCAGCTGCCCACGAGTTCGTGCCCGACGGCGTGCCGGCGGCGGTTTTCGACGGCTGCGCCCGTGCCAGGTCCAGGCAGGAGGCCACGGCCCATTGGGGCGCGCCTGCCTCAGCCGGGGCCGGTGGGATGTTCGCCCCAGCTGCGCCGCTGGGACCTTGCACCTTGCCCGCTCCCGAACTGTGCACACCGGAAGCCGTGATGCGTCAGTGGCAACAGTCGCTGGGCGGTCCTCTGCGCCCCGTGCCACTGGGACAGACGGGAAGGGGCTGGGCCATGCTGGATCTTGACCATGATGGCCCGCACCTCCTGGTGGCCGGCACCACTGGATCGGGAAAATCGGAATTTCTGCGCACGCTGGTGGGTGGCCTGGCAGCTGCCCACTCCCCCGCGGACCTGCACTTTGTGTTCATTGATTTCAAGGGTGGCGCCGGATTGGGTGTGCTGGGCAAGCTGCCGCACGCCAGCTCCCTGATAACGGATCTGGGCGGCCACGGCGTGGAGCGGACCCTGGCATCCCTGCGGGCCGAGCTGCGGACCCGTGAGACCGCCCTGGCCCAGGCCGAGGCAGCCGATGCGGCGCAGTACCGCGCCCTGGCACGTTTGGCTGCGCCCAACAACCCCGCACGCCACCCCATGGGCCACCTGGTGGTGGTCATTGACGAGTTCCGCGTCTTGGTGGACCAGTTCCCTGACGCACTTGCGGAACTGATGCGCCTGGCAGCTGTGGGACGATCCCTGGGCATCCATTTGGTCATGGCAACCCAACGGCCACAAGGTGCCATCAATGCCGACATCCGCGCGAACGTGACCAGTTCCATCTGCCTGCGCGTGCAGTCCGGCTTTGACTCCAGTGACGTCATTGGCAGCTCCGTGGCCGCCACCATCGGCGTGGACGACCCTGGCCGGGCCTTCATCAGCCGGGCAGGGGCGGCACCGGAGGAGTTTCACAGCGCAACTTTGGCCCTGCCCCCTGACCGGGGGAAGCAACTGCCGGTGATCCAGGAGACCGTGCAGCATTTGAACACCCCAAGGCCAACTGCAAGCTGCGGCGGAAACCGCCCGCCGGGCCGTGCCAGCGACGTCGATGGCGTGGCGGAGCTGATGCACCGGGGGTGGCGACTGTTGCAGGACAACACCGAACCACGGCCGCCGGCAGCGCCGGCCGTGGTGGCACCGGAGCTGCCGGCAAAGCTTGCAGCAATGCCGGGCGCTCGCGGCAGCAGCACGGAAGGGGTGTTCGCGGCACTGGTGGACGCGCCCGAGCAGCAAGCGCTGCATGAGCTGTGGTGGCGGCCGGAACTGCACTCCCATGTTGCCTGCTTTGGGACTGCTGCACAGTCCTCAGCAGTGGTTGCCCTGCTGGCCGGACAGCTCCTGGCCGCCAATGCAGCAGCCCCCGCAGGGGCCCGGATCCTGCTGTACCTGCTGGACGGCGACGGCTCCTTGGCGCCGTGGCACGCCAACCCGTGCGTGGGAAGCCATTTGCTGCCTTCCCAGCTGCGCACGGCGGCACATCTGCTGACCCGGCTCACGGAGGGCGCCGAAACCAGCGGGCGCACCATCGTTTTATGCGTCACTAATTGGGCGCGCTGGCTTGCCGGCCTGCGGGCCAGCCCGTGGCATGGCGCCGAGGAGACCATGGGCGAGCTCATCCGCTTTGGCAGCAGCAACTTCACGGTGGTCGTGGGCGGGGGCAGGGAGTTGCTGGGGTCCACTTTTTTGCCAGCCATGCCCAACAGGGTCTACATCCCCCACGGCAGCAGCAGTGAATCCACCCTGCTGTGGCCCACGCTGCCGCGGTTCGCCCCACTGCCTGGCCGGGCCGCCGTGTGTGGCCCCTTCGACCCCGCGGGGTCGAACGGCAACGGGCTGCACGTGGCGCAGTTCGCTCCAGCTTCAAAACCCACGCCTGCCCAACGCGAGGCATGGGAGATTGGCGGAGGCTGCGCTGCGGGGACGGTCCTGCAGGTGGTGCCCCTGCCCTCGGCGCTTGCCGTGGAGGAGTTGGCAGCGGCAAGACCGGCGGTTTCCGCGCCCACTTCCCCGCTTTTGACCCTGGGGCTGGGCGGGGACGGCAGGGACGCCATTGGCGTTGCTTTGCCCCCCGGTGCCGTGCTGCCGGTGGTGGGCGTGCCGGGGTCGGGGAAAAGCACCTTCCTGCAGGTCCTGGCCAAGTTCAATGGTGGTCTGTACGTTCGAGCTGGGCAGGCCCTCCCTTCCGGGGCACTTCCGGGCGGAAGCTTGTGGCTCGACGATGCCGCGCAGCTCACGGCGGCCCACTGTGCCGCGCTCGGCATTTGGCTGGCACAGGGCGGCCGTTTGGTGGCCGCGTTCAATTACCCGGGACCTGAACTCTCAGCCCTGCCGTTGGAATGGGGGCTGAGATCGGCACAACAGGGCGTGGTGCTCGCACCCCAACGTGCAGGTGATGCGGACTTGTTTGGTGTTCGCTTGCAGACCATGGGTGGCGAGCCGCCGGGACGTGCGGTGCTGGTGGAGCGCGGGTGCAGCAGCTGGTTCCAGTTCCCGCAGGACCTCCGGCGCTGACTTCAGGAGTTGGAAGCGGCACCCCTGGGTGCCGCGCCCACGCTACAGCACGGGGGGCTCGGAGTTGCTGCGCTGGGAAAACGCCACCACCGTGGGGGTGAAGAGAAAGTAGGCCGTGGCAATGGCCGGCACCACCATGACGCCACCGAGGAGGAAATTGCCCTCCAGCAGTGCGGGCACCCCAATGGCCAGCATGAGCAGTTGCCAAACAAACGCCGCCGAGCGGGTCCACCGCATGCCCCGGTAGGCATTGACAGCCACGGCCGCCAGTCCGGCCGCCAGGGCCAGGAGCAGGACAATAAAAAACACGCCGCTCGCCACCGAAGCCATGGGCGTGGTGAAGGCCGAGACAATGGACAGGACGGCAATGAATCCCACCGCCAGCGCCTGCAGCGCCAACACCACTGCAATGACGAACACACCCACGGGCCGGGCCGCCGCCGACTCCTGCGGACCGTTCGGGCTGGGCATCGGCGCGGGCGCAGGGGGATTGTTAGGCACATGAGCACCTTATCGGACAAAGGCAAAACATCGCAGGGAGGAGGTAGGACATTGTGATGCATCGCTCATGGCCGCGAGCCAATTAGTGGGCCGAAACCCCTTGTTTACACGGAGTTAACATGACACGCTTATGGCAATGACCTACAAGGCCCAGCACGGGCCTTTTCTTATGTGGCCTAAAGTGAATTTTTTCACAAGATGGTTTTCGTGTTTAAACAAGGAGTGAGTGATCAGCATGGACTGGCGTAGTCGCGCAGCCTGCCTCGACAAGGACCCGGAATTGTTTTTCCCCGTGGGAAACACCGGTCCAGCGTTGCTGCAAATCGAGGAAGCAAAGAGCGTGTGCCGACGCTGCCCCGTGATTGACACCTGCCTGAAATGGGCCATTGAATCCGGCCAGGATGCAGGCGTCTGGGGTGGCCTGAGCGAGGACGAGCGCCGCGCCATGAAGCGCCGCGCAGCCCGCGCCCGCCGCGCCAGCTAGGCACCCCTTGCCTTAGGGCCCTGACACTCCACCCCGGCGGCGGAGCGTCAGGGCCCTTTGCTTTTAATTGGCCGCCATTTCTTTACGCCCGGGAAATAAGCGCCATCTGCAGCTCCACCACGGTCCCGCCGCCCACACGGGTGGACCAGTCAATGGTCCCGCCAAGCTCACTGGTGACCAGGGTGCGCACAATCTGCAACCCCAGCCCCTCGGCAATGTTGCCTTCGGGCAGGCCCACGCCGTCGTCGGAAATCCGCACCGTCAGCGCGTCATCGCCCGAGGCGTTCTTATAGCGGTCGGCGGACAACCAGACCGTCCCGCCCTGATCCTGCAAACCGTGGTCGACGGCGTTGGTCACCAGTTCATTGATCACCAGCGCCAGCGGGGTGGCAAAGTCGCTGGGCAGTTCCCCAAACTCCCCCTCACGCTCCGTACGCACCCGCTGCAGCGGTGAGGCCACCTCGGCGGAGAGCCGGAACTGCCTGTCAATCAACTCATCAAAGTCCACGTTTTGCGCCAGGCCCTGCGAGAGGGTCTCATGCACCAGCGCAATGGTGGCCACCCGGCGCATGGCCTGCTCGAGCCCCTGTTTCGCTTCCTCGCTGTGCATCCGCCGCGACTGCATCCGCAGCAGGGCTGCCACCGTCTGCAGGTTGTTTTTGACCCGGTGGTGGATTTCACGGATGGTGGCGTCCTTGGTGACCAGTTCCTGTTCCCGGCGCCGCAGCTCGGAAACGTCACGGCACAGCACCAGGGCGCCGAAGCGTTCGGTGCCGTCCCGCAGCGGGATGGCGCGCAGGGACAGGCTCACGCCGCGGGATTCAATTTCAGTGCGCCACGGCATCCTCCCGGTCACCACCAGCGGCAGCGACTCATCCACCATGCGCCGGTCCTTGAGCAGACCTGTGGTGACCTCCGCCAGGGAGCGGCCCTCCAGCGAATCCCCGTCGCCCAGCCGCCGGAACGCGGAGACCCCGTTGGGACTGGCATACTGCACAATTCCGTCCACATCCAGGCGCAGCAGGCCATCACCCACCCGGGGGGCGCCGCGGCGTGAACCCGTCGGTGAGGCAAAATCCGGCCATAGCCCCAGTGTGCCCATTTTCAGCAGGTCATAGGCGCACTGGCGGTACGTCAGTTCCAGCCGTGAGGGCATGCGGGAGCTGGAGAGGTCCATGTGTGTGGTGATGACGGCCAGGGTGCGCCCGTTGCGCACCATGGGGATCGCCTCCACGCGCATGGCAGTGTCCGAGTTCCAAATCTTGGTCTCCTGCGAGCGCTCAATGTGCTGGCTCTTCCACACCGACTGCACCAGGTCCTCCAGCTCGGGCTGGATCCTGTCCCCCACAAAGTCCGCATGGAACATGGTGTGCGAGGTGGAGGGACGCACATGCGCCAGGGCCACGTAGCCGCCGTCATTGGAGGGAAACCACAGCACCAGATCGGCGAAGGACAAATCGGCGATCATCTGCCAGTCCCCCACCAGGAGGTGCAGCCATTCGGCGTCGCCCGGACCCAGGACCGAACTTTCCCTGATCATGTCGGCAAAAATTGCCATGCGGGCTCCTTAAAAGTCGTGTGGCGGGGACCGCCGTCTCCAACGGTCCCCGCCCTGAATGCCTGCCGCAGTTAGCGCCGAACGATGGAACGCAGGAGCCTCAATGCTACCGACAAGGACGCCATGTCGTCCTGTTCCAGCTCATCCACCTCCGCAAACATGCGCACGGCCCTCTCCAGCTGCTCCTGGTTTTGTGCCTCCCACGCCGCAATGCGTTCCATGGTGGGCATTTCGCTCCCGGTGCTGTCCATGACGTTGCGGGTCATGTCGGCGGCGGTGGCGTAGAGGTCATCACGCAGCGCAGCCCGCGCCAGGGCCTGCCAGCGGTCATTGCGGGGCAGCGCGGTGATCCGCTCCAGCAGAGAATCCACACCGTAGCGGTTGTACAGCGCGTAGTACACCGCGGCGACGGCCTCCTTGGGTTCGGCCAGCGTTTCACTGACCTTGGCCACGTCCAGCAGGGGGAAGGTCTCAAACATTTCCGCCCAGCGCCGGCCCAGCAGCTGTGGCATTTCATAGGCGGCGGCACGGTCGTACCATTGCGCCACCCGCTCCACGTCCACGCCCTGGAAGAAGTCGCCCATCCGGGGGCTGAGGGAGGAAACCACAGGCTTGAACCGTGCCACGACGTCGGCAATCCGGTGATCGCTAATGCCCTCATTGACCAGCCAGCGCACGGCCCGATCCAGGAGCCGGCGGATGTCCAGGTGCACGGTGCACCACTGTTCGGTGGGGAAGCTGGCTGGCAGTTCCCGCAAGGCGTCGGTCATGGTGCCAAAGTCAAAGATCTCATACAGGGCCACAAAGGCCTTGGCCAAGGTCACCTCGCTGGCCGAGGACTCCTCCAGCGCCCGGAAGGCGAAGGTGATGCCACCAAGGTTGACCATGTCATTGGCCACCACCGTGGCAATGATTTCCCGGCGCAGCGGGTGGCTGTCCAGTTCAGCATCAAAGCGTTCGGCCACCTGGTGGGGGAAGTACCGGCGCAGGGTCTGCTTGAACCACGGATCTTCGGCCAGGGTGCTGGCGCCCAGGGTCCTGGCCAGTTCCATCTTGGCGTAGGCCAAAAGCACTGCCAGTTCCGGTGAGGTCAGGCCCTGGCCGTTGGCCACGCGCTCATCCAGTTCGGCGTTGCCCGGCAGCGCCTCAAGCCCGCGGTCCAGGCCGGCATGTTCCTCCAGCCAATCCATGAAGCGCTGGTAGCTGGGTGTCCACTCCACCGCCCGCTGCCTGTCATTGAGCAGCAGGATGTTCTGCTCAATGTTGTCCTCCAGCACCAGCTGGCCAATTTCATCGGTCATGGACATGAGGAAGTCGGTGCGTTCGGCTGGATCAAGCTTGCCGGCTGCCACCATGCGGTCCACGAAGATTTTGATGTTGACCTCATGGTCGGAGCAGTCCACCCCTGCGGAGTTGTCAATGGCATCGGTATTGAGGATCACCCCGTGCAGTGCCGCCTCCACCCGGCCGCGCTGGGTCATGCCCAGGTTGCCGCCTTCACCAATGATCTTTACCCGCAGCGCCGAACCATCAACACGGATGGGATCGTTGGTCTTGTCCCCCACCTCCGCGTTGTTTTCGGTGCTGGCCTTGATGTAGGTGCCAATTCCGCCGTTGTAGAGCAGATCGGTCGGGGCCAGCAGCACCGCGCGCAGCAGTTCCGGTGGGCTCATTTTCACCGTGCCCCCGGGCAGGCCAAGGGCCTGGGACACCTCCGGCGAGATGGGAATGGACTTCAGCGAACGCGAATACACTCCGCCGCCGGCGCTGATGAGCTCCGTGTTGTAGTCCTGCCAGGATGACCGGGGCAGCTCATACAGGCGCTGGCGTTCGGCAAAGGACGCGGCAGCATCCGGGGTGGGGTCCAGGAAAATGTCGCGGTGGTCAAAGGCCGCCACCAAACGCACGTGCGGGGTGCGCAGCAAGCCGTTGCCAAACACGTCACCTGACATGTCCCCCACCCCCACTGCCGTGAACTCCTCACTCTGGGTGTCGACGTCGAACTCGCTGAAGTGCCGCTTGACGGACTCCCACGCACCGCGGGCGGTGATCCCCATTTCCTTGTGGTCGTAGCCCACCGAGCCGCCCGAGGCGAAGGCGTCCCCCAGCCAGAAGCCGTACTCGGCGGAAATGGCATTGGCCGTGTCCGAGAAGGACGCCGTGCCCTTGTCAGCGGCCACCACCAGGTAGCTGTCGTCATCGTCGTGGCGGACCACGTTCTCCGGCGGCACCACCACCTCGCCGCCGTCGCGCGCCAGCAGGTTGTCGGTGACATCCAGCAGGGCGCGGATGAAGGTCTTGTAACTTTCCCTGCCCTCTTCCATCCACGCGCCGCGGTCAACGGCGGGATCGGGCAGCGCCTTGGCGAAGAAGCCGCCCTTGGCGCCGGTGGGGACAATGACGGCGTTTTTCACCGTCTGGGCCTTGACCAGGCCCAGGACCTCGGTGCGGAAGTCCTCGCGGCGGTCGGACCAGCGCAGACCGCCACGTGCCACCTTGCCAAAGCGCAGGTGGGTGCCTTCCACGCGCGGGGAATAGACCCAAATTTCAAACATGGGCCGCGGCGCCGGCAGCCCCGCAATGTTGGCCGGATCCAGCTTGAAGCTCAGGTACTCCCGCTCGCGGTAAAAGTTGGTGCGCAGGGTGGAATCGATGAGGTTGGCAAAGGTGCGCAGCACCCTGTCCGCATCCAGGGTTGACACGCTTTCCAGGGCGGCATCGAGGCGCTCATGGACTTCGCGCTGCAACTGCTCCCGGCCGTCCGGATCCACCGCAGGGTTGAAGCGGGCGTCAAAGAGGTCAATGAGGGCGCCGGTGACGTCCACATTGCGCAGCAGTGCCTCGGCCATGAAGCCAAAGGAGTTGGTGTTGCCCATTTGGCGCATGTATTTCGCATACGCCCGCAGGATCACCACCTGCCGGGCGCGCATGCCCTCACTGAGCACCAGCCTGTCAAAGCTGTCCGATTCGCTGCGTCCGGTGACGGCTGCGCCAAACGCCTCCGCCAACAGCTCCGCCGTCGCCAGGGGGTCCACCCCCGCCGGGTACTTCAAACCCAGGTCGTACAGGAAGAAGTCGCGTTTGTCGGCGGTGGCAATTTCAAAGGGCCGCTCATCGAGCACTTCGATGCCCAGGTTGTGGAAGTACGGCAGGATCCGGCTCAAACTCTGCGGGTTCGCCATGTACAGCTTGACGCGGGCGTCCTCGGCCAGCTCGGTGCCCACCCGGGCAGGCACATAGACGTGCAGGCCGGGGGCGCACTTTGCCGGAGCCATCCCGGCAGCCATGGCGTCCTTGTAGCGGGCGTCAAAGTCCTCAAAACGCGCAATGTCCTCCAGCGCGTCCTCGACCTCAAAGTCCACGCGGTATCCGGGCGGGAACGCCTCGCTCCATTTGGCCACAAGCCGATCGGCCTGGCCGGGGCCATGGGAGTCCTGCAGCACCTGGGCAATGCCCTCGGGCCAGGAACGCGCGGCCCGCACCAGGCGCTGTTCCAGTTCCGCCGTGGGCAGTTCGGCAGGAACAATGTAGTCCTTGGGCAGGCGGATGCGGAAAAAGAGCCGCGCCAGTGCCGACTCGCTCATGCGTGCTTCAAAGTCAATGGACACGGCACCGAAGGTGCGCGTGAGCTCGTCCTCAATGCGGTGGCGCACGGCTGTGGTGTAGCGGTCGCGGGGGATGAACACCATCGCTGACATGAAGCGGCCGTAAATGTCCGGGCGCAGGAACAAGCGCGTCCGGCGGCGTTCGGCGAGGCGGAGGATGCCGTCGGCAATCTCAATCAGGTCCTCGACCTCAATTTGGAACAGTTCGTCGCGCGGGTAGGTCTCCAGGACGGCAAACAGGTCCTTGCCGGAGTGGGAGTTGGGCGGGAAGCCAAAGTGCCGCAGCACGGCCGCGACCTTTTCACGCACCACGGGAATGTTGCGCACGCTGCCGGTGTAGACGGCCGAGGAGAACAGGCCGATGAAGCGCTGCTCACCGTTGACGTTGCCTTGGGAGTCAAAGGACTTCACGCCAATGTAATCCAGGTACGCACCACGGTGCACGGTGGAGCGGGAGTTGGCCTTGGTGATGACCAGGACCCGCTTTTCACGGGCCTTGCGCTGGCCGGTGCGGGTCAGGTGCTGGATCGTGGGGTGGCCGGAGCCGTCCCGCAGCAGGCCCAGGCCGCTGCCTTCCCGGTGGACCAGCACGTCCTCGCCCTCACGCTTGTCCAGGTCATACTCGCGGTAGCCCAGGAAGGTGAAGTTGTCCGCCTCCATCCAGTGCAGCAGATCCTCGGCCTCCGTCAGGTCCACCAGGGATTCGCCCTCAAGCTGCGTGGCAAGGATTGCCGCCCGGCTCAACGCCTTCTCCCGCATGGCCGGCCAGTCCTCCACGGCTGCCCGGACATTGTTGAGCACGTGCTCAAGGCCGTCCTGCAGCTCCTGCCTGGCCTCGGCGTCGATCTTGGGGATCTCAATGGCCAGCCATGATTCCAGGAAGGAACTGTTCTCCTGGTCGCCCAGCAGGTGCGCAATATTGGGCATGGTGGAGGTGTCGCCGCTGGCCACGCCGGCATGGGAGGGCACCTTGGTCAGGGACTTGAGCTGATGGCTGGACTTGTCGCGGGAGACCACAAACACCGGGTGGGTGACCAGGTGGATGGCAAGGTTTTGCCGCACCAGCTCGGCGCTGACGGAGTCCACCAAAAAGGGCATGTCATCGGTGATGATGAAGACAACACTGGCGCCGTCTTCTTCTTGAATGTGCACCTGGGCCCGGCCCGGGGTGCGCACCGCAGCCAGCTCCTGGTGGACGCGCGCCCGGGCGTGCAGGACTTCGGGCTCGTACCTGGCTGCATCCTCTGGGGACAACTGCACGAAATAGTCGTCAAGGAAGGTGGCCCCGCCAAAAAGTGGCTGGCCGGATTGTTCGCTGGTGGGGTGCTGTTCGCCGGATGTGTGCGATGACATAAAAGTAAAGCCTCCGTCAAAAAGAAAAGAGCGCTTCGTTGCGGTCCTGTCTTCGAGCCTAGCCCGGAACCGGGGGACTTGCTGTGGACCTTGACCCAGCAATGTCAATCTTCCGCTGGTCATCTGCACAACTCATGGCACAAATGGCGCGGCGAAGCCCGGAGTCCGCCGCGACCTCCAAAAGCAGCCTGCCCGACAGCAATGCCTTGTCCGTGAGCTCCGGGTCCCACGGCAAAAAATGACTGATGGCAATGTTGGGGCCAAACCGCTGCCAGGCCTGCTCCAAGGCCTTCTCGGGTCCCGCACCCACGGCCTTCCGCCGCACCTTGTTGACCACCACGCGCACCTGGCCGTGATGGGGCAGCCGATCAAGTTCCGCCAGTGCGCGAATGAGCCGCGGAATGCCAATGGCGTCGCCACTGCCCACGGCAAGGATGACGTCCGCTTGTTCCAGGACACTTAAGGTGGCGGCGTTGCGGCGTGGAGCCACGGTGTCATAGCTAAGCTCCTCATCGCTTTCCAGCGAAAATCCGCAATCCACAATGACCAGCTCGGCCAGGTCCCTGGCCGTGGCCAAGACCCGTTCCACGGCGGCAGCCCGCAGTTCCGGCCAACGGTCCGGACGGGTCAGCCCCGTCAGGAGGGAAAAGGTGCCACCGGTGAAAACCACCCCCGTGCTGGTCTTGGCCAAAGCGGCCACGCTCAAGGTGCCCTGGTCCGCGGCACGGCACGCTTGGGCAAAGGAAGCTGATTCATCCAGCAGGCCCAATGCCGCAGCAATGCTGGCTCCGTAACTGTCGGCATCAATGAGCAGGACCTGCCGGCCCTGGGTGGCGTATTCCGCGGCAAGATTCATGGCCACTGTGGTGCGTCCCGGCGAACCGATGGGGCCCCAAACCGCCACGAGCGTGCCGGGAGCGGTGGCGGGTGGCGAGGCAGGCAACACCGCACCGGGCAGCCGCACTTTGCCCCGGCGCCGGGGCGCAAACCAGCTGCTGCGCCGTTTGCCCGGTGCCGCCGCTGCTGTCTGCGGCCCCGCGTCGGGCTGGAATCCGGCGGCCTTCCCCATGCTGACGGACCCTGGCGGAGCCGGGGAGGGGGCCTGCGCCCCGGAGCGCTGTGCTGCGCCAGGGGCGCTGGCTGCTTGCTCGCCGGAGGCGGCGCCGGAAGAGGCCTCCCCCTCATCCAGCTCATCCGGGGCGGCCGGGACGGCGAAACCGGTGCTCGGTGAGTGCCTCCGGGCGTCCAGGGCGGCAAGGATGCTTTGCGTCAGAAGCGCTGCGCCGGCGTCCTCGGGGAAGGGTGTGGCTCCAATGCTGTAAAGACGCCGCGTCTGCTCGGCCGTGGCGGAGACGGCAATGACGCATACGCCTACGGCCCTGAGGCGGTCTATCAAGGTGGCCGTCAATTGCTGTGCCGGCGTGGCAATGACAGCTGCCTGGGCAATTCCGCTTTGGCACGCTGCCAGCAGTTCAGTCAGTTCACTGCAGCGGCGCACAATCCTTACCGGGCCGTCCTGGGCCGCCATGCCGGCAATGACGCCGGTGGGTGTGTCCCCCACCGAGACAACCCTGAACTGGCTCACGAACCCGCCCCCGGGTTCCACACCACCGAGACCTTGGCCCTATTGGCCACCGCCCCCAAAAAATTGGGCATTTGGCTGTCTGTCACCAACACCAGAAGCTGGGTGTTGCGGCCTGCGCCCAGGGAACCTGTGGCCACGTTCAGGGCTGCCACCTCCACTCCCGGCAGCATCAGCTGCGGCGGATCAAAGCCATTGCGTTCATCGGGCAGGGACACCCACACGTCCACCCGTGATCCCACCACAATGTCCTGCGGCAGCGGCTCGTCAATGGTGAAGGAGGCGGGCTTGCGGTTAAGGGCGTCGGCGGCGCCAATGCTTGATCGGGACACCAGTTCACCCTTGGGCACCATCCGGATGGCCACGGCGTTCTCCGCCAGCGCATCAGCCGGGGCCAGGTACTTGCCGTCGACAGCCCCCAGCTGCACCTGAACAATGGTGAAGTCCGCCGCTGACACTTTTTGCCCCACCGTCAAGGCGTCCTTGGCCGCATACATCGGTACAGTCCTGCTGGCGCCCTCCACCAGCGCCACCACTGCAGCCACGGAGGCCAGCACCAGCAGGATGCCAATCAACAGCCGCGGATCCTTCCATGACGGTTTGGCAAGACGGGGCGCCTGGTTTTGTCCGTCCATGGCCATGGGTCCTCCCCCAGGATCGCCGCAGGCCCCAAAATCTGGGAACCGGCCGCTGTTTGATGTCTTTGACGAATGTGGCCCGCTGCCGTCTACCCTTTGTACCGCCGATCGGGCAAGGGTGAAAGGGTTCCAGCAAAATATGTCCAAAACTGTGGACAAGGCATCCATCCGTGGCCCGGGAGCGGCGGCTTTTTCTTCCCCGCACCAGTTTTTGCACAGGAAAGCTCGTCAAAGGTGTCCAAAGGGGCAATAATGGGCGTATGCCCCGATTCCTCACGCTGGCTGATGTTGCCGAGCAGCTGCAGATTTCAGCCGCCGCCTGCTACGCCCTGGTGCACAGTGGTGAGCTGCCCGCCTTCCAAATTGGTGGGCGTGGACAATGGCGCGTGGACGAGACCCGTTTTGAACAGTTCATTGAAGACCGGCACGCCGCGGCCCGGGCCATGCTTTCCGGCGGGCAGGACGCCAAGGGCAGCTGATGGCCCAGGCAGTGCGGACGCCTTGCCGGCTCCTTAGAATTCATTGTCCGGCGAAGAAGCAATGGACGCCACATGCACCAAAGGAATCACTACGGCGCCCTGCAGGTTCTCCGGGTTGCGGCTAACGCCGTCCGCCAGCTGCATCAGGCGGACATAATCGGCACCCACGTGATCCAGCACCCCGCGGAGGGTTCCCTGCCGCGCGGAATCCAGCTCCACCACCACTGCCGAGCGGTTTTTGGCCAGCAACCGCAGCGCTGCCGTGAGGGTATAGGGAATTTTTGACTGCGCACAGACCCTGCCACCCCCCAAGCCACGGACAGTGAGGATTTTGTCCAGTGGGAGCAGGACCTGCCGCGCGCCTTCATCCAAAAGCAGCCACTCCTGTTCCACCCGCACCACTGTTCCATGGAACGCCGCGCCCGTCACGCACACCAGGGACAATTGTGCCTCCAGTGCGCCGCGTACGGCCTGGTTCAGGCTGGCCTGGGCGGTTTCCACGCGGGCCAGTTCATTGATTTGACGCTCCAACTCCTGGGCGGATGACTCGTGCAGCTGCGCTTCAAGATCGCCAAAGAGCAATTCCCATCGCATGGCTTCACGCTAGGCCGCCCCTGCATGGTTGTCCACAACCGCCGCAAAAGTCTGGACACATCCCGGCCAGGAGGCACAGAATGGGTCTAAGACAAGCAAAATGAAGCAAACGGTGTCAAATGATGCTGAAGGGCTACTAGCATGGAACGGCAAACCCGGGCCGATCTGGCCATGACGATCGCTACCTTGATGTTGGCTTCCTCCCTGATGTTCAGCGGTGCCTCACTGTTACGCCTCCACGAGGGAACCTTGGGCGCCCCGGCCCATTTCGGACTCGCGGAACTCCTGGGCATTGTGGCAGCCGCCGTGGGTTTGGCGCTGCTGTGCTGGTGGGCCCTGGCGCTGATCTGCGCGTTCCTGGGCGCATGGGCGCAATCCAAGGGGTCGGTGCGGGCAACAGCAGTTTCTGAAAGCCTGTCGCCGGCGTTCATGCGGCGTTTGGTGGTGGCTGTGCTGGGCTTGAACCTGCTGGCCGCCCCGCTGGCCAATGCAGTGACCACGCCAGGGCCGGATCCGCGGTGGCACGCGGAGACGGTGGCCACCGCGCCGGCGGCCACTGCCCCCGCGCCATCCGGCGGCACCGAAGCCGTGCTGCCGCACTGGGTGCCCCACACGGTCCAAACCAATCCCGGCCCGCTGCTGAGCCCGGCGAGGCGTCCTGCCACTGAACCACCGCAAGGGCAGGCTGCCGCGCAGGACCAGCGGGCAGGCCGGTCCGCCCCCGCCGCTGCCGCGGAAGTGGTGGTGCAGCGCGGGGACAGCCTGTGGAGCATTGTTGCCACGGCGCTGGGGCCCTTCTGCACCGAAGTGGATGTGGCGCAGGCTTGGCCTGCCTGGTACCAGGCAAACCGGGCAACCATCGGCCCCAATCCGCATTTGATCCTCCCCGGGCAGGTCCTCCATGCACCTTCGGGACCGTGACGCCCCCAGCCAACCGTTGGAGGGGATTCAAGTCATGGGGATTCAATCAGTGCCACGCAAAGGAGCGCACCATGAACACCGCAGCCGTCTCCGGGGACACAGCTCCCCCGCTTCTGGTCGTGACCAGGGCACCCCAGACGGGGAGTCCACCGGCCGTTGACAACCGGCAGCCGGCCGAACCAGGCCTGGCGGCGAATGTTGTGCAGTTGCCGGACCGGGAAAGGCAGCCGGACCAGCCAGGCCGCACAAACGCCACGGTGGATGCCTTGAACCCGCAGGCTGCGGAACGGACAGTGGTGTGCGCCATGTCCTGCAAGGTGGCACAGGCATCCTTGGAAGTGCTTAGCGGGGTGCGCTCGGTGCAGCAGCTTTCACGCTGGTTGAGCAGTAAAAGCATGGACGCCCTCACCGCCCGGGCCCGTCTGCATGCCGAGGCGGCCCGGAGCGAATTGCGGCGGCGCAGCCAGGACCAGCAGAATGTCCACCCGCTGTACCACCAAGCTGTCATCCACTCGGTGCATTGCAGCGCCGTGGCACCGGGGATTTACGAAGCCTCGGTGGTGGTGGCGGATAAAACCCGTTTCCGCGCCATTGCGATGCGTCTTGAACGCTCCCGGGGACTGTGGAAGGTCACGGCGCTGCAAATTGGTTAGCAGTTAAAAAACGCCGCCTGCCAAGGCCGGCCGCGAAATGCATTTGCGGCCGGCCTTGGCAGGCGGTGGAGGCGGTACTAGCGCTTCTTCTTCTTTTTGGCGCCCTTGCTGGCCGGACGCTTGGCCGAGGGCGGGAGCCCGCCGGAGCTGCGGCGCTCAACATGGGTCTCGGCGTCACCCTGCTCATCGGGGGCCGAGAACTGCAACTGGGCCGGCGGGGCCGGCGCCTCCAGCCCGGGGGCAACAATCTGCGGGGCACCTTCAGCGCCCTGGGCCCCGTCAGCGGCTCCGGCAACCCGGTCCATCAATGCCGAGGGCTGTTCCTGCACAGCGCCCACCGCCGCGGCCGGCTTGTTTTCCACCTGCACCTCAAGGTTGAATAGGAAGCCAACGCTCTCTTCACGGATGCCGGCCATCATGGACATGAACATTTCATAGCCCTCGCGCTGGTATTCAACCAAGGGGTCGCGCTGGGCCATGGCCCGCAGGCCAATGCCTTCCTTGAGGTAGTCCATCTCGTAGAGGTGCTCCTGCCATTTGCGGCCCAGCACCGAGAGCACCACGCGGCGCTCCAACTCGCGCATGGTCTCCGCACCCAGGGCGGCTTCACGCTCCTGGTAGGCCACGCGCGCGTCGGAAAGCAATTCCGTCTTCAGCAGTTCGGCAGTGATGCGGCCCTCACCCCCGGCCTCCTCGGCAATTTCCTCCAAGGTCACTGACACCGGGTAAATGGTCCGCAGGTTGGTCCACAAAACATTGAAGTCATATTCACCTGCATGACCGGAGCTCACCGCGGCCTCAATGATTTCATTGACCGTGTCCTCCAGGAAGTGCTGGACCTTCTCGTGCAGGTCCCCGCCTTCGAGGATGCGGCGGCGGTCACTGTAAATTGCTTCGCGCTGGCGGTTCAGCACATCGTCGTACTTCAGGACGTTCTTGCGCTGCTCGGCGTTGCGGCCCTCCACCTGGCCTTGGGCCGAGGCAATGGCTTTGGAGACCAGCTTGGATTCCAGGGCCACATCTTCAGGCATGGAGGAGCGTGACATGAGGCGTTCGGCCGCACCGGAGTTGAACAGGCGCATCAAGTCATCGGTCAGTGAAAGGTAGAAGCGGGACTCGCCCGGGTCACCCTGACGTCCGGAACGGCCGCGGAGCTGATTGTCGATGCGGCGGGACTCGTGCCGTTCGGTGCCCAGCACATACAGTCCGCCAGCTTCCAGGACCGCTTCATGTTCCGCCGCCACTGCCTCCTTGGCAGCTTCAAAGGCGTCATGCCAGGCGGCCTCGTATTCTTCCGGAGTCTCCTCCGGGTTCAGCCCGCGCGCGGCGAGCTCCGCCACGGCATTGAACTCGGCGTTGCCGCCGAGCATTATGTCAGTGCCTCGACCAGCCATGTTGGTGGCCACCGTGACGGCTCCGCGGCGGCCTGCCTGGGCCACAATGGCCGCTTCCCGGGCGTGGTTTTTGGCGTTGAGCACCTCGTGCCTGACGCCGGCCTCGGCCAACTTTTTGGACAGGTACTCACTCTTCTCCACACTGGTGGTACCCACCAGCACCGGCTGCCCGGTTTCGTGGCGCTGGGCAATGTCGGCCACCACGGCGTCGAACTTCACCACCTCGTTTTTGTAGACAAGGTCAGCCTGGTCCACGCGCCGCATGGGCTTGTTGGTGGGGATTGGCACCACTCCCAGCGAGTACGTGCCCATGAATTCGCTGGCTTCGGTCTCGGCAGTACCGGTCATGCCGGAGAGCTTCTCATACAGGCGGAAGTAGTTCTGCAAGGTCACGGTGGCCAAGGTCTGGTTCTCGGCCTTGATCTCCACCCCTTCCTTGGCTTCAATGGCCTGGTGCATGCCCTCGTTGTAGCGGCGGCCGGCCAGGATGCGCCCGGTGTGCTCATCCACGATCAGCACCTCGCCGTCCATGATGACGTAGTCCTTGTCGCGCTTGAACAGCTCCTTGGCCTTGATGGCGTTGTTCAGGAAGCCAATCAGCGGGGTGTTGGCGGATTCGTAGAGATTGCTGATGCCCAGGTAGTCCTCGACCTTTTCAATGCCGCTCTCCAGCACACCCACTGTGCGCTTTTTCTCATCCACCTCATAGTCCTCATCGGCACTGAGGCGCAGCACCACCTTGGCGAACTCGCCGTACCAGCGGTTGGCGTCCCCGGAGGCGGGACCGGAGATGATCAGCGGTGTGCGGGCCTCGTCAATGAGGATCGAGTCAACTTCATCGACAATGGCAAAGTTGTGGCCGCGCTGGACCAGTTCGTCCTTGCTCCAGGCCATGTTGTCGCGCAGGTAGTCAAAACCAAATTCATTATTGGTTCCGTAGGTGATGTCTGCACTGTACTGGGCGCGGCGCAGTGCCGGATCCTGATTGGCCACAATGCAGCCGCTGCTCTGGCCCAGAAAACGGAACACCCGTCCCATGAGTTCCGACTGGTACTGCGCCAGGTAATCGTTCACCGTCACCACGTGAACGCCCTTGCCGGAGAGGGAATTCAAATACGCCGGGGCGGTGGCCACCAGGGTCTTGCCTTCACCTGTCTTCATTTCGGCGATATTGCCCAAATGCAGGGCGGCCCCGCCCATGAGCTGCACCCGGAAATGGCGCAGGCCCAGGGTGCGTGAGGACGCCTCACGCACGGCAGCAAATGCTTCGGGCAGCAAATCATCCAGCGATTCGCCGTCGTGGTGGCGGGCCTTGAGCTTGTCGGTCTCCTCGCGCAGTTCAGCATCGGTGAAGGTCTGAAATGAATCCTCCAGCGAATCAATGGCATCGGCGAGGACGTTGAGTCGTTTAAGCGTCTTGCGATCGCCTGTGCGAAGGACCCGCTCAAGAAGTGATGGCACGAAATTGCTCCCAATCTATTGCTGCCTAAAAGTGGCGTGTTCAGTCTACGTGAGAAGAGGCACGGCTATTGCGCCGCCCCCTGACATGTCAACCCGTTCCAGCTGGCCCAGGTCAGCCCAGGGCCGCGTGCAGTGCCGGCGCCAAATCTCCCCGCGGCTGGACCTGGACCTGTCCCAGTCCCAGCCACTGCGCCATGAGTTGCAGTTCGGCGGCAAGTTCCACTGATGTATGCGCCGGCGCATGGGGTTCAGCATATGCGCCGCGCACCAGCAGCGTGCGTGCCTGCCGGTCGGCTTTAAGGTCCACGCGGGCCACCATGTTCTCGCCCAGCAGAAACGGCAACACGTAATATCCGTACCGGCGCTTTGCCTCCGGTGTGTAGATCTCCAGCCGGTAGTGGAAGTTGAAAAGCTGCTCCAGGCGGCGGCGTTCAAAAACCAGCGAATCAAAGGGGCTCAGCAGGGCACGTGCCCGTGCCGCCCGGGGCAGGGACGCCTCATGGTGGAGAAAAACCCGCCCGTCCCAGCCATCCACGGCAACGGGGAGCAGCACTCCTTGCCGCACCAGGGTTTCCACGGCCGCGGCGCTCTCACGCACCGGCAGGCGAAAGTAATCGGCGAAACAACGCACGGTTCCCACACCATGGGCGGCGGCGGCGGCGGTGATCAGCCGCAGCAGTGCCTGGGACTTTTCCGGCGCCGCATCCACGGTCCGGCTGACGGCGGCGGGAAGGACCGAGGAGGTCAGGGCATACTGGCGCTCAAACTGTTCATTGCGGCCGGCTGCGCTGATCAGCCCACGTTCAAAAAGCCCTTCCAGGATGCGTTTGACCGCGCTCCAGTTCCAACCCCACGCGTCACGGGGGTTGTTTTCCTCATGCCCGGTCAACGCGGTCATTTCCCGCGCGGTCAAAAAGCGGTGGTTCTCCAGCAGCGCCATGATCCTGCCTTCGAGGCTGTGCCGCAGGCTTGGCTCCAGCTTCGCAGCCCCCATCCATGTCCGGTTCTGCCAGACCCGGAGGTCGTGAAAATGCAGGGGCCTGATGAAACTGGCCTCATGGGCCCAGTACTCCATCATTTTTCGTGGCGCCACCTGGGCCATGGTGGTGAGGATATTGGTCTCGTAGTTGCCCAGGCGGGAGAAAAACGGCAATAGGTGGCTGCGTGAAAGCACATTCACGGAATCTATTTGAACCAGCTGCAGACGTGAAAAGGTCCGGTCCACGGCCCGTGCGGTAACGGGTGTCGCGGACCGGACCTTGGCAAGCCCCTGGGCCAGCAAAGCAATGCGGCGGGCCTGTGGCAGGCTCAGCTTTCCAGTCATCACCATGATTTTTTATAAAAGGCGTGGCCGCTGCTTGCCCTGCAGCCTAGACAGTGGCCGGTTCATCCTCGGAACGGTAGGCGGAGATTTCCTCACGGACTTCGGCGTTCTCCTCCAAGGAGATGACGCCGTAGGTCCAACCCTTGCGGCGGTACACCACCGAGGGGATGCCGCTTGCTGCGTCAATGAACAAGTAAAAATCGTGTCCGACCATCTCCATGTTGTCCACGGCGTCGTCCAGACTCAGCGCCGTTGCGGGGAAGACCTTGCGGCGGATCAACACGGGGGAATCGCCGGCAGGAATGTCGTTTTCAATTTCGTACGGCGACTTTTCCTCGGGAGCCTCCTGTGCCTTTTGGGCGTAGATGGGCTCGGAGGAGGAAACGGGAGGCAGTGTGCTCGTGGCCTCGTTGACGGCGACGGGGGCGTGCCTGCCGTGGTGGACCTTGGTCTTGTCCTTGGCCCGGCGGAGCCGCTCCAGCAGCTTGCCGTGTGCCAGGTCGAATGCAGCGAACTTGTCCGCCGCAGCGGCCTCGGCGCGGATGACCGGGCCCCTTCCGACAACCGTCAATTCCACAATGAGTGGTGTCTCGGCTGTGCGGGACTTGCTGTCCTTGGACACTTTCACATCGACGCGCTGAACCTTGTTGGCCAGCTGCTCGATCTTGGTCAGCTTTTCGCCAGCATACTCGCGAAAGCGATCCGAAACGCTCAAGTTGCGACCGGTGATCATGAACTCCATGGTGCCCTCCAAATATCTTCGGTGACACGGCGGCCTGGGTGACGACTTTCAATGTCATCCTGACCGCCGACGGGCGGTTTCCCCTTCAAGGGGTACCCGTTCATTTACGTTAGTTCACTGGCACGCTTTATTCATCCTTCACCCCATATTGATTTTGCCGCGTCCTGTGGGTTTTTCCTCCTGTACCGCCTGGCTGAGGTGCCTGGGTGGCGGCCAAAACCACTGCCCCCATCGGCGCGAATCCCCGGTTTCCAAGGGTTTTACCGGCTTCCCGAAGAGTGGAACCAGTGGTGAGGACGTCATCGATGAGCACTGCGCAATAGCCGGATGGCTTCGCTGTGAGCAAAAATTTACGTGCCGTCCGGGGACGGAATTTCAGTGAACCCTGGACATTGGAGCGTCTGGCGGAACGGCCCAGCGCTTTTTGGCGGCGGCGCTGCCACGGCAGGGTTGCCCGGCTTCCCAGCAGCGGGACAATGACCACCCCGGGCGGCAGCCTGCCCTCCCGGACCATGATTCCAAGCAGTGTGGCCACTGGATCAAATCCGCGACGCCGCCACCCGGCTCCGCTGCTGGGAATGGGAATCAGCACAACGGCCTTGCTCCCGCCATTCCGGGCCCCCGCCGGCGCAGGGGGCAGATCCACAAGCATCTGCTGCAGCCCCCGCGCCAGGCACCGGGCCAGCGGCGCACCCAAGTCGGTGCGGCCATGATTCTTGAACGCCAAAATGGCGGCGGCCAAGGCGTCCCGGTAGCTGCCGGCAGCCATGACCGGCAGCTGGACTTCACCGGCCACCCCCATCAACGCGTCAGCGGCGCCTTCAGCCCTGAAGGGCGCTGCCACCGCGCGGCGCAGCTGCGCCGCGCAGGGAAGGCACAGCCCTTGATCCTCAGCACCGCACAGCGCACATTCACTTGGCATCACCAAATAGCCCACCTCACGCAGGGCAGCGGCGCACCAAGCCCACAGCCGCCACGCGCGGGAGGCCGGGGCCGCCCTGTGTGCCCGGCCACCCGGTGCGGCGGGGACCGGCGTGCCTGCATCCATGCTTCAGTCTGGACCAACCGCCGCACAGGAGCAGGCAGGACCCGCACCCTGGGGACTCCCGGGCCCGGTGCTGCGGGCTGTGGAGGAAACCGCCGGCCAAGGGCATCTAGCCGGCGAAAGCACCCTGGCTGAGCCCCTTGGCAAGCAGTTCCCAGTTGTTGCCCACATTGGTGTAGAACTCGGTGGCCGTCTGCGCCTGCACATTTTGCACGCCGGAACCGGCAGTGAGCCATTGCAGGCCCGGCAAACCCTCCAGCTGGGATGAGGGGCCTGCCAAGTCCAAAATTTCAATGTCCACGGGCTCGGACGCGGACGGTGCCATGACTGCCACGCTTGACTCCCCCGTCCACACACCCACGGTGGGGGCGCCCGTATGGTTCATGGCCAGGGGGTCGGTGAGTTCCTTGGGCACTTCCCCGGCTTTGAAAATGCCCGTGATGCTGACCCGGCTCACACCACTGGCCGCTGAAATGACCAGTGCCCTGGTGCCGTCCCGGGAAATGCGGAAAGTGCTTACGCTTTGTCCCACCAGCCAGGGCACGGTGAGGATGACGGGGTTGCCCGGCCGGCCTGCGGCGTCCGGCTTGATGGCCAGAACCATGCCGGAGCCGTCTCCGGCGGCGGAGTACAACCAGCCGTTGGGGGCAAAGGAGGGCGGGGTCATGGCCACCCCCGCCAAAACCACCACGGGCTGTTGGCCCGGGGCCACGGCATAAATTTGATTCCCCACCGCCGAGCGGAATGCAAAGCGCTGCCCATCATAGGAAATGGCCGGAACTTCCGGTTCCAGGGACGCCACCGAAGGCATGCCGGGGATGGGCGCGAAGTTGCGTCCGTCAAAGGCCCCCAGTTCCTGCTCCACCAATGCCACCTGCGTCGGTGGCACGGAATTGTCAATGACCATGGGGGTGATGGCATCCACGGGCCCACCCATGTCCACCTCACGGTCGTCGGCGGTGAACTGCACCTCAATGACGGTGCTCAGCGCCTTTTGCAAGGTGACCAGCAGTTGGGCGTGCATTTGTTGGCGCTGCTTGACACTGGTGTCCAGCAGCGGCTGGGCCGTCAGGCCCACCTTGGCCAGGCCGTTGTTGACGGGGACGGAATCACGTTCCAAGGTGATGCCGCTGGGGAACGCACTGACCACCGCGCCTTGCAGATACGGGGCAGGTCCGGCCAGCATGGCCTGCACAATGGCTGTGGGGGTGCGTGCACTGCGTGCCGCCAGCCACCGCACGTCCGGCACCCCATAAGTGAAGGTGGTGTCATAGAAATACAGTGAAAAGGGGCTGTACAGGGTTTGGAAGGTCGCTTCGGTCAGCACCAGGCCATCGGGTGCGGCGCTGATGCGCCACTGCCCGTCCACTTGAATCAACTTCATTTCCAGACTCTGGGAGCTTGTTTCCTTTTCCGGAGTCAGCACGCCTGTGGAGTCCACGGTGGACACGGTGTCGAAGGTGAGCACAAAGCTGTCGGCGCCCGCGCCGGCCTCAATGCTGAAGGTGTCCCGATACACCAGCGTCCGCTGGGCCGGGGACCAGCTTTGCGCCAGCCCCGGCGCGAGGAACTGCCGCGCCACTTGGAAGTCGTCGCTGAGACCCGTTCCGGCTTCAATGAAACCACGGATGATGCCCTCCGGTGAGGCTCCCTCCACGGGGGCGAACTGCTGAAAATTAACGTTGACCGAGTTGTTGCGCGGCGTCAACGGATCGCTCTTGCCCACGGGCCCGCCGGTGGGAATGGCGGCGCATCCGGCCACGGCCAGAAGGACGACGACGGCCATCACCCACGTCCGCAGCGCCCGGGACAGCCCGGGGTGCCGGTGCCGCATGCCGGGGCGTCCCGGCGCCAAATGGCTGTTGCCTGTCATGACCGTTCCACCTTTTCCGAAGCCGCGTCGCCGGCTCCTGCGGGGGGCGGGCCAAGCTGCCCGGCATGCTTCTGGCCCAGTGCCTGTTCCGCAACGCTGCCGGCGTTCCCGGCAGCACCGGCAGCACCGGTGGGATCCTGCAGCGGCGGGTGCTTGAGCTTGCCCAAGGCACCCACCACGCCCATGGCTCCGGTATTGGTCAACAACGGCCCGGTGGTCAGGGCCGGGGCGTGGCCGGCCTGGCCGCCGTCGGGAGGCAGCGGCACGGGCGAATGCGTCAATACGCCGCCGCGCCGCCGCGGCAGGGTCAGCCGGAAACATGAGCCCCCGCCGGGGATGCCCCAGGCCTCGAGCCAGCCGTCATGCAGCCTGGCGTCCTCCATGGCAATGGACAGGCCCAGGCCACTGCCCCCGGTGGTGCGCGCACGGGCGGCGTCCGCGCGCCAGAACCTGTCAAAAACGTGTTCAAGGGCGGAGGGGGACATGCCGATGCCGTAGTCCCGCACAGCCACGGCCACCGCGGTTTCATCGGCGGAGACATAAATTTTCACTGGTTTGCCCTCACTGTGCTCCACGGCATTAAGCACCAGGTTGCGCAGAATCCTGTCTATGCGGCGGGAGTCCATTTCCACCACGCACTGGTGGTTGCGCAGCCGCGTCACCACCGACAGCTCGCAGTGGTTGGCTTCGGCGACGGGGGTTGCGCCGTCGATCACTGAATGAATGACCGAAAAAATGTCCAGGGATTCCGCATCCAGATCGGCCACCCCGGCATCGAAGCGGGAAATTTCCAGCAGGTCCGCCAGCAACAGCTCAAAGCGCTCCACCTGGTGGAACAGCAGTTCGGAGGAGCGCTTGTTAATGGGGTCGAAGTCCTCACGGGCGTCAAACAACACCTCCGCGGCCATGCGCACGGTGGTCAGCGGGGTGCGCAGCTCATGGGAGACGTCGGAGACAAAGCGCTGCTGCATCTCCGAGAGCGTGGCCAGGGCGGTGATCTGGTCCTGCAGGGAGGTGGCCATCTTGTTGAAGGAGGTGGCCAGCCTGGCCATCTCATCCTCGCCCTTGACCACCAGGCGTTCCTCCAGTCCGCCGGCGGCGAGTTTCTCGGACACGGCCGCCGCCTGGCTCACCGGGTTCACCACAGTGCGGGTCACGTACCAGGCAATGGCACCAATGAGCAGCAGCAGGATCCCGCCGGCGAGCCACAGCACCGACTGGATGTAGTCCAGGGTTTCCTGGGCACCCCGGAGGTCATAAATCATGTACAGCTCGTAATTGGTTTTCAACAATTCCACTTGGCTGCCCACCACCACGGCCGGGTGCAGACCGGCAGTGCCGGTGGGCATGGCGATGGGTTGCCAGAACTGCCCGTCCGGATCCGCCTGCACGGCGCGGCGCAGCTCATCCGGAATGATGGCGGTGGTGACGCCTCCGGAGTCCGATGAGCTGACAGCCAACCTGCTGTTCTGGCCGGGAATTTTGACCATGAGGTACTTGCGGTTGTCATCGGCGCCGCTGGCTTCCAAAAGCTTCAACGTGTCCACCACGTAGGTGGACACGCGCGTCTGGTCACTGAGGCTGGCGTTGGAGAAACTCTCCTGAACCTGCATGACGCCGCGGGCAGACTCCTGCTGGGCCTGCGCCAGGCGTTCCTTGAACAAGCCATTGGAGATCTGGCCGGCCAGGTACCCGCCAACCCCCACCACTGCCACGGCGGCAATGACCAAGGTGGTGACCACCGTGCGGAACTGCAGGGAGGTGCGCCACCGCCGGGACCAGACGGCGTGCAGGCGCCGGATGATCCGCACTGCAACCCTGCCCAGGAACTTCAGCCCAAGCACAGCCTTGGCCAGCACGGCCGCTGTGGGGGAATCCCTTGGCGGATCCGCCTCGGCGACGGGTGGAATGGCCAGGGGAGCTGCGGGGCGCGTGGGGTTCCCGGAATGTTCCTCAGTCATGGCCATCTCACCACCGCAGCACCATGTCCACTGTTTATGAGCCGGCCTTGTAGCCGACGCCGCGAACTGTCAGCACAACCTCGGGAGCTTCCGGGTCGCGCTCAATCTTGGAACGAAGCCGCTGGACATGCACGTTCACCAGGCGCGTGTCGGCGGCGTGGCGATACCCCCACACTTGTTCCAACAGCAGTTCACGGGAGAAAACCTGCCAAGGCTTGCGCGCCAGGGCCACCAGGAGATCAAATTCCAACGGGGTGAGCGATATTTTCTCCCCGGAGCGCCGGACCGAGTGACCCACCACATCAATGGTGATTTCCCCAATGACCAGATTTTCCGGACCTTTCACATCCCCGGGGCGCAGGCGGGCACGGACCCGCGCCACCAGTTCGGCAGGCTTAAAGGGCTTGGCCACATAGTCATCCGCACCCGATTCCAGGCCGCGCACCACGTCGGAGGTGTCGGACTTGGCGGTGAGCATGACAATGGGAACGTCGGATTCCGCGCGAATCAAGCGGCAGACCTCAATGCCGTCCATGCCCGGAAGCATCAAGTCAAGCAAGACCAAATCCGGTTTGCTGGCTTGAAAGGTTTCCAGGGCCTGGGCACCGTCTGCGCAGAAAACCGGATCAAAACCGTCATTGCGTAAGACGATGCCGATCATCTCGGCTAAAGCCTCGTCGTCGTCAACTACTAAAATGCGTGCCTTCATGCTTCTATATTTGCCTATTGCCACCGGAAAGTCCCCATCGGCGCTCCACAAGGCTCTCCCTGCTTGGCTTGCGCGGCACATTTTAGGGGTTTGGCCCCTGGCGACGGGGCGCCACGGCGCTGCGGTGGGGGACGGCCGGCGTCGGCGGCGCTTTGGCCAAACCATCCTCCATTCCCGGAACTTTTTCCGCATTCCCGATAGGGTTTGCAGTGAAGGCCACCACAGCGAGGCAGCCGGCACCAACGTGCGGCATCGATCCCGCGTGCTGCTGGTGGCTGGCATAGATGAATTTACTGGGGAAGATTTCAGGGAGCGCCATGACGCAGGAACCACAGCAACCAGGTGTGCAGCCGCCGGCCCGCGACGGGCAGCCCGCAGCGCCCTGGGGACCAGCAGCTGAACAACCCCCCGCCCCCGCCCAGCCGCAGTGGGGGCAGTACGCACCACCTCCCGCCCAGCCGCAGTGGGGACAGTACGCACCACCCCCGGCCTACCCCGGCGCCCCGGGCGGCCCCGGCGGCCCCGGCGCCCCGGGCGGCCCCGGGGCCAATCAATACGCCGCCCCACCCAAACCGGGGGTCATTCCCCTGCGCCCCCTGGGGCTCGGTGAAATTCTCGACGGCGCTTTTCAGGCCGCGCGCCGCAACGGCAAGGCCATGTTTGGTTCGGCGTTGATTTTTCAGCTCGCCGTCACTGCCATCACGCTTTTGATCATGTTCCTGACCCTGGGCCAGTTCATGGGCGAACTTTTTGCCTTCGATTCGGAGCTGGAGGACACGGCGTCCCTGGAGGCCCTGGGCGGCGGTTTGGTCACTTATTCGCTGTCACTGCTGTTGACGGCGTTTTTATCGGTCCTGATACAAATGGTGCTCCAAGGCGCACTGGTGGTTCCGGTGTTGCGTGCGGTGCTCAACCGCAAGACCAGCTTCGGCCAAATGTGGCGCCTGACCAAGCCCCGGGTGGGCAGCCTCATTGTCCTGGCGCTGTTGTATGCCGCAGCCGTGATTGTGGCCATGATTGCCTACACCTTGATAGTGGCCGGTTTGATTTTTGCCATTGCCCCCGAGACCGAATCCGGGGTCCTGGGTGTCATTGGCCTGGCCTTCCTTTTGAGTCTGCCGTTTCTGGCGGCGGGCATTTGGATCGGCACCAAGGTCCTGCTGGCCCCGGCCGCGATCGTGGTGGAAAACATCGGTGCCGTGGCCGGCATCAAGCGCTCCTGGCAGTTGACCCGCCGCAACTGGTGGCGCACCTTTGGCACCTCCCTGCTGGCAGCCGTCATTGCCGGTGTGATAGGCAGCGTCATCACCACCCCCGTGGCCATGATTGCCGGTTTCCTCATGCCCATGCTGGTGGGGACCGAGGCCACGCCTGAGCAGCTGGCCACCCAATTGATGGTGGTTCAAGCCATTTCCGGTCTGGTGGGGGCCCTGGTGGGCGCTGTGACGCTGGCCTTCCAGACCGGGGTCATGGCCTTGATCTACGTGGATCTGCGCATGCGCCGTGACGGATTCGACATCACGCTTTTGAAGGAGGCGGAGGAGGGGAAGGACGACGGCGGCATCCCCGGCTCCCCCGCACCGGCCCCCTCCCCCGCCACCGACGCCTACGGCAATGAAATGTACGCCCCGCCCAGCAGCTACGGCACGCAGCCGCACCGCCCGGACGCCCCGCCCAGCAGTCATGGACGCTAGGCAGCGCCGCCCATGAGTCCCACGCTCACTGCCCGTGCCATGTTCCCGGCGGAAGTTCCCGTGGCGCCGGGTGCCGACGAGGCCCGCCGCTGGGCGCAGGACGAGCTGGCCAGGGAAGTGTATGAAGACGCCAAGCCGGGCTGGGCCGAGCAGCTGGGCAACTTGATTCTCCAAGCCCTCGCGGAGCTTTTGGACAGTGTGGGGGTGGCCCCTGCCCATACGGGACTGGTCATGGTTGGCTCCCTGGTGGTGGTGGCCGCGCTGATCATTGTGCTGGTGCTCCGGCCCAAGCTGAACCGTAAAAACCAATCCTTGGCGGCTGTTTTTGCCGAATCATCGGCGCTCTCCTCCGCAGAACACCGCAGCCGTGCCCGTCTGGCAGCTGCCGCGAATGACCATTACACCGCCGTCACCGAGCAGTTCCGGGCCATGGTCCGCGCCGCCGAGGAACGCGGCGTCAACACCCCCGCACCCGGGCGCACCGCCGCGGAAATTGCCGCGGAACTGGAACGGGCCTTCCCCGGCCACGCCGGGGAGCTGCACCGCAGCGCGGAACTTTTCAACGCCGCACGCTACGGCCAACAACCGCCCACGGCCGGCATGTTTGAGGAACTGCGCGCCGTTGATGACGCCTTGGCCCGGGCCACGCCGCTCTACGGCCAATCCTTTGATGCGGTGGTTCCATGAACCGGCCAAGCGGGAACGCAGTGTTTCGTGGCACCGGCCCCAGCAGCGCGGTGCGGGCGCGGCATTGGTGGCGGCAATCCAAATTCTGGGTCCTGTGCGCGGCTGTGTTCCTGGTGCTGAGCCTCATTGCCTTCCTTGCCTCCGGTTCCGGCAAAAGCTCCTCGGGCACGCTGTCCATCACCAACCCCGCACCCGCCGGGGCCCAGGCAGGCGCCGAAGTGCTGCGCCAGCAAGGAGTCCAGGTCACGGCGGTGGCCTCGCTGGCGGCGGCCTCTGCGGCCCTGGCGGCCCAGGGAAACGGCAACAGCACTGTGTTGTTCCACGATCCCAACAGGCTGCTCCCCGCCGGACAGCTTGCCAAACTGGTGCAGGCGGTGCGGGACAATGGCGCACGGCTGGTAGTGGTTTCCCCCGGTCCGCTGGCCGTGAAGGAGCTCGGCCCGGGGTTCAGCAGTGCCGGATCGGCTGCGGAAACGGACATGGTTGAGGCCAACTGCAATTATCCCCCCGCCGTGGCTGCCGGGAAGATCGACGGCGGCGCGCCCTCCCCGGGCGAACCGGCCTCCGTCCCGTCCACCCTGGTTTTGTACAAAGGTGCGCAAAATTGCTTCACACCTGCCGGAGCCGACCCCGCCAGCGGCGGTTTGCTGGCCTTGGACGGCACCGGTGACATTGCCGTTCTAGGCCACCCCGGCATTGCCTTCAACCAGAATCTGCCCAGGCTCGGCAATGCCGCGCTGACCTTCGGCCTGCTCGGCGGCACCCCGGAACTGCTGTGGTACACGGCGTCCCTGCAGGACGTCCCGGCGGCGGAACAACCGCCGTCGTTGGCGGAATTCACCCCCCGCTGGGTATTCCCGGCGGCGCTGTGGTTGCTGCTGGTGGCGGTGGTGGGCATGTTCTGGAAGGGCAGGCGGCACGGTCCGCTGGTCACTGAACCCCTTCCCGTCATGGTGAAGTCGGCAGAGATGCTGGCCGGCCGGGCGCGCCTTTACCAGGATGCCCGCGCGGCCGGGACTGCCGGACGGGCCCTGCGGCGTGCCACCTTGACCCGGCTGGCCCAGCAGCTGCGGCTGGGCCATTTTGCCGGGCCCGACGCCGTGGTTGAAGCAGTGGCTGCCGCCACCGGCAGGGAGCGCCGCGACGTGGCCGCGCAGCTGATGGGTCCGGATGCCCGGACCGACAAGGAATTATTGACCATGGCCGTGGACCTTGCGGCTTTAGAGGAAGAAGTGGCACGCCAATGACAATGCCCCCCAACAACCCGGCACCCCCGGCGGAGGCGCCGGCGGAACCGGTGCACGCGCCCGCGCAATCCCAGCAGTACACGCCAAGCCCGGCAGCGCAGTCCCTGTGGGCTGTGCGCACCGAGGTGGCCAAGGCCGTGGTGGGACAGGACGCCACCGTGACGGGGCTGCTCATTGCGCTGCTCGCTGGCGGCCACGTCCTGTTGGAGGGCGTGCCGGGTGTGGCGAAGACCCTGCTGGTCAGGGCATTGTCGGCGGCACTGAGCCTGGACACCAAACGCGTGCAGTTCACCCCGGACCTCATGCCTGGGGACGTGACGGGCTCCCTGATCTACGATGCCAGCACCTCCGCCTTCACCTTCCGGGCCGGGCCGGTGTTCACCAACATTCTGCTCGCCGATGAAATCAACCGCACCCCACCCAAGACCCAGGCGTCCCTGCTGGAGGCCATGGAGGAACACCAGGTCTCGGTCGATGGCCTCTCACGCCGGCTGCCCTCGCCGTTCATGGTGGCGGCGACGCAGAACCCGGTGGAATATGAAGGCACCTACCCGCTCCCGGAAGCCCAGCTGGACAGGTTCCTGCTCAAGCTCACCATGGAATTGCCGGGCCGGGACGAGGAAATTGAAGTCATCCGCAGGCACAGCCTGGGGTTTGACCCGCAGGACCTGCAGGCCGCCGGAGTGCGCGCCGTGGCCGGGGCGGCAGAGCTGGCCCAAGCCCGCACGGAAGTGGCCCAGGTGGCTGTGGCCCCGGAAATCCTGGCCTACGTGGTGGATCTTGTCAGGGCCACCCGCACCGCGCCCTCCTTCGGGCTGGGAGTGTCACCGCGCGGGGCCACAGCCATTTTAAAGTCGGCGCGTGCCTACGCCTGGTTGTCGGGCCGGAGCTTCGTCACCCCCGATGACGTCAAGGCGCTGGCTTTGCCCACGCTGCGGCACCGGGTGTCGCTGCGGCCCGAGGCTGAGATGGACGGCGTATCCGCCGACCATGTGCTGCGTTCCATCCTGGCCACCGTCCCGGTGCCCCGTTGAGCGGGAAGTAGCGCTTTTATGGCAATTTCGGGCAGGTTCCTTGCCTTGACTCTGGCCGCGCTGGTGCCCATCATGCTCTTTCCGGGGCTGGCGTCGTGGCTGCTGGCCCTGGGGGTGCTTGCGGCCGTGCTGGTGCTGGATGTGGGCTTGGCCGCTTCCCCGCGGCACGTGGCCGTGCAACGCCTGCTGCCTCCGGGGGTGCGGCTGGGTGAGGCGGTGACCGCCACGCTCCTGCTGGGCAATGAATCCCCGCGCCGTCTGCGGGGCCAGGTCAAGGACGGTTGGCAGCCCTCGGCCGGGGTGCGCAATGCACGCCAGGACGTGGACATCCGGCCCGGGGAACGGGCGGCGCTTCAACTGTCCATGCTGCCGTCGCGGCGGGGGGACCTGGGCAGCCGGCACGTCACGGTGCGCTCCTATGGGCCGCTGGGCATGGCCGCACGGCAGGGCACCATTGCCGCCCCCGGCAGCCTGCGGGTCCTGCCGCCCTTTCATTCAAAACGTCATCTGCCCTCCAAGCTCAGAAAACTGCGCGAACTCGATGGCAGGGCCGCGGTGCAGATCCGGGGTGCGGGAACGGAATTCGACTCCCTTCGGGACTACGTGCGCGGCGACGACGTGCGTTCCATTGACTGGCGGGCCACCGCCCGACGCCGGGATATGGTGGTGCGCACCTGGCGCCCCGAACGGGACCGGCGCGTGGTCATAGTGCTGGACACCTCCCGCACCTCCGCCACCCGCATTGCCGATGAGACGGCCCTGGACACCGGCATGGAGGCGTCGCTGCTGTTGGCGGTGCTGGCCGAGCGGGGCGGGGACCGGGTGGGTCTGCTTGCCTACGACCGACGCGTCCGGGCGAAGGTCTCCTCCACAGGCAAGGGAAACATGCTCAACGCCATGGTCCAGTCCCTGGCGCCGCTGGAACCGGAACTGATTGAGCTGCATGCCGCCGGCATTGCCGGCCAGGTGCGGGACATTACGGCCCACCGGGCGCTGGTGGTGCTGGTGACGAGCCTTGACGCCGGCGCCGCCGAGGAAGGCCTGATTCCGCTGGCCACCTCCCTGGCCCAAAAGCATGTGGTGGTGGTGGCATCCGTGCGTGATCCAGCGGTGGATGAGGCCCGTTCGGAGCGCGGCAGCACCACCTCCGCCTACCGTGCCGCAGCAGCTGAACACACCTTGAACCGCCGGAGCGCCATCACCGCAGTGCTTAAAAAAGCGGGTGTGGAGGTGGTGGATGCCCCGCCTGCGGAACTGCCGCCGGCCCTGGCCGACATGTACATCAGGCTCAAGGCCGCCGGCCGCCTCTAACCTGGGTGTTCGCCCGCCTGCCCCTTGCGTGCCGGTGCGTGCAGGCCCAGCTGGTTCAGCCGGGTTGCCAAAGCCTTGGCCAGTTCCTGATGCCCGCTGGCGTTTAAGTGCACGCCGTCGGCCATTTTGTTGCTCAGACCATAACGGCTCAGCCAGTCCCCGGCACCGATGAAGGCCACGCCGTTGCGCTGGGCAAATCCCGCCAGCAGCTCATCAACCGCGGTGCGGCGGGCGCTTTCCCGGGTGCCCCGGGCCAGCGTGCCAATGACCAGGTAGCGGGCGGCGGGGTAGCTGACCTTCAGTTCCCGCAGCAGACGTTCAGCGTTGGCCAGGATCGCGGCGTCGCTGGCGCCCGTGGTGGCGTCATTGCCACCGCCCTGCACCACCACCAGCGCAGGGTTGCCGTAGGGAAGGGTGATTTGGCCGCTGAGCAGCGAGTCCACATAATTGCCTGACTGCGCGGTCCTGGCCGTATAACCAATGCCGCCGGCACCCACAAAACGCACCTTGTAGCCCTGGGCCGCCAAACCGCGCGTGACCCAGGTGCCGCTGGTGGGCACGCCCTGCGCTCCTGCCGCCTGGGAGTCCCCAAACACCACTGCCG
Source organism: Specibacter sp. NPDC057265 (assembly GCF_042668835.1). Taxonomy (NCBI): domain Bacteria; kingdom Bacillati; phylum Actinomycetota; class Actinomycetes; order Micrococcales; family Micrococcaceae; genus Specibacter; species Specibacter sp. NPDC057265. The sequence continues at coordinate 64,750 of NZ_JBHUYE010000013.1, forward strand.
AACGTGCAAGCTCCGGATCCAGGACCTCCCGCCGGCCCGAGGCCGGGTTCAGCACCAACGACCCTGCCGGCAGGTCCCAGATGGTGGCAAAATCGTCCTGGCCGCTCGGTTGCGGCGCCCCGGCGGTGCCGTGAGCCGGCACGGCCGTGGCGGGGGCAGCTGTCGGCGCCGGCGGACCCGGCGCCGCCGCAGCGCCGGCCCAGGCGGCAGGGTCCGGGCCGGGTGCTGGTGCGCCGGGCAAGTCCGTCAGCAGCAGGCTCACAGCCGCCACCACGGCCACCCCCGCACCCTGCCAGGCCCGGCGTCGTACTTTTCCAGCGTTCAAATGTGGTTCCCCCCAACTCAAGAACCCAGTCTATGAAGCCGGAGGGCGGATCCGCGCAATGGCTCCGTCACGGGAGCGACACAATTTCCCGCCCCGGGAACCCTCAGCTGTGTTGGATCTCCGCCAGGGCATCGGCGACCTCCAGGGCGCGGCCCAGCACCATCCGGCCCTGCTGCGGTGAAACGCCGGCCAGTTCCCCCTCGGGGGTGATGCGCAGCTGATTGAGCAGCGGCTCAGCCAGCCCCAGCCCGCGCCAGGGCCGCAGGATCCGCTCCAACAGCACCGCATACGGCGGCGGGGCCGCAGCATCACCCACGGGAACGGTCCCGGCCCACACGCCCAGACCGGATTCCAGCGCACCGGCCAGTTGCTCCCAATGGCCGGCATCCAGGCCCTGCAGGGGCACTGCGACGGCGTCGACACCGGAGACCAAGGCCGTTTGCAGCGCGGTGCGCCACGCCGCGGCCTCCTGGTCCGCACCTTCGTACAGGGCCTGCGGGCCACTGCCCGGCGCGGCATGGCGCGCCAGGTTCAACACCACGGCACTGAACCCCGCCGCCCGGGCAGCGTCCACCAGCGCAGTCCAGGTGTTCCGCAGTTCAGAGCCCGCAATGGCACGCAGGGTGCGGTACCCCGAAGCGGTGGGGATGGTTCCGGCCAAAACCGCGGCAATGGTTGGTTCATCAATCTGCAGTGTCAGGGCGGCTCCGGGGACGGCCGCCCGGACCCTTTCCGCATGCAAAACCATGCCGGCGGCCAAAGATTGGGCAAGGTCCCGCCGCGCACCATGATCTTGCAGCGCGCGTTCCCCGTAATGCAGGTGGATGGCGGCGGACAGGGACAAGGGACCGGTGAGGTGGACCTTGAAATGGGCGGGCACCTCCCCGGCGGCACCCACCACATCGGCCAGCACATTCAGGTCGGTGGACAACGCCGAGGCCGCCCGGCGCTGGTCCAGCCCCGGACGGCTGGTAAAACGCCAACCGTAGGGCTGGACATCGACAGGCATTTCCACCAGCATGGCGGCCGTGCGCCCCACGGCGTCGGATCCGATGCCGCGTGCGGGCAGGGCAGCCAATCCGGGCAGGTGCGGGCCGGTGAGCAGGCCCAGGGACACCTTGGCCGTCTCCACCGGGTCAGAGCCGGGCCATTGGCCCAGAACCGTGGCGGTTGCTGTGGGGGGAAAGGAAACAGCCGGGGTGCTCACTTGGCGTGCGGACCGGTGCCGTGCGGGGTCTGCAGCGCCTCGGCCACGAACCCCTGGCCATCGTGGCTCACCACCGGCACCACGCCGGTGGCAGCCACGGCGGAGTGGCTGTCGGAAATGGCCTGGTGGTGGTGGATGACCTCGCTGATGACAAAGTTCAGGAACTTTTCCGCAAAGGCCGGATCCAGGTTGGCCGATTCGGCGAGCGCACGCAGGCGCTGGATTTGGGCCTTCTCCCGGGTGGGGTCCGCCGGCGGGAGCTGATGCTTGGCCTTGAGGATGCCCACGCGCTGGGTGGCCTTGAACCTTTCAGCGAGCAAATACACCAAGGTTGCGTCAAAGTTGTCAATGCTGGCGCGGATGGACAGCAGTTCAGCCATGACGGCCGGATCGACGGCGCCGGTGAGGGAGCTGGCGGCCGGGTCGAAGTCGTCAACGGACAGGTGCTGCGGCTGGCTCGGTTGGGTCATGGAAACTAAGTTTAGGCGGTGCCCGGACGGGACCAAAGCCGCGTCCAAGCCGGGCACCGCACCTTCCCTGGCGGCTGCCTATCCCGCCATGGGCAGCGCCCGACGGCTGGCGCGGCGTTCGGCCTGCTCAGCCGGGTTGGGAACCGGCAGGGATGCGAGCAGGCGTTTGGTGTAGTCATGGTCCGGCTTGCCCATGACCTGATGTCCAATGCCCTGCTCCACCATTTTGCCTTTGAACAGCACACCCACCCATTCGGCCAGAATGTCCACCACTGCCAGGTCATGACTGATGAACAATGCCGCGAACCCCATCTCGTTTTGAATCTCGCGGAAGAGCTCCAAAACCTTCGCCTGGACCGAGACATCCAAAGCCGAGGTGGGTTCATCGGCAATGAGAAGTTTGGGCTTGAGCGCCAAGGCACGCGCCAGGGAGGCACGTTGGCGTTGGCCGCCGGAAAGTTCGTGCGGGAACCTTTGGGCATAGGCGCGCGGCAACTGCACCGACTCCAGAAGCTCCGCCACGGTTTGGTCGATGGCGGAACCGGACAGTTTGGTGTGGATGGCCAGTGGTTCGGCGACGCACTGCCCAATGCTCAGCTGCGGGTTGAAGGAAGCGGCAGGATCTTGAAAAACAAAGCCAATGTCCTTGCGCAGGGGTCTGAAAGTACGTTCCCTGTAGTTCCGCATTTCATAGCCCAGGACCTCAAGCGATCCCCCGGTGGTCCGGTTCAGGCCCGCAATGGCACGGCCAATGGTGGTTTTTCCGGAACCGGACTCCCCCACCAGGCCAAACACTTCACCTGCACTGATGGTGAAGGAGACCCGGTCCACGGCCTTGAAAGCCGGGCTTCCCAAGCGGCCCGGGTATTCAATTTCCAGACCGGTGGCCCGGACCAGCACTTCCCTGTCTTGAAAGGCGCGTTCAGTGAAGCCCGCAGAGGCCGAATTTTGGCCCAGGTGCGGCACGGCGGCCAACAGTTTTTGGGTGTACTCCTGCCGGGGCGCGGCAAAGAGCGCCTGTGCAGTTGCCTGCTCCACCACATCGCCTTCGAACATGACCACCACCCGGTCGGCCAGATCCGCCACCACGCCCATGTTGTGGGTGATCAGGACAATGGAGGTCCCGTCACGGTCGCGCAGCTGACGCAGCAGCTCCAAAATTTCCGCCTGCACCGTCACGTCCAGTGCCGTGGTGGGCTCATCGGCCACAATCAGGCTGGGGTTGAGGGCCAGGGCCGCGGCAATGACCACGCGCTGCTTTTGACCCCCGGAAAACTGGTGCGGATAGTAATCAGCCCGCTTCTCCGGTTCCGGGATGCCCACCTTGCGCAGCGCCTCGATGGCCAGGGCCCGGGCCTCCCTTTTCCCCACCCGCCTGCCCGCGGGGCGGTGGGCACGCAGGCCCTCGGCGATCTGCCAGCCCACGGTGTACACGGGGTTAAGTGCCGTGGACGGTTCCTGAAACACCATGGCCACGTCGCGGCCGCGGATTTGGCGCAGCTGTTGCGAACCCACCGTGATGACATTGTTGCCGGAGACCACCACCGCCCCGCTGCTGCGTGCGGTTTCCGGCAGCAGACCCAAAATGGCCTTGGCTGTGACGGTTTTGCCGGAGCCGGACTCCCCCACCACCGCCACAATTTCCCCCGGCGCCACGGAAAAGGACACGTCCTTGACAGCGCGCACGTCCCCTTGGTCCGTGGCAAAGGTGATTTTGAGTTCGGCTATCTCCAGCACGGGCGCCGGCGCGGAGGCCCCGGCCGGCGCGTTTGTTGTTCCCTGGCTCATGTGCCCACCAACTCTTCTTCCTTGATGTCATCGGATCCGCTGCCCCGGGGGCTCGGGCCTGCTTTTGTAAAGGCGCGTTTGCGCCCCCGGAGCCGTGGATCGTTCAAATCGTTCATGGACTCGCCCAGCAGCGTCAGCCCCAACACGGTGAACACAATGGCCGCCCCCGGGAAGACCCCCGTCCACCAGATGCCGGCGGTGGCGTCCGACTGTGCATGGTTGAGGTCGTAACCCCACTCCGCGGCGGCGGATGGTTCAATGCCGAAGCCCAGAAAGCCCAGTCCGGCGAGCGTCAGGATGGCCTCCGAGGCGTTCAAGGTGAAAATCAACGGCAGGGTGCGGGTGGCGTTTTTGTAAATGTGCCGGGCCATGATGCGTGCACTGGAGGCACCCACCACAATGGCCGACTCCACAAAGGGTTCAGCCTTCAAGCGGATGGTTTCGGCACGGATCACCCGAAAATATTGCGGAATGAAGACCACCGTGATGGAAATGGCGGCCGCAAACACCCCCGACCACAAATCCGAGCGGCCCTGGCTGATGGCAATGGACATCACCATGGCCAGCAGCAGGGTGGGAAAGGCGTAAATGGCATCGGCCACCACCACCAGCACCCGGTCAAGCCAGCCGCCAAGATATCCGGACAGCAGCCCCAACACGACACCAATGAAAATGGACAGCGCCACGGCCACGACTATCACCAGCAGGGCGGTCTGGGCCCCCCAAATGGTGCGGGACAGGACGTCGTAACCTCCCGCCGTCGTGCCCCAAAGATGCTCGGACGACGGCGCTGCCTGGGTCTGGTCAAAGCGTTGGGTGGGGTTGTAGGGAGCAAGCAACGGTGCGAAGGCTGCGGTCAAAAGGAAAACCGCTGTCATGGCAATGCCGGCAATGAGCATGCCGCGCTGCAGTCCCATGCTCTTGTTGAGGTGGGAAACAATGGGCAGGCGGGAGAACAATGATCCTTTGCGGTCCATGGCCTAGTACCTCACCCTCGGGTCGATCAGTGCGGCAATGACGTCCACAATGAAGTTGGTGATGGCAACAATGACTGCCAGGAGCGCCACAATGCCCTGCACCGCCACAAAGTCACGGGCGGTGAGGTAATGGGCCAGTTGAAAGCCGAGCCCCTTCCATTCGAAGGTGGTTTCGGTCAGCACGGCACCGCCGAGCAGCAGGGCAATCTGCAGCCCCATGACGGTGATGATGGGGATCAGTGCCGGCTTGTAGGCGTGCTTGGACAACAAACGGTATTCACCCACGCCGCGGGAACGGCCGGCTTCAACGTAGTCCTTGCTCAAGGTGCCAATGACGTTGGTGCGGACCAGACGCAGAAATATGCCGGCGGTCAGCAGACCCAGGGCCACAGCAGGCAGCACCGAATGCTCCACCACGTCCCAAAAGGCCGGCATGTTGCCGCTGCGCAGGGCATCGAGCCAGTAGATGCCGGATGGAGCCGCAAGTTGGGCCATGGAAATTTCCGTGACGGTGCCGGCACGCCCGGCAACGGGGAACCAGCCCAGCCAACTGGAGAACACGAGCTTCAAGAGCAGGCCGGCAAAAAATACCGGTGTTGCATAAAAGGCGATCGCCAGGACCCGGGAAATGGCGTCCTGCCACTTGTCACGCTTGTACGCGGCCAACATGCCAAAGGGGATGCCGATCACCAGGGCCACGATGAGGGAGTTGACCGCCAGCTCGAGGGTGGCGGTGCCATAAGTGGCCAGCATGTCCGAGATCAGCAGGTTATCTGAAATGGTCCGCCCAAAGTTGCCGGTGGCTATCTGGCCCAGGTACTCCACGTACTGGACCAGCAGCGGCCTGTCATAGCCCGCCTCGTTGATGCGTTGCGCCAGCTGCTCCGGTGGCAGCCGGCCGCCCAGTGCGGCCGTGATGGGATCGCCGGTGAGCCGCATGAGGAAAAACACCATCGTCACCAGGATGAAAATGGTGGGGAAAATCAGGATAAAGCGGACGGCCAGGTATTTGCCCAGGCTGCCACCTTTTCTGCTTCTGGGGGCCCGCACTGCGGGTTCATCCGCTGGCAGGTCAATCAATGCGGTCATGTGCGCCTGTTTCCTTCCATGACAGTGCCGGCCGTGCGTCCGGTGTGGACGTGCAGCCAGGCAAAGGACGGGGCGCCCCTGAGGGAAAGCCCCGCCCCGTGCACTGTTGTGTGATGTGGTGGGTTTCAGGACAGCGGAAAATGCCGCTGCCTGCAGAGCGCTATTTGGACAGCACGCCCAGGCGGAACTTGAACGAGGCATCCAAGGTGTCGGCGGTGCCTGCAACGTCAACACCCGAGACGGCAACCTGGGCCCCCTGCAGCAGCGGCAGGGTGGAGAGGTCCTTGGCCTCTGCGGTCTGGATGTCTTCAATGAGCTTGGTGCGCTGCGCCGGATCGTTCATGGTCAGCTGCTCGGTGATCATGTTCTGCACCGATTCGTTGCTGTAATGGTTTTTCAGGAAGTTCTCGGTGCTGAAGAACGGGGTGAGGTAGTTGTCGGCATCCGAGTAGTCCGGGAACCAGCCCAGCTGGTACATGGGGTAGGCGTCCGCGGTGCGTTGTTTGGAGTAGGAGACCCATTCAGTGGACTGCAGGTTGACCTTGAACAATCCGCTGTCCTCGAGCTGGGCCTTGATGGCTGCGTATTCGTCTCCCGAGGAGGACCCGTAGTGGTCGGGGTTGTACTGCAGGTCCAAGGTCACCGGGGTTTGGACGCCGGCTGCGGACAAGGCCTTGGCCGCCTTGTCCAGATCCGGGCCGCCGTCACCGTCACCGTATTCATCCTTGAGCGGCTCAATGGCACCGGTGAATCCTGCCGGGACGTAGGAGTAGAGGGGCAGGTAGGTTCCCTTGTAGACCTGATCGGCAATCTTTTCACGGTCAATGGCGTCCGCCATGGCCGCACGCACAGCCAGGGCCTTCTTGGCATCCGCCTCGGGGGTCTTGGCGCCAAAGGGCATGGTGTCAAAGTTGAACACAATGTAGCGGATTTCCCCGCCGGGCCCAATGTCGACCCGCACGTTCTTGTCAGCCTTGAGGCTTTCAATGTCGGTGGCCGTCAATGACCTGTAGGCCACGTCAATGCTGCCTTGCTGGACTTCCAGCTTCATGTTGTTGGAGTCGGCAAAATACTTCATCGTGACCGATTCGGACTTGGCCGGGCCCAGCAGTCCCTGGTAGTCCGGGTTCTTTTTGAAGGAGATCAGCTGGTTCTTGGTGAACGTGTCAATGGTGAATTGGCCGGCAAATGCCTTGCCGGACACAATGTCCTCATCCGGGGTTACGGCATCGGCGCTGAAAACGCTGTCATCAACAATGGGTCCGGCGGGGCTGGTGAGCACCTGCGGGAAGGTCTGGTCATTGCCCAGCTTGAGTTTGAACACCACCGTGGTGGCGTCCGGCGCCTCGACGCTTTCCAGGTTGGCCAGCAAGGTGGCCGGACCGCTGGCGTCATTGATCTTAGTCTGGCGGTCGAAGGAGAACTTCACGTCCTTGGAATCCAGTTCGGTTCCGTTGGCCCACTTCAGTCCCGGCTTCAATTTCACGGTGTACTCGGTTGGGGAGGTGAATTCAGCCGATTCGGCAATGTCCGGTTTGGGATCTGCGCTGCCCGCCGCCGAATTCAGCACAAAGGGGTAGATCTGATTCATGACCATGAACGAGCCGTTGTCATAGGAGGCCGCCGGGTCCAGGAACGTTGTCTTGTCAGTGGTTCCCACAATGACGGGTCCGCCGGCATCGTCGCCGGCACCGTCATTGTTGCTGCCACCGGTGGGGCCCGTGCAGGCAGTCACGGCGAGGGCGGATATGCCTGCCATGGCCAGCGCGGCACTGAACCTGAAATTCTTCTTAGCCATCAGTAATCTTTCTTTTGGTGGATTACAGGGAACAGCCGGCGCCGACAATTGTGATCTGCGCCACGTACCTGGTGGTTAACTACTATCAGATTTGGCGCCCGGCGCCACACCCGCGCCGCTGTTGGCGCCGGCCCGTCATGCCAGGGAGTCGGCGCGGGGTCCGGCCCTGAAGTAGGGGCTGCGGCCAAACCATGCGGCCAGTTTGGTGTAGGAATCGGCGGCGATGGGCACCCGAACCTCGGGGCCGATCCCTTTTTCCGGTCCCCGCAGTTCGGGTTTGAGGGTGCGCTGCGCCCACGCCAGGGACTGGTCCGCCAGCTTGGGGTCGAGGGTGATGGGAACCCCGGTGGCCCGTGCCAGATCCCAGGAGTGGACGGTGAATTCGGTTATCTGCAGGCCGATCCGGCTGCGCAGCGGCGCCTCGCCGCCGCCAGGCAGGGCCACCTGGGCGCTGAGGTCGGCGGAGGCCCAGGCCCGCATCAGCAGGGCCGCGCCGTCGCTGAAGCGCGTGGACCAGTCGGCCCCCACGGTGGCATCCGCGGCGAAGGGATCAATATGATGGCCGCGGGCCATGATGGTGAACTTGTGCAGGTCCTGCACCACCAGATGGTGCAGCAGATCCTGCACGCTCCAGTGCTCACAGGGCGTGGGCCATTGCGCCTGGTTGGCTGAAATGGCGGCAATGACTTCGGCGCACTGGTTCAGTGCGCCGGTCAAATACTGCATGGGGTTGGGGATTGCGTGCGGGGGCATGTTGGTAAACCTTCCGTGATCCAAATCACCTATACCGGAAGTTTACGCCAGCGGCGCAAGGCCCAGCCGGGGGCTAGGGCAGCTGCGGCCTGGCCAGCGATCTTGCTGAATCAATGGTGGCCTGGCCCAGCACGCGGGAGCCCTGGTACAAAACCACTGTTTGGCCCGGGGCCACACCGCGCAGCGGCTCAGCCAAGGTCACGTGCAGCAGCTGGCGGGTGCCGGCGTCGTCAGTGGTTTCGGTGACCTTCGCACGGGCCGGAACCGGGTCTCCGTGGGCGCGGACCTGGGCGTGGCAATCGAACCCGGCCCCCGTGGCAACCTCGGCTATGGGCAGCCCGGCCCAGGAAACCTTGATCCCTTCAAGCTCGTCAATGGCCAGCAGGGCGTGGGGTCCCACCACCACCTTGTTTTCCTTGGGCCGGATCTCCAGCACAAAGCGGGGCTTTCCGTCAGCTGCCGGGGTGCCCAGCTTCAGGCCGCGGCGCTGGCCCACGGTGAACTGGTTGGCGCCGCTGTGGCCGCCCACCTTCGCGCCGGACTCGTCCACAATGTCGCCGTCGGTCATCTGGATCTTCTCGGCCAGCCAGCCGGCGGTGTCGCCGTCGGAAATGAAGCAAATGTCATGGCTGTCGGGCTTTTTGGCCACCGACAGTCCGCGGGCTTCGGCCTCCGCGCGGACCTCCGCCTTGGACGGGGTGTCGGCCAGCGGGAACATGGAGTGCTTGAGCTGCTCGTGGGTCAGCACGCCCAGCACATAGCTCTGGTCCTTGGCCCAGTCCGCGGCGCGGTGCAGCTCCGGATTGCCGTCGGCGTCGGTGATGACCTTGGCGTAGTGGCCGGTGCACACGGCGTCGAAGCCCAGCGCAATGGCCTTTTCCAGCAGGGCAGCGAACTTGATCCGCTCATTGCAGCGCATGCAGGGGTTGGGGGTGCGCCCGGCGGCGTATTCGTCAATGAAGTCCTGCACCACGTCCTCCTTGAACCGTTCGGAGAAGTCCCAGACGTAGTACGGGATGCCGAGCTTGTCGCAGGCACGCCAGGCGTCATTGGAGTCCTCCACGGTGCAGCAGCCGCGGCTGCCGGTGCGCAGTGTGCCGGGCATGCGGGAGAGCGCCAGGTGCACACCGACGACGTCGTGCCCCGCGTCCACCGCTCGGGCTGCGGCTACGGCGGAGTCAACTCCACCACTCATGGCGGCCAATACTCGCATTGCTTGCCTTCCGTACTGCTTGTTTTGATGCTTGTGCTTTATTTTCTCCAGCCCGGGCGCCTCAGCGGTCCCTGGTGCTGGCCGTTTCAATGCTGGACACGTGCGCGGCCATGCCTGCGGTTTTCGCGCGGGCATGGGCGTTGGGCAGCGCCTTCACAAAGGCCTCAACGTCCTCCGGGGCGGATGTATGCCCCAGACTGAAGCGTTGTGCGCCACGTGCGGTGTCCTCATCCAGTCCCATGGCCAGCAGCACGTGGGAGGGCCGCGGGACGCCGGCGGTGCACGCGGAGCCGGTGGAGGATTCAATGCCAGCCATGTCCAACAGGAACAACAGCGAATCCCCCTCGCATCCGGGAAAGGTGAAGTGCGCGTTGCCGGGAAGCCTGCCGGCGGGACGCTGCGCGGGGTCCACCCCGCGCAGCACCGCATCGGGCACCAGCTCCCGCACGGCGGCAATCACGGCGTCACGCAGCCCGGCGATGCGTTGGCTCTCAGCGGCCAGGTTTTGCGTGACCTCCTGCGCCGCCGCGGCAAAAGCGGCAATGCCGGCGGTGTCCAGGGTCCCGGAGCGGACACCGCGCTCCTGCCCGCCGCCGTGCTGGACGGGCGTCAGGGTTATCGCACGGCCCAGCAACAGGGCGCCAACGCCCACCGGACCACCAATTTTGTGTCCACTGATGCTCATCGCGGCCAGACCGGAGTCCCTGAAATGCACGTCAATGGAACCGAAGGCCTGCACGGCGTCGGAGTGCACCGGGATGCCGTAACTGTCCGCGAGCGCCACAATCTCCGCGATGGGCTCAACGGTGCCCACCTCATTGTTGGCCCACATGCAGCTGATGAGCGCCACGGAGTCCGCGCCGCCGTCGGCCAGTTCCGCCTCCAGAGCCGCCAGGTCCAGGGTGCCGTCGGCATCCACCGGCAGCCAGAGCGCCTGCGCGCCCTCGTGCTTTTCCAGCCATTCCACCGTGTCCTGCACGGCTGCGTGCTCCACACTGGAAACCAGGATGCGGTTGCGGGCAGGCTCGGCTGCGCGCCGGGACCAGAACAGGCCCTTGACACCAAGGTTGTCGGCTTCAGTGCCGCCGGAAGTGAAAATGACCTCGGTGGGATGCGCGCCGGCAGCTGCGGCAATGGTTTCGCGGGCCTGCTCCACGGTGGCGCGGGCCCGCCGGCCCGCCCCGTGCAGGGAGGACGGATTGCCGCTACGGGCGATAACGGTGGTGAGTGCGGCGAGGGCCGAGGCCGAAATTGGCGTGGTCGCCGCGTGATCTAAATACACGGGCACCTGAGCAATTCTACGCCATGGTCCTTGTCAGTGTCCGGCCCCGGTGACAAGATCAAGGTGTCTCACATCACACCAACCCATGGGGGATCATTTTGATGCCAACAGCATTATTACGCCGAACCGCAGCTGCCGCCCTGTGCGCGGTGGCCCTGACGGCGTCCACTTTGGTGGGCACCAGCGCCGTGGCCGCACCGCCGCGCGCGCCTTCCACACCCGTGGAATTTCCGGCAGCCGACGGCCAGATCATGAGCTACGTGGTCAATGTCAAGGCCGCCAACGCCAACCGGACCCGGGCCGCCGTGCAGGCCGTGGAGGCTGCAGGGGGCGTCGCCGTCCAGCAGTGGCCGGAAATTGGCGTGGTCATTGCGCAGTCGGACCGCGCGAACTTCCGCAAGGACATCCTCACAAGCGGCAAGTCATCCGTGGAATCCGTCGGGGCGACCCGCACCATCCCAGTGGCCGAAGGCACCCCCGAGGGCATTGTGACCCCGTGGCAAAGGGCACCGCAGCTGCGCCAAAAACAAACGGCCGACACCGACGTGCGCTACGGCGACGCCGCGTTTGAGGGGCTTGCCGAAGATCCCCGCGAGGGTGAACAGTGGAGCTTGGACCAGATCAAGGCTGATCAGGCCCACCTCATCACTGACGGTTCCCGCGACGTTTTGGTGGGGGTTTTGGACAGCGGCATTGACCCGGTCCACCCCGACCTCGCACCCAACATTGACGTGGCCGCCTCGGTCAACTGCACCAACGCAGGACGCCCGGACACCTCCCCCACCGGCTGGTTCCCCACCAGCTCCTCCCACGGCACCCATGTGGCAGGCATCATTGGCGCCCCCCGCAATGGCGTGGGCATGGTGGGCGTGGCCCCCAATGTGCGCATGGCCTCGGTCAAGGTGGTCAACGACGCCGGCTCCATCTACCCGGAATACGCCATTTGCGGTTTCATGTGGGCCGGACTGCAGGGCATGGATGTGACCAACAACAGCTACTACATCGACCCGATGCAGTTCTGGTGTGCTGACCAGCCCGACCAAAGGGCGGTGCTGGACGCCGTTGAACGCGCCGTGAAGTGGTCAACCAAGGCGGGCGTGGTGCATGCGGCCGCGGCCGGAAACGCCTCCTACGATCTGGCCAACAAGACCACCGACACCGTCAGCCCCAACGACGTGGCCGGCATTGAACGCACCATCAACAATGGCTGCAAGGACATCCCGGCAGAACTGGAGGGCGTGGTGACAGTCGCTTCCACCGATCAGGCCGGCAAACTGTCCGCCTTTTCCAACCGGGGCTTGAATGTCATTGACGTGGCGGCACCGGGCTCACGCATCCTCTCCACCTTGCCGAACAACAGCTATGGGCTGCTCAGTGGCACGTCCATGGCTTCCCCCCAGGTGGCCGGCGTGCTGGCCCTGATGAAGTCCCAGGATCCGAAAATGAAGCCGGCGCAAATGATCAAGCAATTGCGCAGGCAGGCAACGGACCAGCCCTGCCAGCCTTCCGCGACGCCCACCGGGTCCGCCTGCATTGGCACGCCGGGCAACAACAGCTACTACGGCGAAGGCCTGGTTGATGCCCTGGCGGCGGTCCGCTGATATGTAGAAGGGGCGGCCGCACGACGCCGGCGGCCGCCCCTTCCGCACAGCCTTCGTGCGCACCAGTCGGCCCGTGCCCCAGGCGCGGCCCGACTGGTGCGCCAGGCACGGCCGGTGGGCATCAGCGGCGCGGTCAGCTGCGCCTCCCCTGGCAGTGCCTGGACAAAAAGATCCGACACGGCACGCCGCGCTGTACGGCAAAGTTCACCCAAGGCTATTGGATGGTGACATGGACAATTCCGCCGTTTCGGCATCCACGGCCACTGCAGCACCCTTTTTCACCCCACCCCTGTTGCATCCGATGCATCGTTTTGGTGCACGCACCTTGGATTTCAGCCGGCAGGTGGCCCTGATGGCCATCATCAACCGCACTCCTGATTCCTTTTACGACGGCGGGGCCACCTTCGCCTTGGACGCCGCCATTGCCGCCTCGCTTGCCGCGGTGCGTGATGGTGCGCACTGGGTTGACATTGGCGGGGTTCCGTTCGCGCCGGGCCCGGCCCTGAGCGCTGCCGAGGAGGCGGACAGGGTGGTGCCGGTCATCGCCGAGGTCGCAGCGGCCAGCGACGTCATTATTTCCGTGGACACGTTTTTGCCCGAGGTGGCTGCCCAGAGCATCGCCGCGGGCGCCCATGTCATCAATGACACCACCGGTCTGGCCAATCCGGAGATCGCGTCCGTGGTGGCCGGGTCCGGGGCCCACCTTGTCATCACGCATTCCATGGCAAAACCACGCACATCCTTCCCGCGGCCGCAATACGACGATGTGGTGGCCTCGGTGGTGGCCTTTCTTGCCGAGAAAACCGAACTGGCCCTGTCCTTGGGCGTTCCGGCGGAGAAAATCCTGGTGGATCCCGGCCATGACCTGAATAAAAACACCTTGCACACACTGGAGATTACGCGCCGCTTCCATGAAATCGCGGCGCTGGGCTACCCCACCCTGGCGGCCGTTTCAAACAAGGACTTCATTGGCGAAACCCTGGACCGGGCCAAAAAGGATCGCTTGGCCGGGTCGTTGGCCGCCGGCACCATCTGCATTCTCGGCGGCGCCCGCGTGCTGCGGATGCACAATGTGGCGGCGGCGACGGATGCCATTCGAATGACCGAAGCCGTGCTTGGTTGGCGGGAGCCGGAGTTCCTGCTGCACAACATGGCTGAGGTCAATGTCCCCGCCCAGGAACAACCGGCCCGCCACGGGCAGGCCATGCCATGATCGAGCGGCTCTTCCCCAGCCCCGCGACGCTCTCCGGCACTGAACTGGAAGCGGAAATGCATGCCGCGCCGCTTTCGCGGCCTCCGGATGGCAAGCCGTGGGTGAGCTTTAATTTTGTCGCAAGCATTGACGGTGCCGCCAGCGTGGACGGCCGATCCGGCGAGCTGGGAAATGCCATGGACCAGCGCCTGTTCCTGCTGTTGCGCCACACGGCCCAGGTCCTGGTGGTGGGCGCCCAGACCATCCGCGCCGAAGGCTATGGCGGCCCCCTGCTCAGCCCCGAAGCCCAGCAGTGGCGTCTGGAACATGGCCTGAGCGCGCACCCCCCGCTGGCCATTGTTTCAGGCTCCCTGGACCTGGATCCCGGCATGGAGGTGTTTACCAGGGCCCCTGTGCAGCCGCTGATTTTCACGCTCGCCTCCGCGCCCCGCGACCGGCGCCAGGCGCTGTCCGAGGTGGCGGAAGTCATTGAAATTGGTCAGTCGCAGCTTGATATCGGGCAGTTGGTGCACCAGTTGACGGGCCGTGGGCTGAACTCCATCCATTGCGAGGGCGGGCCCAGGCTGCTGGGAACCTTTGCGGAGGCCGGAGAAGTGGATGAGCTGTCCCTCACGCTCTCGCCGCTGCTGGTGGGCGGGCAGGCCGGACGCATTGCCAGCAGCGCCGGGACCTGCGTGCGCAGCATGGTTTTGGACCGTGTCCTGAAAGCCGAATCCATGCTTTTTCTGCGCTACGTCCGGTCCCAGCGGCAGGATGGTGCCTGCTAGTTCGACGGCGGCGCCACCGACAGCTTCGTCATCACCTTGGGTGTGGTGGCGGCGAGCAGTTCGTCCGTGGGGCACGCCAGGGTGAGCAGCAGACCCGTGTCCGCGGTGCCCAGGACCCTGGCCCACACGGTGCTGGCCATGACGTCTTTGCCCGCTTTGGTGCCAAAAGCCAAAAACGAAATCCCGGGTCCGGCCTTGCCGGCTTCGGCGGCCCACGGCAACTGGGCCTCGCCCAGCGAAGACTCCATGACCGAGGGGAGCAGATATTTCATCAGGGCCACGGTGGAGGCCCTGTCATCACCCTGGGCAATGAGCGGGCCCTGCCTGGTGGTGGTCCAATAGGTGAGCTGGCAGCCGGAGGCGTTGCTGTACCGTGTCTGCCCGCCCACCTTGTTGACCAGGAGTTTCCACTCAGGCGGTCCGGGGGTTTGGGTGTAGTCGGCAGCCTGCACCGGCTCGCCCAGAATGTCGTGGAAGGCCACGGGCACGTCGGGCCGCAAGCTGTTGCCCGCCTCAAAGGTCATGGGTGCGCCGGCTATGGCCTTGGCGTCGTAACCGGCCACCACGGTGGGTGGGGCGAAGGTGGGGGGCGGTGCTGATGGAGTCGTGGCCGGCGTTTCCGTTGCGGGCAGGGTGATGGTGCAGGCGGTGAGCGTCAGCGCCGCCGCAAGTGCCAGTGCCGCCGCGCTGGGAAGGGGCAAACGTTGCCTGCGGGCCCGCTGATCGGTGCTGCGCTGTTTTTCCACACCGCCCACTGTACCGACTGCGCAATCTGCCGGGCCAAAACCACAACGGCCGCGGCGCCGGAAACCTCCGGGCCGCTAGACTGAACCTCTGCACACTTGGCAAGCGAAAGGTCAACAGTGGCCGAGAAGTCCCTCACGCATTATCAAGTCCTTGGGCTGGCCCGCACCGCAACCGAGCGTGAAATTAAGATCGCCTACCGCAAGGCAGCCCGCATTGCGCACCCGGACCGGGGCGGGGATGCGGCGCATTTTCGCCGCGTCACCGAAGCCTATGAAGTGCTCAGTGATGCCCAGCGTCGGAAAAACTATGACCATTCCTACGGCGCACGTGGCCAGACACGGCGCACCCCAACTGCGGCGCCGGGGCGCGGCTTTCGCGGTTACGGCGGCGGCGATCCGCGGGCGGCGCACCGGGACGGTGCCACCGGCTTCAGTACCCGGCGCATGCCCAAGGAACGCCACACGGCCGCCGACCCGGCGGTTTATTTCCCGGCCTATGAAACTTTGGCGCCGGGGGAAAATCCTGTGCTGCCGCGGCGGACAGCAGCCCAGCCCGTCCATGGTGCGCCCCGCAGGCGAGGTGTGTTTGGGGCTGCCTCCCGCCTTGAACGCGAAGCCCGCAGCGCACAATTGATGATGCAGCAGGTGCTCACGGCCATTCCCGCCGCCCGGCTGGTCAATGGCCTCGCGGCTCCCTATAACCGCGGATATTTGGATCATGTGCTGGTCTCCGGATACCGCATAGCCGTGATCGGCTCCATGCTGGTCCCGGACGGTGCTTTCCGGTGGGATGGCAGCGTCCTGCTCCATGGCAGCAAGGTGGTTGCGCCGCCACAGCTGATCCCGGCGGCCCGGGAACTTCAGGAACTCTTCCCGGAATGCAATGTCACAGCCTGGGTGTGCGTCCACAGTGCCACGGGCAACCTCTTTGAACCCGTCATTGACTACGCCCGGGGCACGGAACCAGATGGTTCCAATGCGCTCAATGTGGCCAATGCCGCCCGCTTTGTCCGGGAAGTCAAGGGTTTTCTCGCAGCCGGACCCACACCCAATGTGGTGGACCTGCATATTTTGGACAGGCTGCTGGGCGGCATGTACTAAGCCCTTCCCGTTCCCACCCACGCACCCACGTGACGCGAGCCCGCAGCACATGTCCCGAGCCCACCCACGTGACGCGAGCCCGCAGCACATGTCCCTTTGACCCGCACAAGGGGACATCTGCTGCGGGTTCGGGGCAAGGCGCAAGGCGAGACGCGGAACGCGGGTTCGGCGCAAGGCGGGAGGCGGAGGCGGAGGCGCAAGGCGCAAGGCGGGACGCGGGACGCGGCGCCCCCCAGGCGGGCGGTAGGATGGCAAGCGTGTTTCGCATCCTATTTATCACCCCTGAAATTCCGGGCAACACCGGCAATGCCATCAGGCTCGCAGCCATTACAGGTGCTGAACTGCACTTGGTGGAGCCGCTGGGCTTTGACTTTTCCGATGCCAAACTGCGCCGCGCCGGCCTGGATTACCACGACCTGGCGGTGGTCACTGTCCACAAGACCTTGGCTGATGCCTGGACGGCACTGGCCCCGGAACGGGTCTTCGCCTTCACCTCGGACGGCGAGGAGAACTACACCTCCATCGCCTACCAAGCCGGTGACGTGCTGATGTTTGGCCGTGAATCGGACGGTCTGCCACCGGAGGTGAAGCATGATCCGCACGTCACCGCCCGCGTCCGGCTGCCCATGCTGCCGTCGCTGCGGTCGTTGAACCTGGCCAATGCCGCCTCGATTGCCGTTTTTGAAGCCTGGCGCCAGAACGGTTTTGCCGGCGCCCAACTCCAAGGCCACGGCTAGGCCACCACGCCGCTCCGCCCACCATCCCCGTTTCCGTTTTGAAAGGCACCCCATGTCAGCTCGCGATCCCGGCCTAGCATTCACCGATGGGGCGCTGCAATTTGAGGCGTGGTCGGAAAAACTTTGGGATCCCATGGGCCGCGCGGTGGTGGAGGCTGCCATGCTGCAACCGGGCGCGAAGGTCCTTGACGCCTGCTGCGGCACGGGCGCGGCAACCGTGCCGGCCGCGTTGGCCGTGGGCCCTGGTGGAACGGTCGACGGCGTGGACCTCTCGACAGGTCTGCTGCGCATTGCCGCGAACAATCTAGGTCAGCGCCGCATCCTGAACACCACTTTGACTGAGGCAGATGTCACGCAATGGCGTGGGCACCGGACCTTTGACGCGGTGTTGTGTTCCTACAGCATGTTCTTTTTTGCTGACATGGAAGCCGGCGTTGAACACCTGGCCTCGATGCTGCGTCCGGGCGGGCGCATGGTGGTGAGCACCTGGCTTGCGGGCGCCCTGGAACCCTTCGCGAGCCGCATCCTGGAGGCCGCCGTCAAGGAACGGCCCCGTCTGGCCGGGGTGGTGCCATTGCCAAACCAAAACATGGCCCGTGTGGACTCGGTGGAGAAAATGTCGGCGTGGCTCCGCGCCCGCGGCCTGGCCGAGGTCAGCGTCGCGGTGCAGCCGCTGACACTGCAGGTTGATGACGCCATGGCCTGGAACCTGGTGATGGGCAGCGGCTGGCGCACCCTGCTCCCCCGCGATCCTGAAGCAATTGCCCGGGTGCGGCGGGACTTCATCCAGTCAGTGGGTCCGAGCATTGAAATGAACTCCGACGCCCTCATTGCCACTGCTTCGGCGCCGCTCTAGCGGCACGGCCCCCGGCGCAGGGAAGCCGCCGTGCCCTGTCCCGGGCCC
>NZ_JBHUYE010000014.1:0-78192 GCF_042668835.1 Specibacter sp. NPDC057265
TCGGGACAACCGCGGTGGTGAGCGTCCCCGCAATGATCGTCCTTTTGGTGATCGGGACAACCGCGGTGGTGAGCGTCCCCGCAATGATCGTCCTTTTGGTGATCGGGACAACCGCGGTGGTGAGCGTCCCCGCAATGATCGTCCTTTTGGTGATCGGGACAACCGCGGTGGTGAGCGTCCCCGCAATGATCGTCCTTTTGGTGATCGGGACAACCGCGGTGGTGAGCGTCCCCGCAATGATCGTCCTTATGGTGATCGGGATAATCGCCCGGCGCGTAGCAATGATCGTCCTTATGGTGATCGGGATAATCGCCCGGCGCGTAGTAATGATCGGCCGCCCCGTAGTGCAGACCGCGAAGCCCGTGGCCCTCGTGTGGCCCCGGAACGCAATGCCGCGGATCTGCGCAGTTCCAACCGTCCCGACCGCGACCGTTCACCGCAGATTGATCCCGATGTAACAGGCGAAGAGCTGGACAAGGTGACCCGGGCCCAGCTGCGGATTCTCGATGCCCGCAATAACGAATGGGTTTCCAAACACCTGGTCATGGCTGGCCGGTTGATTGACTTCGTTCCAGAGCTGGCTTTTGAACATGCGTTGGCCGCAAGCCGCCGCGGAGGCCGGCTGGCCTGCGTTCGCGAAGCAGTGGCCATGACAGCCTATGCAGCCGGAAAGTATGGCGAAGCGCTGCGTGAGTTGCGCACCTTCCGGCGTATCAGCGGATCCAATATGCACCTGCCCCTGATGGCCGACTGCGAACGTGGATTGGGTCGCCCTGACCGCGCCCTCGAGTTGATCAAGTCCGAAGATGCCGAAAGCCTGGACGCCGCCGGCAAGGTGGAATTGGCCATTGTTGAATCCGGCGCCCGGGGAGACCTCGGTGAGCTTGATGCAGCTTTGTCAGCGCTGGAAATCCCGCAGTTGGACCTCAACCGCGCGTTCTCCTACAGCCCTCGGCTTTTCCGTGCCTATGGCATGGTCCTGCGGGCAGCTGGCCGCAAGGATGAAGCCAAGGTTTGGGAGCGCCAGGCCCTGGTGGCCGAGGAGGCACTGGGCATCGATGACAGCACTGACCAGATCATTGTTGACCTTGGAGACGATGATGACATCCCCTTGGAAAGCCCCCGGATCCGTGTAGCCGATGTCATGAACGCTGCGGTTCCTCCCGCCACGGACGACGCCGGAACGCTGGCAGCTGCCGAACTCACCTCAGCTGAGGCTGAGGAAGGCGGGGACGGCAACCTGGACGACGCTGATTCCTCCTACTTTGAATCTGATGATGCTGAATCCGACCAGGACAGCGCCGAAGATGGGGACAGCGCCGAAGATGGGGACGGCGTCGATGCGGGGGATGTCCCAGAGGAGCATGGTTCGAACGACCAGCGCGATGACAGTGACAGCTGACATTCTGCTCAAAGCGTTCGACGCGGTGTTGGCGGATTTGGACGGCGTTGTTTACGCCGGTCCAAACGCCATTCCCGGCGCTGTCGAGGCGCTGACGGCATTGGCGGGCCATGGGGTAAAGCTGGCTTACGTGACCAACAATGCCTCACGCACGCCCGGGCAGGTGGCTGCGCATTTGCGTGAGCTGGGTGCGCCCGCCGAAGATCACCAAGTGGTCAGTTCGGCACAGGCAGGGGCCGCGCTTTTGGCCGAAAAGTTTCCTGCCGGGACCAAGGTGCTGGTCACCGGCAGCGCCGCACTGGCCCAGGAGGTGCAGGCGCACGGCATGACCGTTGTCGACAGCGCCACTGAGGTCCCCGACGTCGTCATCCAGGGTTTCGATCCGGGCCTCGGCTGGGCGGATCTGGCCGAGGCCGGTTACGCCATCAACGCCGGTGCCCTGTGGATTGCCACCAACACCGACATGACCATTCCCCGCGACCGTGGCATTGCGCCCGGCAACGGCACCCTCGTTGCGGCCGTGCAGGCCGCCGTGGGCCGGCAGCCGCTGGTTGCCGGCAAGCCGGAGGCGCCGCTGTTTTTGACCGCTGCGGACAAGCTTCACGCCAAGCACCCCTTGGTGGTGGGGGATCGGCTGGACACTGACATTCTGGGCGGCAACAAGGCCGGCATGGCCACCGCGCTGGTTTTGACGGGTGTGGATTCGGCCTTGACGGCCTTGCAGGCCCGCACCAGTGAACGTCCCCGCTTTATCCTTGAAACGCTGGCCGGGCTGTACCAGCCCTACCCCGAAGTGGAGTCCCGCGGCATGCAGTTCAGCTGCCGGGACGCCGCCGCATCGGTGGTGATGGACGCAGCGGGGGAGCGGACCCTGCACATTGTGGGGGATCCTCAGAGCGTGGACAGCTGGCGTGCAGCCTGTGCCGCGTGGTGGGCTGCCGTGGAGCAGAGCGATGAAGCCACGGCTCCGGCCATCACATGGGCCCAGACGCTGCCATGAAAGCGGAAAGCGCCCAAGCCGCGCCCGCCTCTTTTGAAGGTGCCGGAATCGCAGCTGCAAGCTCGGACGCGAGGGTCAATGCACTGCTGCAGGCTGCGGCAGGAATTGAATCCTTGCCGGTCGGTGAGCGCAACCGCCACTATGGGCAGGTCTTGAGCGAACTTACCGCTGAACTCACTGCCGATCCCGGCACCACGGTGGCACACAGTGGCACAGACCGGCCGCAGCCGTGACACGGCTTGATGCTGAGCTTGTCAACCGCAGGCTGGCCAGATCCCGCACCCTCGCGGCCACGCTGATCAAGGCCAAACGCGTGCTGGTGGGCGGTTCTGTTGCTCCCAAGGCGTCGTTGCAGGTCGATTCCAGCACTGTCTTGGAGGTGCTGCCCGGGCATGAGGAAGATTACGTCTCACGGGCCGGACACAAGCTGGCGGGCGCGCTGGAACACTTTCCCCAGGTCGACCCGCGGGGCCTGCGCTGCCTTGATGCCGGCGCTTCCACAGGTGGATTCACCGACGTGCTGCTGCGCCGTGGCGCCAGCAAAGTGGCAGCCGTCGACGTGGGGCATGGGCAGCTGGTGGAGTCCCTGCGCCACGATGCGCGCGTGGACGTGTATGAGGGTTTGAACATCCGCTACATGGGCGCGGCGGATATTGGCGGTGTGGTGGACCTGACGGTCTGCGACCTGTCCTTCATCTCCCTGACCATGGTGATGGAGCCCCTCGCGCGTGCCACCCGGGAGGGCGGGCGCCTGCTGCTGATGGTGAAGCCGCAATTCGAAGTGGGCCGTGAGCGGCTGGCCCGCACCGGAGTGGTGGCCAGTGAAAATGAACGACGCCGTGCCGTGGCTCAGGTGGCCATGGCGGCAGTGGAGAACGGCTTGCGTCTGCGGGGCATTGGCACCAGTGCCCTGCCCGGGCAGGATGGAAACGTGGAGTATTTCCTGCTCACTGAACGTGCGGTGTCCGGACCTGCGCATAAGATCGAAGCAGAGGGTGCCATGAAAGACTGGAATGGCGAGGTTGAGGAGCTGTTGACCCAACTTTGGCCGTGACAGCTGCCTGCTCCCGCTGTTGTCGGGCAGGAAAGCCGTCAGCAGTGCTGGTCCTGCATTAAATATCCGGCTAGTGATTGAAGAGGTAACACGTACATGACACGCCGCATCTTGATTTTGGCCCACACCGGCCGCGAAGAGTCGATGTTGGCGGCGCTTGAGGCCTGCGTTGAACTTCACGCCAACAACATGGTGCCCGTCATGTATGCCGAGGAACTGGCGGATCTGACGGGGTATTTGGGCGTCTCCGGCGTCAAGATGGAAATTCTGGATCAGGATGTCACACTCTCGGACATTGAACTGGTCATGGTGCTGGGTGGGGACGGCACCATCCTGCGTGCTGCTGAAATTGTGCGCGACTTCGATGTGCCGCTGCTGGGCGTCAATCTGGGACATGTGGGCTTTTTGGCTGAAAGTGAACGTGAGGATCTCATCCAAACCGTCTCGGCCGTCGTGGAGCGTAAATACACGGTGGAGGAGCGCATGTGCCTTGACGTGTTGGTCAAGGTGGCCGGCAAGGTGGTGGCGCATACCTGGGCGTTGAACGAGGTGGCCATTGAAAAGGGCAACCGGGAACGCATGATCGAGGTGGTCACGGAAGTTGATGGCCGCCCGCTGACCTCCTATGGCTGCGACGGCGTCGTCATGGCCACCCCCACAGGGTCCACGGCCTATGCCTTCTCCGCCGGAGGTCCGGTGGTGTGGCCCGGGGTGGAGGCGCTGCTGATGGTGCCCATCAGCGCCCACGCCCTGTTCGCCAAACCTTTGGTGGTGTCGCCGTCGTCGAAAATGGCCGTGGAGGTGCTTACCCGCACCGGCGCCAACGGTGTCATCTGGTGTGACGGGCGGCGCACGGTGGATCTGCTGCCCGGCGCCCGCATTGAAGTGACGCGGTCGGGCAAACCCGTCAAGCTGGCCAGAACCCAGCAATCGCCCTTCTCCGAACGCCTGGTGCGCAAGTTCGAGCTCCCCGTGCAGGGTTGGCGGGGCCCCACCACGGATGTTGTCGAACCACCCACCACCCAGCTGCCCATCATCAAGCCCGCCAAGCCACGCAGCGCCGTGGAGGGCCACCCGGCGGGTCCGGTGCCGCAGGTGCCGGACCTGAGGGTGCCCCCGCAGCAGGGCGACTACCTGGGGACCACTTCCTTTTACCCTGAGGAGCGCAAGTGATTGAAGAAATCAGGATCAGGGACCTGGGCGTCATTTCCACCTCCGTCCTCCCGCTCGGCCCCGGGCTGAGCGTCGTCAGTGGTGAAACCGGTGCCGGCAAGACCATGGTGGTGACAGCGGTGGGACTGCTGCTGGGCAACCGCGCCGATGCCGGTGCCGTGCGCAACGGTGCCAAGACGGCCTCCGCGGAGGCCACCCTGACGCTGCCTGCCCATCATCCGGCGCTGGAGCGTGCCCTGGAGGCTGGAGCGGAGCTGGATGAACTCGACGGCGCCGCGCAGCTCATTTTGGCCCGCACCGTCAATGCTGACGGCCGCAGCCGCGCGCACGTGGGTGGCCGCAGCGTGCCCGTCGGCGTGCTTAATGAGCTGGGCGGGACGCTGGTTGCAGTACATGGGCAGTCGGATCAAATCCGTCTGAAGAACCCGTCGGCGCAGCGCCGCGCCCTGGACAAGTACGCTGCCGAGGCGCAGCGCGGCTTCGCCACGACGGCGCGCAGCTACAGCGCCGTGTTTGAACGCTGGCGCGCCATCGGAGCGCAGCTGCAAGAGCTGCGCTCCGCCAGCCGGGAACGGCTGCGTGAGGCTGAAGCACTGACAACCGCGCTGGCTGAAATTGATGCCGTGCAGCCGCTGCCCGGCGAGGATGAGCTGCTCAAGGCCGAGGCCGTGAAGCTTGGCAATGTGGAGGAGCTGCGCAAGGCGGCCCAGGGCGCCCACGAGGCATTGAGCATGAGCGACTACGGTGACGGCCTGGACGCCGCGGCCCTGGTGGACAATGCCCGGCGGCTGCTGGAAACCGTGGCGGAGGCCGACGCCGAGCTTGCGCAGACCTCCAAACGGCTGGCGGAAGTGGGCTTCCTCATGGCAGACATTGCCCGTGACCTGGCCAGCTACGCCACCTCCCTGGACTCCGAGGGGCCCGGACGGCTGGCCGAGGTGGAGGACCGGCGCGGCGAACTGGCCGTGCTGGTGCGCAAGTATGCCCCCAGCATTGACGGCGTGCTGGAATGGGCCGACGCCGCCAGGCTCCGCCTGAGCGAACTCAGCGATGACTCCGGGCGCATCGAAGGCCTCGAAGCCGGCGAGATGGAGGCGCTGGCCGAACTGGAGCAGCTCGCCGCGCAGCTGACTGCCGCCCGCACCACTGCCGGTGCCAAGTTGGCCAAGGCGGTCAGCGCCGAACTCAAGGCCCTGGCCATGCCCGATGCCAAACTGGTCATTGAAATTTCCGCTGCGGAGCGGGGCCCCTACGGTCAAGATGACATTGCCTTCCTGCTGGCACCCCACGCCGGTGCTGCGCCGCGCGCCCTGGGCAAGGGCGCCTCGGGCGGAGAGCTTTCCCGCGTCATGCTGGCCATCGAGGTGGTCCTGGCTGCCGTGGATCCCGTCCCCACCTTTGTCTTTGACGAGGTGGACTCCGGGGTCGGCGGCAAGGCCGCGGTGGAAATAGGCCGCAGGCTGGCCATGCTGGCCGAACATGTGCAGGTTCTGGTGGTGACCCACCTGCCCCAGGTGGCGGCCTTCGCGGACCAGCACATCCTGGTCACCAAGAGCTCTGTGAGCAAAAACTCCAGCGGCACCACCACCAGCAATGTGAAGGTCCTGACGTACGAGGAAAGGGTGGTGGAACTGGCCAGAATGTTGGCAGGTCAAGAGGATTCCGCAACCGCACAGGCCCACGCCAAGGAATTGTTGGCGCAGGCGGCCCGGCCCCAGCCTTGAAACGCTGCGGGTTTGGACAAATCAACAGCAGTCCCGGACGCCATAGCGGCTCATTAGATGATAGGCTCGAATCCCGTGGTGCAACGATCAAATTCCCGGTTCAGTGGTCAGTCCAAGACGACCAAACACATCTTCGTCACCGGCGGAGTCGCTTCCTCGCTCGGCAAGGGACTGACGGCTTCCAGCCTCGGCCACCTGCTGCGGGCACGCGGCCTCTCGGTCACAATGCAAAAGCTCGATCCCTACCTCAACGTGGATCCGGGCACAATGAATCCCTTCCAGCACGGTGAAGTCTTCGTCACTGACGACGGCGCCGAAACCGATTTGGACATTGGCCATTACGAGCGCTTCCTGGATGAAAACCTCGAAGGCTCAGCCAACGTCACCACTGGACAGGTCTATTCCACCGTCATCGCCAAGGAACGCCGCGGCGAATACCTCGGTGACACCGTGCAGGTCATCCCGCACATCACCGACGAAATCAAGCGGCGCATGCGCCTGCCTGCCGAGGGCAGCAACGCCCCGGACGTCATCATCATTGAAATTGGCGGCACGGTGGGTGACATTGAGTCCCAGCCCTTCCTGGAGTCCGCACGCCAGGTGCGTCAGGATGTGGGACGCAACAACGTCTTCTTCGCGCATGTTTCCCTGGTGCCCTACATTGGGCCGTCACAGGAACTCAAAACCAAACCCACGCAGCACTCGGTTGCGGCCCTGCGCTCCCTGGGCATCCAGCCCGATGCGTTGATTCTGCGTTCGGACCGGGTCCTGCCCGAGGCCATGCATGCCAAGATCGGCCGCGCCTGCGACGTGGATGTGGAAGCCGTCATTGGCTGCCCCGATGCGCCCAGCATCTACGACATTCCCAAGACCCTCCACGCCCAGGGCCTGGACTCCTACATTGTCCGCGCCCTGGACCTGTCCTTCAAGGATGTGGACTGGACCAAGTGGGATCTGCTGCTTGAAGCCGTCCACAACCCGGCGCACCACATTGAAATTGCCTTGGTGGGCAAATACATCGATCTGCCCGATGCGTACCTGTCGGTCACGGAGGCCCTGCGCGCCGGCGGTTTCGCCAACGCCACCAAGGTCAAGATCCGTTGGGTCCCCTCCGATGACTGTGCCACCGAGGCCGGCGCCCGCACGGCCCTGGCCGACGTTGACGCCATTTGCGTTCCCGGCGGTTTCGGCATCCGCGGCCTGGAGGGCAAGCTGGGTGCGTTGAAGTTTGCGCGCGAGAACCGGATCCCCACGCTGGGCCTGTGCCTTGGCCTGCAGTCCATGGTGATTGAATACGCCCGGAACGTGGTGGGTTTGGAAGGCGCTTCCTCCTCGGAGTTTGATGACAACCCCACATATCCCGTCATTGCCACCATGGAGGAGCAGCTGGACATTGTCAGCGGCCTGGGGGACCTGGGCGGCACCATGCGCCTTGGCCTATACCCGGCGGTGCTGACCGAAGGCTCCGTCATTGCCGAAACCTACGGCACCACCGAGGTGTCCGAACGCCACCGCCACCGCTACGAGGTCAACAACAAGTACCGCGGGCAAATTGCCGAACACGGGCTGGTCTTTTCCGGCACCTCACCGGACGGCAAGCTGGTGGAGTTTGTGGAGCTGCCCAAGGAAGTCCACCCGTACTACGTCTCCACCCAGGCCCACCCGGAGCTGAGCTCGCGCCCCACGCGCCCGCACCCGCTCTTTTCCGGGCTCGTGGCCGCCGCACTGGAACGCCAGAGCGCCACCCGCCTGTTGGAGCTCTAATGACGCACCTTGATGCGCCGGGGTCCGCGGCGCAGCACGCACGCCCCGGCCAGACGACGTCGGACCTTGCCGACGAAGACAGCCAGCGCAGGCTGCTCTCGCGGTCCACGGTGTATCAGGGTCGCATTTGGAACGTGGTCTCCGAGACCTTCGCCTTGGAATCCGGCGGCGAACCGCTGACGCGGGACTACATTGACCACCCCGGGGCGGTGGCGGTGGTGGTGCTCAACGAGGATCAGCAGGTCCTGCTGCTGCGCCAATACCGCCACCCTGTCCAAATGAACCTGTGGGAGATTCCTGCCGGCCTGTTGGACGTCGACGGCGAGGACTTCCTCACCGGAGCTGCCCGGGAACTGGCCGAGGAGGCCGACCTCGTGGCGTCCCAGTGGAATGTGCTGACTGATTTCTTCAATTCGCCCGGATCCTCCAGTGAAGCCATCCGCATCTACTTGGCCCGCGGAATCTCCATGGTCCCTGCGGAGCAACGGCATGTGCGGACCGAGGAAGAAGCGGAAATACAGTTCGCCTGGGTGGATTTGGAAGAGGCGGCCGAGGCCGTGCTTGCCGGCCGGATCCACAACCCCTCGGCCGTGGTGGGCATCCTCGCCGCGGTCCAGGCCGCCCGGACGGGATTCAATCAGCTGCGCCCCGGTGGCAGCCCCTGGCCCGAGCACCCCGCCCACCGCCCGCGGTGACGGTTCAGCAGGGCACGCCCGCCACGGCCTCCTCGCTGGCGCGCGCCATTGAGGGGTACCTGCTGCATGTGGCTGTGGAGCGTGGCCTGGCGCCAAACACCTTGGCGGCCTACCGCCGCGACCTGCGCCGCTACCAGCGGTTTCTGGAAGCCGCAGGCGTGGCCGAGGCCAATGACATCACCCGGCACCATGTGGGCGGCTTCGCCCAGTCACTGGCCGACGGCGACGACGGCGGTTCCCCCCTAAGCCTGCGCTCGGCCGCCCGCACCGTGGTGTCCGTGCGGGGCCTGCACAGGTTTTGGGCCCTTGAAGGACTCTGCGACGGTGATCCCGCAGCCGATGTGCACCCGCCCCAGGCCGGGCGGCGCCTGCCCAAGGCCATCAGCGTCCATCAAGTCACCCGCATTTTGGAAACCGCCCGCAATGACACCCCCACCGGGCTGAGGGACTCCGCCATGCTGGAGTTTTTGTACTCCACGGGCGCCCGCATCAGCGAGGCAGTGGGCCTGGACGTGGACGATCTGGTGCTGGCAGGGACAGGCTCCGAAGGCCCCTCCCTGGTGCGGCTCTTCGGCAAGGGCTCAAAGGAACGCATTGTGCCGGTGGGCTCCTACGCCCTGCGGGCCCTGGATGCGTACCTGGTGCGGGGCAGACCGGCGCTGGTGGCCAAGGGCAAGGGCTCCCCGGCCCTGTTCCTCAATGCCCGTGGCGGACGGATCAGCCGCCAGAGCGTGTGGACCATCCTGAAGTCGGTGGCTGAAAAAGCGTTCGTGGAGGTGGAAGTGTCCCCGCATACCCTCCGGCATTCCTTTGCCACGCATTTGCTCGACGGCGGTGCCGACGTCCGCGTGGTCCAGGAGCTGCTGGGCCACGCCTCGGTCACCACCACCCAGGTTTACACGCTGGTGACGGCCGAAACGCTGCGGGAGGTTTATGCCGCGGCCCACCCCCGGGCGCGGGGGTAGCCTGCGGCCCCGCGCGTGCAGGCCTAAGCTGGGACCATGACTGCTGCGCCTGTGACCCTGTGCTTCATGCTCCGCGACGTCGACGGCCTCGAGCACGTTTTGCTGGGTCTGAAAAAGACCGGCTTCGGGCTGGGGAAGGTGGTGGGGATCGGCGGCCACGTGGAGCCCGGCGAAAGCCCCGTTGAGGCCATCTGCCGCGAGGTGGCCGAGGAAACCTCCATTGTGGTGGACCCCGCTGATCTGCAGCACGTGGGATCCGTGGATTTTGTGTTCCCCGCCCGCCCCGGGTGGGACATGTTCAGCACTGTGTTCCTGTGCCGGAAGTTCATGGGTGAAGGCGTTGAAAGCCTGGAGATCTCACCGAGGTGGTATCCGGTGGACCAGCTGCCGCTGGATAAAATGTGGGCCGATTCCAGCCGCTGGCTCCCGGCCTTTTTGTCCGGCCGGCGCGGCGCCTGGCGCGTGGAACTCAACAGCGACAATGAGACGGTGGCCTCCTGCACCCACACGCCGCTGCCGGCGGAAGCCGGGCCCAGAGAATAAGAGCCGGCTTGGCCGGGGTGCACAGGAAACCAACCCTTATTGACGCCACCGCACCCCCCAGGGGTGTAGGGTGCGGTGGCGTCAAAACGATAAAAGCGGTGGGTCAGAGTTTGGCGACCGTCAACAAAAAGGCCGTGTCCTCAAGGGCTTCGACGCTGTGACGGAGCTGGGGCACCACCAGGTGGTCGCCCGGGGAGCCTTCCCAGCAGACCTCGCCGGCTTTCAACAGCAGGCGGCCGGAGAGCACATGGAGGGTCGCTTCCCCGGGGTTCTCGTGTTCATCCAGGGTGCTTCCCGCGGTCAAGGCAATCACCGTCTGGCGCAGGACACGTTCGTGTCCGCCATAGACGGTGCGTGCGCTGCGGCCGCTTCCCTTGGTCCTGGCGGACGCCAGAAGTTCACGCCCCAAGGCTGTCAGTGATGATTTTTCCACGATGCTCCTTAACGGACGGCTTTGTCTTTACCCTACAGCTGGTCCACGTGGCGTTCATCAACACCGTTGTAGGCGCTCAGGGGACGGATCAGGGAATTGGCCGCCCGCTGTTCCATAATGTGTGCCGTCCACCCGGTAATGCGGGCGGCAATGAAGATGGGCGTGAACATTTCCGTGTCGAAACCCATCAAGTGGTAGGTGGGGCCGGCGGGGTAGTCCAAATTGGGTTTAATGGCCTTCGCCTCGTCCATGGCCTGCTCCAGCCCGTCATAGAGCCCCAGCATTTCGGGCCGGTCAAAATGCCCGATCATCTTATCCAGCGCCGCCTTCATGGTGGGCACGCGGGAATCGCCATGTTTGTAGACCCGGTGTCCAAAGCCCATGACCTTTTTCCGCTGTGCCAGCGCGTCCTCCATCCAGGCCTTGGCGCGGGCTGCGGCTTCCCCGCGGGATTCATCGGCGCGGATGCCGATTTCATCGAAGGTGTGCATGACCGCCTCATTGGCCCCGCCATGCAGGGGGCCCTTCAAGGCCCCAATGGCGGCGGTCACCGCCGAGTGCAGGTCCGACAAGGTGGAGGTCACCACGCGGGCGGTGAAGGTGGAGGCGTTGAAGGAGTGTTCGGCGTACAGGACCATGGAGACGCGGAAGGCATCCACCACCTCCGGCGCCGCTTCCTCGCCAAAGGTCATCCACAGAAAATTCTGCGAATAGTCAAGGTCCGCGCGTGGTTCCACCACATCCAGGGAGCGGCGGCGGCGCTGGTCGTACGCCACCACGGCAGGGAACTGCGCAAAGAGGGACTTGGCCTTGGTCAGCTCGGCGCCGGCGGAGGAGTCTTCGGCCAAGGGGTCATTGGCACCCAGGACGGACACTGCGGTGCGTCCCACATCCATGGGATGGCAGTCCAGTGGCAGCAAATCAATGGCTGCTCGGACGCGCGGATCCAGGGCCCGGTTGCCACGTTCGAAGGCCGCGAACCCGGCCTGCTCGGCGGCCGTGGGCAGCTCTCCGGTCCACAGCAGCCAGGCCACTTCCTCGAAGGACCTGCCGGCCGCCAGTTCCTGGACCGGGTAGCCCCGGTACAGCAGCGAATTTGATTCCGGATTGACTTTGGATATGGCCGTGTAGTCGGCCACCACACCGGCCAGGCCCTTGTGTACGTCTTCTTCACTCACAGTTGCTGCTCCTTGGTCCAATGCGTGCAGATGGTTAGAGGTTGGCGCTGTTGTGCCCAATGTCCAGGCCCGGGATGGAAAAATTGAAGATCCCGGCATCAAACTGGTTGTACGCCTCATAGTCAACCAGATCATAGAGCCGGGCACGGGTGAGCATGTCGGGGACGGCACTTTCCTGGGTCCCCTGGGCTGAAATGGCGTCCAACACCCGCTCGGCCGCACCCATGGCGCTGCGTAACAAAGTAACCGGATAGATGACCATGGCCACCCCGGCTGCGGCCAGGGCGTCCCTGGTGAACAACGCGCTTTTGCCAAACTCGGTCATGTTCGCCAGCACCGGCACTGCCGCTGCCTTGCATACGGCTTCAAATTCGGCCACGCTCTTCATGGCTTCGGGGAAGATCGCGTCGGCGCCGGCGTCGACCAGGGCCTTGGCCCGGTCAATGGCAGCATCCAGGCCCTCCACGGCCCGGATGTCCGTGCGCGCCATGATCAAAAAGTTCGGATCCCTGCGGGCGTCGGCGGCGGCGGCAATGCGCTTGACGGCGGTGTCCAGGTCCACCATGTTCTTGCCGTCCAGGTGGCCGCAGCGTTTCGGGTTGAACTGGTCCTCAATGTGGCAGCCGGCCAGGCCCGCGTTTTCCAGTTCCTGGATGGTGCGGGCCACGTTCATGGGCTCGCCAAAGCCGGTGTCGGCGTCGATCAGGCACGGCAGATCCGTCATGCGCGCAATTTGGGCGCCGCGGGCGGCCACCTCGGTCAGCGTGGTCATGCCAATGTCCGGCAGGCCCAGATCGTTGGCCAGGACGGCACCTGAGATGTACACGCCGTCGAACTTCTTTTCCTCAATCAGGCGGGCCGAGAGCGGGTTGAACGCGCCCGGAAACTGCACGGCCGCACCGGGGACCAGCATGGCGCGCAGCTCCCGGCGCTTGGCCTCGGGGGTTTTTGTGGAGTACAGCATGTTAGAACAGTCCCTTGGGTGCGGCTGCCAAATCGACGACGCCGGGGGCTGCAGTGATGTTCAGCTGGTCCAGACTGCCGGCGTCCAGCGCAGCAAGGTTTTCGGCAGCTTTCAGGAAGCGGTTGATTTCTTCCTCCTCCACCAAGCCGGCGGCCAGGGTGCGGAATTTGTTGATGTACTGCCCGCGGGCAAACGGCCGGGCCCCCAACGGGTGTGCATCGGCCACGGCAATGGAATCGGTGATGACAGTGCCGTCGTTGAGGGTGATTTCCACTGTTCCGCCGAAGGCCTTCTCGGCAATGTCCAGGGAGTGGTAGCGGCGCGTCCACTCGGCGTCCTCCTCGGTGGTGACCTTGTGCCACAGCTCCACCGTGTCCGGGCGGTTGGCCCGCGCGGGGGTGTAGGAGTCAACGTGGTGCCAGGAGCCGTCCTGCAGTGCCACGGTGAAGATGTACGGGATGGAGTGGTCAAGTGTCTCCCGTGAGGCGGTGGGATCGTACTTTTGCGGATCGTTGGCGCCGGAGCCGATCACCTGGTGGGTGTGGTGGCTGGTCTTGATCAGGATCCTTGCCACCTTGGCAGGGTCGGTGGCCTCGGGGTGTCCGCCGTGGAGCTTGCGGGCCAAATCAATCCAGGCCTGGGCCTGGTACTCGGCCGAGTGTTCCTTGGTGTAGGTGTCCAGGATGGCGCGTTTGGCTTCGCCGGGCGCCGGAAGCGGCACACTGTATTCGGCGTCGGGGCCGTCCAGCAGCCAGGCAATCACGCCGTCCTCGCCCTCGTAGATGGGTACCGGCGAGGTCTGTCCGCGCATGGCGCGGTCCACGGCTTCCACGGCCATCTTGCCCGCGAACGCGGGGGCGTGGGCCTTCCAGGTGGAAATTTCGCCCTTGCGTGACTGGCGGGTGGCGGTGGTGGTGTGCAGGCCCTGGCCCACTGCCTGGAAGATGGTCTCCACGTCCAGATTCAGCAAGGTGCCAATGCCGGCGGCGGCTGAGGGGCCCAGATGTGCCACATGGTCAATTTTGTGTTTGTGCAGGCAAATGGCCTTCACCAGGTCCACCTGTATTTCGTAGCCGGTGGCCAGTGCCCGGATTAGATCTTTTCCGGATGCGCCGGTGTGCTGGGCCACTGCCAGGATGGGCGGGATGTTGTCTGCCGGGTGGGAGTACTCCGCGGCCAGGAAGGTGTCGTGGTAGTCGAGTTCGCGCACGGCCACGCCGTTGGCCCAGGCCGCCCATTCGGGGGAGACCTTCTCGGTGATGCCGAAAACACTGGCACCGGAACCACCGCTGGACGGGGCATGGGCCAGGGCCTGGGCACGGGCGGCAACAATGGGGCCGCGGTTCAGGGATGCCACGGCGACGGAGGCGTTGTCGATGATCCGGTTGATGATCATCTCGGCGACCTCGTCGGTGACCGCCACCGGATCGGCTGCCACCGTGGCGATCTTGTGCGCGAGCTGCTCTGTGCGTGGCAGTTTTTCCTCGCTTTTGTAAACGCGTACCTTGTGCAAATCGGTCATGATGGGCCTTTCGTGGGGTGCCTGCGCCAGCAGGTTGGAAGGGGGAAAAGTATCAGGAAGTGGTGCTCAACAGGTGCCTGAGACTGTTGTCAAGGTGCAAGGTGGTGGCGGCGCTGGCCACTGCGGAATTGCCGTTGGCAATGGCCAAGGCAATGGCCGCGTGCTCCTTCGCCGCGTCCCTGAGCCGGGCAGGATTGTCCTTGGCGAGCCGCCGGACGCGGACCAAATGCACTCGAAGGTTCTTCAGTGCCTGGTTGAGGTAGTGGTTGCCCACTGCCGCGTCTATGGCAGCATCGAGCTCGTCGGCAAGCTGGTAGTAGCCGCTGCGCGCCGGATCTTCGGTGGTGATGAGCTCGCCGGCATTGGCCAGCTGGTGAAAGAGGTCGAGGAAAACCGCCTTGTCGCACCGTTGGGCCGCGAGTTCCGCGGCCCGGCATTCCAAGGCCGTGCGCAGTTCAAAGAGCTCGTCCAAATGCTCCAGGGAAATGGCGCTGACCACCACGCCCCTGCCGCTTTGCGGCTCGGCCAGGCCCTCGGCCGTGAGCCTGGCCAGGGCTTCCCGGATGGGGGTGCGGGAAACCCCGAGACGTTCGGAAAGCTCAACCTCGCCCAGTACCGTGCCCGGAGTGAGGCGCCAATTGATGATGTCGCTGCGCAAGGTTGCGTAAGCGCGTTCACTGGCCCGCATGCCTGCTCCTTCGTGGTGTGCCCGCAGGGAGTGTCTCTCCCTGCACTATAAAGCACACTACCGCCCACTGTATACAAACAACAGCCCGCGTGGAGTATTTCCGCGGAATTAACTGTCCAAGTCTCAACTTTGTATACAAAAGCTCTTGCCAGCTCCCCGGCTGGCGAATAGCATGACAGGCATCACATCAACGTGGATGGAGCGGCGAAATGGTTATCAAGGCAGGCAGCTACCGGCAGTTGTACCGGCGCAGCATGGATGATCCGGCCCGGTTCTGGCTGGAGGCGGCACAGCAGCTGCACTGGAGCGTCTCGCCCACCC
Organism: Specibacter sp. NPDC057265; assembly: GCF_042668835.1. Lineage (NCBI taxonomy): Bacteria > Bacillati > Actinomycetota > Actinomycetes > Micrococcales > Micrococcaceae > Specibacter > Specibacter sp. NPDC057265. The sequence goes on from NZ_JBHUYE010000014.1 coordinate 15,427, forward strand.
GGGCCCACAACCAGGAACAGGCCCCCCATGGGCGCTGGTTCCCCGACGGGGAACTCAACAGCTGCTACAACGCCCTGGACCGCCACGTGGCAGCCGGCAATGGCGAACGCACGGCGCTCATCCACGATTCGGCCATGACGGGGATCCAACGCAGCTACAGCTACGCCGAACTCACTGACTTGGTGGCCCGTTTCGCGGGGGCGCTCCGGGCCCAAGGGGTGGGCAAGGGTGACCGCGTGCTGATTTACCTGCCCATGATCCCCGAAGCCGCAATGGCAATGCTGGCCACGGCCCGGCTGGGGGCCATCCATTCGGTGGTGTTTGGCGGCTTTGCCGCAAGCGAGCTGGCCGCCCGCATTGTGGATGCCGCCCCCACCGTTTTGGTGACCACCTCCGGGGGCCTGGAACCGGGCAGGACCATCGAATACCTGCCCGCGGTCCAGCAGGCCCTGGCCAAGGCCAATGTGCCGGGGCTTCCCGTGATCATCAAGCACCGCGACGGATTTGCCGCCGACCCCGCCACCCTGGGCTTGAACTTTACGGATTGGGATGCTGCACTCGCCGCCGCGCAGCCGGCCGCAGCTGTTCCCGTCAAGGCCGGGGATCCGCTGTACATCCTTTACACCTCCGGAACCACGGGAGCGCCCAAGGGCGTGGTGCGCGACAATGGCGGGCACGCCGTCGCCCTGCTGTGGACCATGGCCAACCATTACAACATTGGGCCCGGCGATGTGTGGTGGACGGCTTCGGACGTGGGCTGGGTGGTGGGGCACTCCTACATTGTGTACGGGCCCCTGCTCGCCGGCGCCACCACGCTCATGTACGAGGGCAAGCCCGTGGGAACCCCCGATGCCGGAGCGTTTTGGCGGGTCATTGAACAGCACCGGGTCAAGGCCCTGTTCACCGCACCCACCGCGCTGCGGGCCATCCGCAAAATGGATCCGGACGCTGCACTGCTGCGCCGGTACAACCTCGGCAGCCTCGAGACGCTGTTTACTGCCGGTGAGCGCCTGGACACGGACACCTACCACTGGGCCGGGAGGGTGCTGGGCGTGCCCGTGATCGACCACTGGTGGCAGACGGAGACAGGCTGGGCCATTGTGGGCAATCCCCAGGGCCTTGACCCGCTGCCGGTCAAGGCCGGCTCACCCACCCTGCCCATGCCGGGCTTTGATTTGCGGATTGTGGACGCGATGGGCGCCGATGCCGCCCCGGGGGAGGAGGGCAACATTGTGCTGGGACTGCCGCTGCCGCCAGGGACCCTGACCACGCTGTGGAACAACGACCAGCGCTTCCTGGATTCCTACCTCGGCACCTTTCCCGGCTTCTACACCACGGGCGACTCCGGGCACCGGGATCAGGAGGGCTACGTCTTTGTCATGGGACGCACCGACGATGTCATCAATGTTGCCGGGCACCGTCTGTCCACCGGCGCCATGGAACAGGTGCTGGGCACGCACCCGGCAGTGGCTGAATGCGCAGTCATTGGTGTGGCCGATCCCCTCAAGGGTCAAAAGGCCGTGGGCTATGTGGTGCTGAAATCCGGCATAGAGGTGGCGCCGGAGGAACTGCAAAAGGAACTGGTGGCACTGGTGCGCCGGGAAATTGGCCCAGTGGCGGACTTCAAGACCGCGGTGGTGGTGGATGCGCTGCCCAAAACCCGTTCCGGGAAAATCCTGCGCAAGACCATGCGGCAGATTGCCGACGGCGGCAGCTACTCGGTGCCGTCGACCATTGAGGACGCCTCCGTCATTGACGTCCTGCTGCCATTGCTGCGCGTCAAATAGCGGCGCTCCCAAAGGCCTGGGCCGAAGCAGACGCGGCGCCGTCGAAGCAGACGCGGCGCTGCATCTGCTTCAACGGCGCAGGGTCTGCTTCAACGGCGCAGCTCAACGGCGCAGCTCAAACCGGTGCTGCGCTGCCGGCTACCGGGCCAGCGTGTGCGGTGATGTGGCGCTGCCGTCACCGACCTCAATGACCTCCTCCAGGCCGTCCTGCGGCTGGGCGCCGAGCTTGCCGCGGGTGAGCTTGTTCATGATCAAGGCAATGGCCCCGTCACCGGTGACATTCGTGGCGGTGCCAAAGCTGTCCAGGGCAATGTATGCCGCAAACATCAGCCCAATCTCCAGTTCACCGAATCCGAGCATTTGTGCCAGCAGTCCGGCAGCTGCGGCAATGGCGCCGCCGGGAACCCCCGGGGCGGCAATCATCATCACGCCCAGCATCAGGATAAAGGGCAGGTAGCTGGCAAAGGACACGTCACCGCCGGTCAGCAGCAGCACCGCGATGGAGAAGCAGGTGATTTTCACCATGGAGCCGGACAAGTGGATTGTGGCGCAGAGGGGAACGACAAAGCCGGCCACTGAATCCGAGACGCCGTTTTTCTTCGTTGAGGCCAAGGTGACGGGAATGGTGGCCGCCGAGGACGAGGTGCCCAGGGCGGTGAAGTAGGCATCACGCATGGTCCACAGCGCCTTGAAGGGGTTGCTGCCGGACATCGCACCGGCCACCGAATACTGCACAACAAGCACCACGAAGGTCAGGGCAAAGGAAACCAGCGCCACCAGCAGGAACTTCGTGACCACCGTGACGGCTGAACCGCTGGCAGAGAGGTCCATGAAGATGCCAAAAATGAACAGCGGCAGTGCCGGGACAATAATGCGGCGGATGACTGCCTCAATGATGGTCCGGAACTCAATGGCGCCCCGGAACAGCACCTTGCTGCGGAAGGCTGTGAGGCCGATGCCCAAAATAAACGCCAGCACCAGGGCGCTCATGACGTCTATGGCAGGTGCCAGGACAATTTCCGTGGCTGAATCGCCTGCGCTCGCAACCACTGAGAGGAAGGGGCTGAATCCGGATCCGGACTCGTCGCTGAAAGCCTCCAGGCCACCTCCTGACAAGGGGGAGGTGAAGAGCCAGCGGCTTACAAAGTAGGCGAGCAGGCCGGCAAGGATGGTGGAACCGTAGGCAATGAGCGCTGTGACCCCCAGCCACTTTCCGGCGCCCTTGCCCAGTTCGGCAATGGCCGGCATGACGAGTCCCAAAATGATCAGCGGCACCACGAAACTGAGGAAGCCGGAGAAAATGGAGTTGTAGGTCAGGAACACCCCGCCAAGCCATGTGGGCATGATCGGGCCGGTCAGAATGCCCAGCACGATGGCTATGAGTATCCAGCCCAGCAGGGGGATTGATTTTAGAAGTTTCATGGACTTCCTCCAAGGCAAGTTCGGTATAGACACAAAGTGCGCCACGTCGTTGTGGCGCAAGACACGCCTGTGCAATAGTAGTCCGTGAGCTGCGTTACTCGAAATCCGGCGATGGCGCCAGCAGTGTCCGCAGGATGAAACGGCGGTGGCTTCCCGTTTAGCCTGGTGGGGAGTGGTGCCAGCTGTATTGAAGTTCCGGACGCCCGGGGGAACCATGCCGGGGTGCCTTGCTTGCCGAACCCGTCTCCACCAGATGGTCCAGGTACCGTCTGGCCGTGACGCGGGACATGGACAATCCTGCCGCCGCGTCCGTGGCCGAGACCGGACTATGTTGCGTGCGCAGCCAGTCGGCGATGGCCCTGAGGGTCTCCGGCAGCATCCCCTTGGGCAGGTCAAGCCTTCCCGTGGGGCGCAGCTGGGACAGGGCCCGGTCGATGGCGTCCTGGGAGGTATGGCTGCGCCCCGCCAGCACGGCATGGTAGTTGCTGTAGCTTTCCAACTTGTCCCGGAAGGCGGCAAAGGTGAAGGGTTTGACCAAATAGGCCGTAATGCCCAGGGCAATGGCCGAGCGCACCACCTGCACATCCCTGACCGCGGTAATGGCCACAACGTCCGGGACCAGGCCCAGGCCGTGGATGCGGCGCAGTAAATCCAGACCGTGCCCGTCGGTCAGGTTCAAATCCAACAGGATCAATTGCACGGCAGGGCTTGCCGGATCATTGAGGAACGCCAATGCCGCGCTCATGCCGTTTGCTTCAGCCACCACCTGGTAGCCTTCCAGGCGCCTGACGTAGTCCGCATGGGCTGCGAGCGCAATGGGTTCATCGTCGACCACGAGCACCGTGATGGGGGCTGCAATGTTCATGGCGTCTTCCCCAACCGAACCTCGTCAGGCAGGGGAACGACGGCGGTCATGACGGCACCGCCGTCGTTCTCCCCTGAAATGGTGCCCCCCAGGGCGTGGGCGGCGCGGCGGATCAAGGCCATGCCATAGCCGCGGCCTCCCGGCGCCACCGAGTTTTTCGCCGTGGTCCCGATCCTGCCCAGGACGTCGAGATTGGTGGTGGGCAGGCCTGGGCCGTTGTCTGCCACCGTCAGGGTGAGCATGCCATCGGCCACCAGCAGATCCACCCAGACCGTGGGGTTGGCGCTGTGCGACGCGGCGGCGTCCATGGCGTTGTCCACGAGGTTCCCCAGCAGGGTCACCAGTTCCCGGGGGTCGAGCATGTCCGGCGGCAGGGTGCCGGTGGCCGTCAATTCAAGGCGCACGCCGCGTTCATCGGCCTGTGCCCGTTTGCCCAGCAGCAGGGCAGCCAGAAAGGGTTCATCAATGCTGCCCACAAAGTCGCCGCCCAGGTGCAGGTTTTCGGCTTGTTCGGCGGCGGCGAATTCCATCGCTTCCCTGGGCTTGTCCAGCTCGATCAGGGAAATGATGGCGTGCAGCCGGTTGGCGTGTTCGTGCGTTTGGGAGCGCAGCGCCTCCACGAGCGTTTGGGTGCTGCTGAGCTTCCCGGCCAGTGCCGTCAGCTCGGTGTGGTCGCGCAGGGTGGCCACCGTCCCGGCGGGGGAAAGGTGGCCTGGAACGGTGGCCTCCCTTTGGCTGACCACCAGCAGACGCCCGCCGGCCAGGTGCACCTCGTCGGTGGCCAGGCGTCCGCTGCGCAACAACTCGTGCAGTGAATCGGGCAGCTTCAAGGCCGCCAGCTCAATGGCCTCCGCTTGACCGGGTGCCCGCCGCGAACGGGCAGCTGCGCCCGCGCCCCCGGTCTCTGCTGCGCCCGCGGTCCCTGCCGGCCGCGTGGATCCGGGCAGCTCAAGGCCCAGCAGCCGGGCCGCGTGGTCGTTGTAGAGGACCAGTTGGCCCTGCGTGTCCACCAGCACCAGCCCTTCGCGCACGGAATGCAGCACCGACTCGTAATAGGCGAAGAGCTGGGCCAGCTGCTCCGGACCCCAACCAAAGGTCACCCGCTTCAGATACCGGCCCAGGGACCAGGCCAGCAGCGACCCCACCAGCAACAGCGCCGCGGTGAAGGCAAGCACCGCCGGGATCCGGGCCGTCACCAGGAGTTGTACATTGTCCAGCGTCACGCCCGCTGCAACCATGGCCCGCACCGTGCCGGTGGAGTCCTTGACGGGAACAATGACGCGCACGGAGGGCCCAAGGGTCCCCGCCGAGATTTCCACATGGGTGCTTCCAGCCTGGGCCTGCATGATGGAACCAACATAGGGCTTGCCGATTTGAGTCGGGTCGGGGTGCGTCCAGCGGATGCCCCGTGGATCCATGATGGTGACAAAGTCAACGTCCGCGTCGCGCATCACGGCCTGGGCGTACGGCTGCAGTTGGGCTGTGGGATCGGCGGCTGCGGCCGCCTCGAGCACCAGGGGTGAATCGGCCAGCGTGGTGGCCACTGAAAGCATGCGTTGGCGGGTTTGTTCCTGACTGCGGGTGCTGGTGTCGGAAACCAGGATCGCGGCCAGGCCTGCACTCAAAAGCAGCACAAAAATTAGGTTGGCCACCAGCAGCCGGCCGGCGATGCTCCAGCTGCGCCACAGCATATAAACCCCTTCTTGCGACCAATATGAACACAACGGTGAGGCAGCTCACTTTTGCGGGCAGTCTTGTGTGAGGCGGATCGCACGCCCCACCACCCCATGCTAATCACCAGCGACACAAGGAGTCACCATGAGCTCTCAAGGACGAGGGACAACCGCCGCGGCGAAGCCATCGCGGCGCAGAATGGACAAGACGCATTGGCTGTACATTGCAGTGATTGCGGCGGTGGTCCTGGGGGCCGCCATTGGCCTGCTGGCCCCGGAACTGGGCAAGGCCCTCAAGCCACTGGGAACAATGTTCATTGCGCTGATTAAAATGGTCATTGCGCCCATCATTTTCTGCACCCTGGTCTTGGGTGTCGGATCAATAGCCAAGGCGGCGACGGTGGGCAAGGTCGGCGGCTTGGCGTTGGTGTACTTCATGGCCATGTCCACTGTCGCGCTGGCCATTGGCCTGCTGGTGGGCAATGTCATCCATCCCGGTTCCGGATTGAAACTCCAGCCCTACGAAGCGGGCAGTGGAGCGGAAGAGAACTCCACGGTTAAGTTCCTGATGGGCATGATTCCAGGTGACATCCCCGTGCTGCCCACCTTGGTGCTGGCGCTCATGGTCGGTTTTGCCGTGCAATCCCTGGGCAAGGCCGGTGAACCGGTGCTGGTGGGCATCAGGCACATCCAAAAAGTGGTGTTCAAGCTGATGACCATGATCATGTGGCTGGCCCCCGTGGGCGCCTTCGGTGCCATTGCCGCCGTTGTGGGTGCCACGGGCTGGGCGGCCATTGGCTCCATGGCCATCCTTATGGGCGCGTTCTATCTGACCTGCGCGCTCTTCATTGTGCTGGTTCTTGGCTCCATTCTGCGCTTGGTCACTGGGCTGAACATCTTCACCCTGATGCGTTACCTGGGCCGTGAATACCTGCTGATCTTCGCCACCTCCTCCTCCGAATCCGCGCTGCCGCGCCTGATGGCGAAAATGGAGCACGCCGGAGTCTCCAAGCCGGTGGTCGGGATCACCGTCCCCACCGGCTATTCCTTCAACCTTGATGGCACGGCCATCTACCTGACCATGAGCGCGCTGTTCATCTCCACGGCCATGGGCCTGCCCATGGATCTGGGCGAACAAATTGGCCTGCTGGTCTTCATGGTCATTGCCTCCAAGGGTGCCGCCGGCGTCACCGGTGCCGGCCTGGCCACGCTTGCCGCCGGATTGGCCGCCCACAAGCCGGTGCTGCTGGACGGCATGGGAGTGATTGTGGGCATTGACAAGTTCATGTCCGAGTGCCGTGCCTTGACCAACTTCACCGGAAACGCCGTCGCGACCTTGCTGATTGGCAAGTGGACCCGCGAATTGGATCTGGACAAGGCCCGTGAGGTCCTCGGCGGCCGGGACCCCTTTGATGAGCTGTCCATGGAAGAGGACGGCCACGATGCCGGTCCCGCGGGGGGCACCGAGGGTGGTTCCGAGGCAGCCGGCGATCATTCCGCCGCGCCGCGCGTGCCTTTGGGCGTCTAGGCCCGCACACCCTTGGCCGTTGAAGCAGATGCAGCACCGCCGGAGCAGATGCAGCGCAGCATCGGTTTCAACGGTGCTGCATCTGTTTCGACGGGGGCGTGGCTTTCACCGGCCCGTCCCGGCGCAGGCGCGTGCCCCACGCAAACCCCAGCCACGTCAGTGCCAGCTGCGCCGCGAAGGCAAAGGGCGGGACCCCGCCGGAAACCAGGCAGATCAAAACGGGCAGCAGCACAATCAACGTCAAATCAGGTCCGGCTAAAAAGGATTTGACGGCCCCGGTGGGAATGGGTCCGGTGGGGGAGGCGACGGCGGGCATGTTCCAGTCAGGGGCCGGTTTGAAGGCAGCACGCAGGGTCGCTGCCCCCAGGCCCGGGCCGGCCAGCGTCGCCAGGGCAAGGAGTGCAGGGGATCCCACGCCCAGGATCAGCAGCAGGCCAAGGCAGAGCGCTGCCCAGAGGGTCATGGCCACGCCGGGAATGACGTAGTGCACCAGCCGCACAGTCTTCGCCGGCAGCGGCATCAGCGCATCAACGGCCGGGTTGCCCGCCGAGAAACGCGCAGTGGCCCCGAGGGTGGTTGCCGCGCTGTGTGCGCACAGCACCAGCGCCGCGGCAATCAGCACGGCATTGCCAAGAAATTCCACCGACGCCAGCGAGGCTGGAATTGCAGCCAGCACCAGCACCCGCAGCAACGCGGCCGGGGAGCGCAATGCCATGGTGGCGTGGGTGCTCAGAAGCGTTTTCAAGCTGCGGGCACGGGCGCTGCCCCCGGTGAAGACCAGCTTCAAGCGGACCCTGCTTTTGCCCTCGGCCGGCCCGGCGCCCAAGGAACGGGTCAGCTCCGTGGCGTCCATGGACAGCAAGGAACTGGCCGCATAGGCTCCGGCAGCGGCACCGGCCTTCAGCTTGGCAGTGGTGATGCGCTCAAGGTTGGCGTACACCACTGCCAGCAGCCCCAGCGCAAGGGCCAGGATCAGCAGCGGCCACCGTGCGCCGTCGGCCACGAGAAGGGGCCAGCTGGTGGGCAGGTACCCCAGCCAGGCGGTCTGGGTTCCGGTGATGGCATCCGTTCCGGCAACGTTGTTGAACAAGGCGGTGCCCACCAGGGTCAGCGGCCCCACCACGGTGATGGCAGCCATCGCCTTTCCCAACCAGGCCCCCGAGCCGGTGACCTGGCACCAGGCGGCCAAGCCGTAGAGCAGCCAGGCCAGACCCGCCCCGCACAGCGCCGCCAGGGCAATGTTGCCAGGTGCCGCTTCTGCAGACATGCCCAGTGACAGCGGGAGCACCACGATCACGGCCGCAATGGTGGGCCACAGCAGCGACTTCAAAAATCCGGGCGTGATGAAACCCCTCCGGCGCACCGGCAACTCCAGCCACCAGGCCGTCTGTGGCAATGTCATGGCAATGGGACCCAGGGTCATTTCCACCGCCAGCAGTGCGGCCGCAAGTGTCAGGAGCACCGTTGCAGCGGCCTGCAGCAGGGACACCGAATGAAAGCCAGGGGCGACGGCGGATGCCAGCAGCGCGGATTCGTCACCAACGCCCAAACTGCCGCGAAGGGCCACCACCAGCGCCCCGGCCATGGTGAGCAACGTCAACGCGCCCAAAATGGAGGTGTACACCTCGGAGACGAGTTCCATGAGGCCGCCCTCCGTGCGGCTCAGGCCCGCCCGGAAGGTGTACCGGCGGATCTCCCTGGCGCTGAAGCGCTCGCTTGTCTGCATGGTCGCCATGGTCTGGATCTACTCGGCGTGGGGGTTCTCGGAGGCGAGGGACACTGCAGCCTGCCGGGGGGTCATGGACTGGACGGTGTCGGCAATGAACAAGGCCTTCGTGGCCACCGTGGCAAGGAACGCCGGATCGTGGGTGACCAGCAGCAGGGCCAGGCCGGCGTCGACCTCCGCCCGCAACCGGGAGGCGAGCCTGTGCCGCATGGAGGTGTCCAGCCGCTGCTCGGGCTCATCGAGCACCAGCAGCGAGCGCGGCCGCACGAACGCCGCGGCCAGGAGCATGCGGCGCCGTTGCCCCGAGGACAGGTTGTAGGGACGCGACTGGGCCTGCGCCGAGAGCCCAAAAAACTCCAATTCGCCGGCAATCACTTCCTCCACCTCGTGCACACCGTGCCCGGCCGCGACGATGGCCAGGTGCTCCTGGACTGTCAGGGCCGGGAAAAAGGCGTCGTCATCAAAGACCACTGCCACTTCGCGGCGGAAATCAAGGGCCCTGTCATCAACTTCAGCACCGTTGATCAAGGCGGTGCCGGAAACCGGCTCAAGCTGGCCCACCACTGTCTTGACCACTGTTGACTTGCCGGCGCCATTGGGTCCCACCAGGGCCAGGGCCTGGGCGGCGTGCAGGCTGAAACTGACGGCGCCACACACTGCCTGGCCCGCATAGCCGGCCTGCAGCCGCTCCGCGCGCACCAAATCCTTGCGTTCCGCCCCGTGCGGGGGGTTGCTGTCCGGGACCCTCGTAGCTTTGCTCATCACTTGGAAGTATAAACTTGGCGGAGCGGGCATCCGGGTCCGGCAGCCGTAATTGGGCCCGGGCGGCAGGGCCCCCGCCGCAAGCTTCTGAGAAAACGTTCAGCTTCAGCTAGAGGGTCAAGGCTCAAAAGCTTTCGCGGTGGATGTCCAAAACATGCCCTCCGCTAGCGGTAACCTAGAAGGTGGCAGTGGCGAATAGGATTAGTGGCGAAAGTGTGGACTGACAGGTGAGCAACGAGCAGGGTGCAACGGCACTTGCCGGCGAGGATGTATTGGGCCCCACGGGTCGGCCCTTGACGGAATTTCCCGAGCCTCCCATTCTTTCCTCCCACGGACCGGCGCGCGTGATTGCCATGGTGAATCAAAAGGGCGGTGTGGGAAAAACCACCTCGACCATCAACTTGGGTGCCGCCCTGGCCGAATCCGGCCGCAAGGTGCTCCTGGTGGACCTGGACCCGCAGGGCGCCTTGTCAGCAGGCATGGGAGCCAATCCCCACGAGCTGGACATCACCGTGTACAACGTCATGATGGACCGCAAGGTCAACATTGATGACGCCATCATCCACACCGACATTGCCAACATTGACCTGCTGCCGGCAAACATCGACCTTTCCGCCGCCGAGGTGCAGCTGGTCAATGAAGTGGCCCGCGAACAGGTGCTCGCCAGTGCCCTGCGCAAGGTCGAGGACAACTACGACGTGGTGCTCATAGACTGCCAGCCCTCCCTGGGCCTGCTCACCGTCAATGCGCTCACGGCCGCCCACGGTGTGATCATTCCGCTCATTTGTGAATTCTTTGCCCTGCGCGCAGTGGCCCTGCTGGTTGAAACCATTGAGAAGGTTCAGGACCGGCTCAATCCCGGACTGCAGGTCGACGGCGTACTGGCCACCATGTACGACTCCCGCACCCTGCATGGCCGGGAGGTCATTGCCCGATTGGTGGAAGCCTTCGGTGACAAGGTTTTTGAAACCGTCATTAAGCGCACCATCAAGTTCGCAGACGCCTCCGTGGCTGCCGAACCCATCACCTCCTATGCGGCAAACCACCCCGGCGCCGACGCCTACCGCCGCCTGGCCAAGGAACTCATTGCCCGCGGTGGTTCCCCCTAAATTGAGCACGACGATGCAGGCCGCGGGGATCGCGGTGGAGCAGGTGCCCCGGGAACGGCCCGGAACCTTGCGTTTTGAGGTGCAGCTGGATAATTTCAGCGGACCCTTTGATCTTTTGCTGGGGTTGATTTCCAAGCATGAGATGGATATCACGGACGTGGCACTGGCCACTGTGACCGACGAGTTCATCAGTTATCTCAAGGCCCTGCAGGGTCTTGGCCAGCAATGGGCCCTGGATGAAGCCAGTGAGTTTTTGGTGCTCGCCGCCACGTTGCTGGATTTGAAGGCTGCCCGGCTTCTTCCGGCCGGGGAAGTGGAGAGCGACGACGATCTGGCACTTCTGGAGGCACGTGACCTGCTCTTCGCCCGGTTGTTGCAGTACAAGGCGTTTAAGGAAATTGCCGCCCTCATGGGTGCCGAACTGCAGCGCGAAGCACAGCGCCATCCCCGCCAGGGCGGCCTCGAGCCGGAGTTCGCAGCCCTGCTTCCCGAATTGATCTGGCGCCACAGCCCGGCGCAGTTCGCGGCCTTGGCTGCCCAGGCGCTGGAACCCGCGCCGCCGCCGGACACCACGGTCGCGCTGGCCCACCTCCATGCGCCCGTTGTCAGCGTGGCTGAGCAGTCCGCCCATCTGGTGGCGTTGCTGACGGCCGGGATGCCCAGCGACGCCGGGCAGAGGGCTTCGTGGCGCAGCCAGTCCTTGACCTTTGCGCAACTCAGCGCCAACGCTGAAACGTCCATGGTCAAAGTGGTCCGCTTTCTGGCGCTGCTGGAGCTTTTCCGGGACCAGTGCGTGTTGTTTGAGCAGGAGCGGCCGCTGGGGCCATTGCGGGTGCGGTGGTGCGCTGCGGGCGCTGCGGCGCCATCGGGGGTGGACCAACCATGACGGACAGCCCGGAAGCCGCCACGCAGGCGCATCTGCGCGCCGCCCTCGAGGCGGTGCTGATGGTGGTGGAGGAGCCCGTGACGGAGGAGGCTTTGGCCTCGGTGGTGGGCTTGCCCACAGCTGAAGTCCATAAGCTGTTGTGCGAACTGGCCGAGGAGTACGACGGCTATACTACAAGGAGTGGCACTGTACCGGTGCGTGGCTTTGAACTGCGGCAGTTGGCCGGAGGATGGCGTGTTTACTCGCGTGCCGCGTACGCCGATATTGTGTCGCACTTTGTTGTGGACGGCCAAACAGCCCGACTCACGCAAGCGGCCCTAGAGACTTTAGCGGTGATTGCCTACCGCCAGCCAGTATCCCGGGCCCGTGTTTCCGCCATTCGGGGCGTGAACGTGGATTCCGTGGTGAGAACGCTCGTGCAGCGTGGACTGATTGAGGAAGTCGGCACCGATCCGGTGTCCGGGGCATTCCTGTACCGGACCACTGCATACTTCCTGGAACGGATGGGATTGGGAAACGTCGATGAGCTGCCGCACATTGCGCCCCACCTTCCCGGTCTTGAAAACCTTCAGGATTTCAACGAACCACAGCTATAGCACCGTCTGACACCATTTTTTTGATATTTCTTTAAGGATTTAACTTATGACACCGTCACCCCGCTCCGGGAGCACTTCCGGAAACAACCAGCCGCGTGGCGGTAAGCCGCGCTCCGGCGCCCCGAAATCCGGCGGCTTCAAGTCCGGCGCCCCCAAATCCGGCGCCCCCAAATCCGGCGGCTTTAAATCCGGCGCCGCGAAGTCCGGCGGCTTTAAATCCGGCGCCCCGAAGTCCGGCGGCCGGAAGCCCAGCCAGACCGGCGCCCGTCCGTACAACAATGAGCAGTACGGCACCACCGTCCGGCCCACCAAGAACCGCCCCACGGAACAAAACCGCCGTCCCGAGCGCACCACCGACGATGTCGACATGCACAATGCCGAGGGGGTTCGCCTGCAAAAGGTCATGGCCATGGCGGGTGTGGCTTCACGCCGCCTGTGCGAGGACATGATCATGGAAGGCCGCGTACAGGTGGACGGCGTGACTGTCACCCAGCTGGGCCTGCGCGTCGATCCGGAAACCGTGGACATTGCCGTGGACGGCATGACCATTCAAACCAACGAGTCCCTGGTGTACATGGTCTTTAACAAGCCCAAGGGTGTTGTCTCCACCATGGACGACCCCGAAGGCCGCCCCTGCATCAGCGACTTTTTAAAAAAGCGCCAGACGCGTGAGCGTTTGTTCCATGTGGGCCGTTTGGACACCAGCACCGAAGGGCTGCTGTTGTTGACCAACGACGGCGAACTGGCCAACCGCCTCAGCCACCCCAAGTACAACATTCCCAAAACCTACTTGGTGCAGGTCCGCGGTCCCATGGCCCATGGTGTTGGCGCCCAGCTCAAGGACGGCGTTGAACTCGAGGACGGCTGGCAGAAGGTGGATTCCTTCCGCCTGGTGGATTCAACCCCCGGCCACGTGTTGGCGGAGGTCGTGCTGCACTCGGGCAAGAACCGCATTGTGCGCCGCATGTTCGACGCCGTCGGCTACCCCGTGGAGCGCCTGGTGCGTGTGAAGTTTGGTCCCGTCGCCCTGGGCGATCAGCGTCAAGGCAGCGTCCGCGTGCTGGGCCGCCATGAAGTTGGCTACCTGCTTGCAGACGTGGGGATGTAATCGGCGGATGAATCCTTCGCACTTGAGCGGCCCGGTGCTGGTCCTTGGCAGTGGACTGCTGGGGGCCAGCATTGGTTTGGGGCTGCGGGCCCGCGGCATAGAGGTGTTCCTCAGCGACCCCTCACCCTCGGCCCAGGCCGTGGCCGTGGACATTGGGGCCGGACGCGCCTTCGACCCTGCCCAAAGCCTGTCTCCCCAGCTCGTGGTGGTGGCCGCGCCGCCGGATGTCACGGCAGGCGTCGTCGCCGGCGCGTTGGAACGTTACCGGTCCGCCGTCGTGGTGGACATTGCCAGCGTCAAGGGTGCCATTTTGGCGGAGCTCGAAGCCATGGACTCGCTGGGCGGCGATGGGCTTTCACGCTATGTGGGGACCCACCCCATGGCCGGACGGGAACGCTCGGGGCCTGTGGCTGCCCGCGGCGAACTATTCAACTCCATGCCCTGGGTCCTGTGCCCCACGCAGCACAGTTCCGCGCAGGCGGTGAAGGTGGCGCACTCGCTGGCCATTGATCTGGAGGCAGTGGTGTTCCGCTTCAGCGCCGCGGAGCACGACGCCGCCGTGGCGCTGGTGTCGCATTTGCCGCAGGTCATGGCGTCGCTGGTGGCCAGCCGATTGCAGGACACGCCGGGACCGGCCTTGTCCCTTGCTGGCAACGGCCTGCGGGACGTGACCCGGATTGCTGCCAGCGATCCGGCGCTGTGGGTGCAGATTCTGGGCGCCAACGCCCCCAAGCTGTTGGAGATCATGCAGGGAGTGCGGAGCGACCTTGACCGGTTGATCAACACCCTGAGCGCGCCCACGGCCCCCGGGGCCCGCCTGGACCTGGCCCAGCTCATGGCCGAGGGCAATGCCGGGCAGAGCAGGATCCCCGGCAAGCACGGCGGCCCGGCCCAGCAGTATTCCTGGCTGAGCGTGCTGGTCGATGACAGGCCGGGACAAATTGCGCTGCTGCTGACCGAGATCGGTGAGATCGGGGTCAATGTGGAAGATCTGCGGCTGGACCACTCGGCGGGGCTGCAGGTGGGCATGGTGGAATTGTCGGTGTTGCCCTCACGCCGGGTGGCGCTCGTAAACGAATTGACGGCACGTGGTTGGAAGGTACTTCAATGAACACTGCACAGGCAACACCGGAAAACCCGGAAGAACCCTTCCGGGTCGGCAAGCCCCTGGTCGTGGCAGTCGACGGGCCCTCGGGTTCGGGAAAATCTAGTGTCAGCAAGGCGGTGGCCAAGCGCCTGGGGCTGGCGTTCCTGGACACCGGCGCCATGTACCGCAGCGTGGCCTGGCACTGCCTCAATGGACGCATCGATCTGCAGAACGCCGCGGCCGTCGAGGCTGCGGCACGCACGCTTGCCATGGAGCAGACCCTGGACCCGGAAACGGAGCTGTTCCGCGTCAACGGCATCAACGTCACCGATGCCATCCGCACCCCGGAGATCTCCGCGGCAGTGAGCGCCGTGGCCACCAACCTGGGCGCCCGCGCCGAACTGGTGCGCCGTCAACGGGCCATCATCGCCGAACACCACCGCCGCATTGTGGTGGAGGGCCGGGACATCACCACGGTGGTGGCCCCCGACGCCGAGGCGCGTCTGATCCTCACCGCCAGTGAGGAGGCGCGCCTGCGCCGCCGCGGGCTGCAATTGGGCGGCACCCAGAGCGCCGCCCAGTTGACCGAGCAGGTGCTGGCCCGTGATGCCAAGGACGCCACGGTGGCGGATTTCCAGCGCGCGGCCGACGGCGTGTTCACCGTCGACTCCTCGGATTTGGACTTTGCCCAAACCGTCGATGCCGTCATCGCAGTCGTGCGCCGTGCCGTCCATGCGGACCCGGCTGCATAAGGGTGCGGCGCCGGGCCTGAAGGGACCCGCCACGGCCGGACCGGGGCGGGTCCGCTTGGCTCCGTGCTTCAATGGACCAGGCAGCCAAAAACAACCGCCTGCGGCTGGCGAACCGTGTTTTGCGCGGCCTAGACCGCAACCGGGCAGCAATTGCCCTGCACCACCACCCATCTTCACAGCAAAAGGACAGCAACAATGAGCGAATCAACCTCAGCCAAGCCCGCAGGCGCCGGTGAGCCTGGCAACCAGGACTACGAACCCACCGGAACCGACCAAATTGCCGAGCGCCTGGCGGCGATCTCGGACGAGGATGCCGAAGCACGCGCCGCCGGCCTGCTGGCCGGCCTTGCCAACTACGAACTCGATGATGAAGATGCCGCCCTTTTGTCCGGGGAGTTCGACGACGGCACCGGGGCGGATGCCTTCCGGCAGGACCCGGTGCTGGCCATTGTGGGACGGCCCAATGTGGGCAAGTCCACGCTGGTGAACCGCATCCTGGGCCGCCGCGAGGCAGTGGTGGAGGACACCCCGGGCGTGACCCGGGACAGGGTGCAGTACACCGCCGACTGGAACGGGCGCAACTTCACCCTGGTGGACACCGGTGGTTGGGAGCGTGACGCCCGCGGTTTGGATCTGCGTGTTGCCGAGCAGGCGGAAGTGGCCGTGGAAATGGCCGACGCAGTGCTTCTGGTGGTGGACGCCATTGTGGGCATCACGGCCTCGGATGAGGCCATTGTGCGGATGTTGCGCAAGTCCAAAAAGCCCGTCATCCTGGTCGGCAACAAGGTCGATGACATTGTGCAGGAAGCCGACGCCGCAACCCTGTGGGGACTTGGCCTGGGCGAGCCCCACCCGGTCTCGGCCGTGCACGGCCGCGGTGTGGCCGACATGCTGGACAGGGTCATGGATGTGCTGCCGGAGTTCTCCGCCGTGGCCGGCGTCGAGCGCTCCGGCGGGCCGCGGCGCATTGCCCTCATTGGGCGTCCGAACGTGGGCAAGTCCTCGCTGCTGAACAAGCTGGCCGGCTCCGAGCGTGTGGTGGTTGACAATGTCGCCGGAACCACCCGCGACCCGGTCGATGAGCTCATTGAGCTGGGGGAGCGCACCTGGCGTTTTGTGGACACCGCCGGCATCCGCCGCCGGGTGCACATGCAGCAGGGGGCCGATTTCTACGCCTCGCTGCGCACCCAGACAGCCTTGGAAAAAGCCGAGGTGGCGGTGGTGCTGCTGGCGGTCGATGAGATCCTCAGCGAACAGGATGTGCGCATTCTCCAGCTTGCCATTGAATCCGGCCGCGCCCTGGTGCTGGCATTCAACAAGTGGGACTTGATGGATGACGAGCGCCGGAAGTATCTGGAACGTGAAATTGAAACGGACCTGGCGCACGTGGCCTGGGCCCCGCGGGTGAACATCTCCGCCAAAACCGGCTGGCACAAGGACAAGCTGGTGCCCGCTTTGGATTTGGCGCTGGAAAACTGGGACCGCCGCATCCCCACCGGCCGCCTGAACGCGTTCCTGGGCGAACTGGTCTCCGAGCATCCGCACCCGGTGCGCGGTGGCAAGCAGCCCCGGATTTTGTTTGGCACCCAGGCCTCCAGCCGTCCGCCCAAGTTCGTGCTCTTCACCACCGGCTTCCTCGATCCAGGCTACCGCCGCTTCATCACCCGGCGTCTGCGGGAGACGTTTGGTTTTGAAGGCACCCCCATTGAAGTCAGCATGCGCGTGCGGGAAAAGCGCAGCCGCAAAAAATAACTTCGCATCCCCCGGGCGCCCACTGCGCCCGGGGCTGCCGCATGAGATGCCCGTCACAGCCCAAGTGGTCAATGCGGGTCCAAATATGGGGTAAACTTTTTTGCGGTGGTTCGGCCAAGGGAGATACAAAAGCCCTGGGGACGAACTTTCGGGCTGTAGCGCAGCTTGGTAGCGCACTTGACTGGGGGTCAAGGGGTCGCAGGTTCAAATCCTGTCAGCCCGACCGAGGACAAACCGCTCAAACACTGGGATTTCCCGGAGTTTGGGCGGTTTTTTTCTGCCCAAATGCCGCGGCGGAAGCGCAGTGTCCTTTACGCCATTGGCGCAGTGGGCCTGGGCCAGGCGCTGGAGAGGGCCGAAGCGTCCAGGGCAAAAAGGTCCCCCGATCCGGCGGTGGCCGCCCCCAGCAGCGCCGAGCACTGCGGCAGCAGCTGCTGGGCATAAAACCTTGCCAGCACCAGTTGCGTATGTGCCCGCTCCGGCGTGCAGCTGGCGGCTGCTGCCAGCGCACCGCGGGCCAGCAGCCAGGCACTGCTGCAAAGGCCCCACATGCGCAGATAGGGGGTGGATCCGGCCAATGCGGCTTCCACATCCGCAGCTGGCCTCTGCAGCATCCAAGTGGTGGCCTGCTCCAGGGCGTCGAACTGCCCTGCCAGGGCGGTGCGGATGCCGGCAAAGTCGGGTCCGGCCGCGTCCAGCTCCACCTCAATGGCCCGCATGGTGGCCAAAAATTCAAGCACGGCGGCACCCTTGCGGACCGGAAGCTTGCGGGCCACCAGATCGGCGGCCTGAATGCCGTTGGTTCCCTCATATATGGCGGCAATCCGCACATCGCGGACATGCTGGGCCACCCCGGTGTCCTCGATGTATCCCATGCCGCCGTGGATTTGCATCGCCAGGGAGGTCAGTTCATTGCCCACGTCGGTGCCAAACGCCTTGCAGATGGGGGTGAGCAGGGCGGCAAGCTCCGCAGCGCGCACCCGTGCTGCGGGGTCAGGATCATGGTTGCTGCGGTCCACGCAGCCGGCGTTGTAAAGCATCAGGTAGCGCAGCCCCGAGATGGATGCCCGCTGTGTCAGCAGCATCCGCCGCACATCCGGGAAATCAATGATCGCCGACCCGGCAGCGGCAGCTCCGGCACCCTGGCCCTGGCGGCGCTGCCCGGCGTACTCCAGCGACTGCTGGTAGGCACGTTCCGCCAGTGCCAGCCCCTGCACGCCCACCGCCAGCCGGGCACTGTTCATCATGACGAACATGATGCGCATGCCCTCGTTTTCCTCCCCCAGCAGGTGTCCCGTGGCATCTTGATAGGCCAACACGCAGGTGGGGGAGGCGTGGATGCCCATTTTGTGCTCCAGCGACACTGTGGTGACGTTGTTGCGCATCCCCAGGGACCCGTCGTCGTGCACGTGATGCTTGGGGACCAGGAAGCAGGAGATGCCGCGCGTTCCGGCGGGCGCGCCCGGGGTGCGCGCCAGAACCAGGTGGACGATTTGTTCACTGAGGTCATGGTCGCCATAGGTTATGAAGATTTTCTGTCCGCTGATGCCGTAGCTGCCGTCCTCCCTCCGCACGGCCCGGGTGCTTAACGCGCCCACGTCCGAACCTGCCTGCGGCTCCGTCAGGTTCATGGTGGCTGTCCACTCGCCGCTGACCATGCGGGGCAGATACCTGTCCTTGAGTTCCGTGCCGCCGTAATGCAGGAGGGCTTCAATGGCGCCCTGGGTCAACAGGGGGCACAGCGAGAAGGCCATGTTGGCCCCTGTCAGCAGCTCCTGAAGGGCAACGCCAATGGTGTGCGGGAATCCGCCGCCGCCATATTCCTCGGGCAAAGGCACGCAGCCCCAGCCGGCCTCCACGTAGCGGGCATAGGCCTGCTTGAACCCGTCCGGGGTCGTGACGGTGCCGTCGCGTTCCAGCCGGGACCCCTGCGCGTCCCCGGAACTGTTCAGGGGCGCCAAAGCCGAGGCCGCAAATTCGCCGCACTGCGCCAGAAGTTCCACCGCCGTGGCCAGCTCGGCATGTTCAAAGCCCGGGAGCCCGGCAATGAAGGGGTAGTCCACCACGTGTTCCAAGGCGAAGGCTAGATCGGCAATGGGGGGCTGATAGGCGCTCATGCTGGTCAGCGTACAGTTGCTGCGCGCCCTGGCGGAAGGATTTTATTACTTCTGGGTACAACTGCCGCCGGCGGCTTTTGTGAGTTCCGGCTCAGCTGCGGCGCAGGATGCGGCCGTTCGCGCTTCCTGCGGGTACTGTTTTAGGTAGCCAAGGCGCTTTTCTCAAAGTCAGCCGCGGTCAGACCCCTGGGAGTATCTCGCCGATGCTGTCAGGGGTCGAACCATTTAAGGCCCGGGAACGCCAACCCCGCTCATGGGGCAGGGGATTCATGGGCAGTTTCCGCCCCCCTGGAGTCCGGTGCCTGGGCACCGGACACGTCAGGGGTGCCAGGCTGGGCCGCACGGGCGGCCCCTGCCGCTTTCGGTGCGTCCACGCCGGGGTTCCCCCGCCCCCGCGATTGTGCGGCCTTGAGCATGCGCACCTCACGTCCGCGGCGCAGCCACGTGCGGCCCAAGGCAATGCCGGCCACGGCGCACACGGCACCGCACAGCATGAATATCTGGCTCCACGTGCCAAACCAATTTGCCTCCGTCAGCCAAAGGGCCCGGGCATCCACAGCGGTTGGCCCGCCGCCATACATCACCCCCAGCGTCAGCAGGTTGGGGATGGTCAGCACCACGGCTGTGGCCGCCAGCGCCACGCGGGCGGCTTTGGGCAGGCGGCGGCGCCGGCACTGCCACGCCAGCAACAGCGGGGCGAAGGTGAAGGTGAAGCCATAGAACATGCCCAGCGGCACGCTGTTGCCCGGCTGCCCGCCCAGCTGCCCCACCACGGCCTTGGCCCACAGTGAGGGCAGCGTCACCGATCCCACCAAATAAGCAACCACCAAAACCACGGCGGCCACGGCACCGGCAATGGTGCGAAAAAGCCACGGCGGCATCCTGGCCGGGTCCCGGGTTGGTGATGATTCAGTCATACAGGAATCATGACAGATGCCACGGTCCTGGCGCACGTCCTTTGCCGCGGCGCCGCCGCTGACTTGTCAAGACGCCTTCGAGCCTAAAGACTGGGGATGATCCATGGCGCAGCCACCACCATCTGAAAGGTTTCATTATGAGCAACATCCCCGCGGAACTGTCCTACACGGCCGAGCATGAATGGGTGGGGCAACCCACGGCCGAAGGTGTGGTGCGTGTTGGCATCACCGACTTTGCCCAAGATGCCCTAGGGGATGTGGTGTATGTCCAAATGCCTGAGACGGGCACTGAAGTGGTGGCCAACACCGTGGTTGGCGAGGTTGAATCAACCAAGAGCGTCAGCGACATCTATGCCCCCCTTGCCGGGGTCGTTTCAGCGCGCAACGAGGCGCTGGATGAGGATCCGTCATTGATAAACTCCGATCCCTACGGAGCCGGCTGGTTGATGGAAATCACCCTCAGCGATGCCAACGACCTCGGCACGCTGCTTAGTGCGGGCGGGTACCAGGAAAAGGTAGGCTAGAGGCCACAAAGGCTTTCGGACGGTGGACGTCCGGGCAAACTCAGACTGCAGCAAGGAGGAGTACCAATGGTTGACACGGGTAACGGCGTCGGGGTGAATGGCCAGGCTGACTCCCAGGAACGGCCTGGTTCACCTGAGACGACGTCAATTCACTTGGCGCCTGTCCAGTCCGGGCCGGCGTCGGTGCCCACTTTGGGATCCGAGGAGCAAAATGCGGTCAACGCCCTGCCGGCTGGTTCGGCATTGCTGGTGGCCCACGGGGGTCCGAACGAGGGTGCCCGTTTTCTGCTGGACAGTAAGGTCACCACGGCTGGCAGGCACCCTGACGCGGACATTTTCCTCGACGACGTCACGGTCTCGCGTCGTCATGTGAACTTCCTCAAGTACGACGGCGGCTTCGAAGTCATTGACGCCGGCAGCCTCAACGGCACCTACGTCAATGGTGACCGTGTGGACAGCGTGCGGCTTCGCAACGGCAATGAAGTGCAGATCGGCAAGTTCCGTCTGACCTACTATTTCAGCCCCAACAGCCCGGCCGCGGACGTCTAGGAAACCGTGTCCTCGATCAGTGCCGGCGCGGGGCGCCGGTTGCTGGAGATGAACTCCAGCAACCGGCGCCCCGGGGCCGTGCCCGTTTTAAACATCGGTGAGGTCCTGGCCCAGCTCAATACCGACTTTCCGTCGGTGACGGCGTCAAAGATACGCTTTTATGAAGAAAAGGGTCTCATCACCCCGCCGCGCACACCGGCAGGGTACCGCCAGTTCCGGGAGTCCGATGTGGAGCGGCTGCGTTTCGTGCTGGCCCTGCAGCGGGACCATTACCTGCCGCTGAAGGTGATCCGCGAATACCTGCAGGCCCTTGACGAGGGGCGGACGCCGGAGAATCTGCCCCACGGGGTGTCCATAGCCCCGCGCATGGTTTCGGATGATTTGGCCAGGGAACTGACGCAGCGCTCGCGCAGGCTCACACCGCAGGAACTGCGCGGGGAATCCGGCGCCAGCGAGGAGCTCTTTGAGAGCCTGCTCAGCTATGGACTCATCAGTTCCCACGCCGGACATTTTGACGACCACGCGCTGAAGGTGGCACAGGCCTGCACGGCATTGGCCGCCCACGGCCTGGAACCGCGCCACCTGCGTCCCTTTCAGGCCGCCGCCGACCGGGAGTTTGGGCTGGTCGAACGTGCCGTGGGTCCGGTGTCCGCCCGCCGGGACGGAACCTCTGCCTTGCGTGCCGCCGAGGCCGCCCGGGAAATTGCCGAGCACTGCCTCAATCTTCACAGCGCACTGGTGCAGGGACGCATTGCAGGCATGGAAACGCCATGATCGAGGTCGCGATTGTGGGCGTGCGCATTGAAATGCCGTCCAATCAGCCACTGGTGCTTTTGCGTGAAGTTGCCGGCGAACGCCACATTCCCATCTGGATTGGCGCTGCCGAAGCCACCTCCATTGCCTTGGCCGAACAGGGCGTGGTGCCGCCACGGCCGCTGACCCATGATTTGCTGTGCACGGTGGTACGGACCCTGGGGCACAGCATTGTGCGGGTCAACTTCACCAAGGTCCAGGACGGGGTCTTCTTTGCCGAACTGGTCTTTGGCAATGGTGCCACCGTCAGCTCCCGGGCCTCCGATGCCATAGCCATAGCGCAGCGTTCGGGGTGCTCCCTGTGGGCAGCCGAGTCCCTGGTGGACGAGGCGGGCGTGGTCATTGACCGCGGCCTGGTCGAAGGGGACGAGGAGCCGTCAACTGCATCCGAGGAAGAGAAGGAACGTGAGGTTCGTCAATTCAGGGAGTTCCTCAATGAAATCGAACCGGAGGATTTCGAGAAATAATCCCGCATTCCCGGGCATTTTGAGCTTCCCCTAAGGTTCAAGCTGAAGGTGAAGCATTCGACACGCCAAAATTGTTGTCCCCATGTCTTTGACCTGGCTCCAGTACGGCTCTACGGTCTAAGTATTGAGTTTCCCATTGCAAGCCCTGGCGGGCGCGGGCACACTTGAGGCAAGAGCCCCCCGGGACCTGGCCCAGGAGCTGCAGCACTGAGGCGTTGCGGCACCGCCATCCATCGGGAAACTGTGAACAGGAGGATCCACGTGAGTGTCACCAGTGACGGCGGCGACGGCGCTGCAGCCGTCGCGCGCAGCTCCGTTCTCGGCGCAGGCTCCCAGGGTCTGCTGTTCACCGAGGATCTTCCCTTCCTGGACGAACACGCCGGATACCGTGGCCCCACCGCCTGCAAAGCCGCCGGCATCACCTACAGACAATTGGATTACTGGGCCCGGACCGGGCTGGTGGAGCCGGAGGTGCGTGGCGCCGCCGGCTCAGGTTCCCAGCGACTCTATGGTTTCCGGGACATTCTGGTGCTCAAGGTGGTCAAGCGGCTGCTGGATACCGGAGTGTCCCTGCAGCAGATCCGAAGTGCCGTGGAACATCTGCGCGAGCGGGGCGTGGCGGACCTGGCCCAGATCACCTTGATGAGTGACGGCGCATCCGTGTATGAATGCACTTCCGCCGATGAAGTCATTGACCTGGTCCAGGGCGGCCAGGGCGTCTTTGGGATTGCCGTGGGCCGGGTCTGGCGTGAGGTTGAGGGCAGCCTGGCAGCCCTCCCCAGCGAACACGCCCCCGTCGCGGCCTTTACCGACGACGAGCTGAGCCGGCGCCGCGAAAGCCGGCACATATCCTGAAGCTGCCGCTGCGTGGCGTCGAACGCCAGGCCCAGGCCCTAGCCGCGGTACAGCCTGCTGCGCGTGGCCCCTTGGGTCAGCACTGAATCCAGCAGCCTGTCAAAGAGTGCCGAAGCGTTCCTGGCTGAATCCCCGGGCCATTGGTGCACGGGATGCGCGGCGCCCTGGATCTGCTGCCAGTTGGCCTGCTCCGGGATGGTGGGGGAGAGCAGCAAGTCACCGAACATTGTCTTCATCTCAGCCAGGCGGTACGCATGCTCGTTGGAACCGGTGCGCACCCGGTTGGCAACAATTCCCGCAGGCACCAGCGAGGGCGCAAATTCAGTGCGGAACAATTCAATGGCACGCAGGGTGCGTTGGGTTCCCGCCACCGAAAACAAGCCAGGTTCCGCTACCAGCAGCACGCGCGAACTTGCTGTCCACGCCATCCGGGTCAGTCCATTGAGTGACGGCGGGCAGTCAATGAGAACCAGCTGATAGGGGGCCGTGCCCTCCTTGTCGGCGTTGGCCAAAATGGTGGACAGCCGGCGTAGATCGCGTTTGCCCAAATCCGGGCGGTCATAGATCCCGCTGTAGGCCGAACCCACTGCCACATCAAGGGTGGGGGCGGCGCCGGCGTCGTTGCCGTGCGCGGCGAGCCAGCCGCTGGGAACAACATTGGCGGCCAGCTCGGCCTTGCGGGAATTCTTAATGAGCTGGCCAATATCAAGCTGGCCCCGCACCGACACACCCAGACCGGTGGTGGCATCGGCATGCGGATCCAGGTCTATGACCAGAGTGGGTATGCCGGCGGCCAACGCTGCCGAGGCCAGGCCCAGGGTGACTGATGTCTTGCCGACGCCGCCCTTGAGGCTGCTGATGCTCACTACTTGCACGGATGAACCATTACCCTTTGCGTTGCGTACCTAATCATGTGCGGCTGCGATGAACACTGACACATACCTTGCATGGGCCGCCTGGGCGGCCGACGCAGTGGGGAGACTTGCAGCCCCATGTTCATCATATGTGGAGTGCCCCCGGAATTGCTGCTTTGCCCCTGGCGTTCCGCAAAGAGGCGGCTGGAACCGGTGCCGGGCGGCACGGATCTGCCGTCATTGGGCCACTGCTGCAGGCCCTGCCCTGCGAACGCGCTGCGCCGCGGGCGCGCCAAAGCGCAAGGTTGCCGCGAAAGCCGGCGCAGGTCCTAGACTTTGTTACGTCCCCGGCGGTGATATGCACCACACGATTTGGCGCAACTGGCATTCCGCGGGCACAATGACACCACTTTAGCCAGCGGCGTGACGTGCTGGCCGAGGGTGAGGTTGGAGTTGGCACAAGTGGCATGGCGTGTCCACGGCATGGGGGCGCCGCTCGGCTTGTGTGAAGGTTTTTATCCACAGGGATGTGTGCCGGATCCGTTTCGGCGGAGAGCAGGCGCCCGCCCCACGCGGGGTGCGCGTCCTTCACCGCCGCCAAGCGGGGAAGGCCCTTTTGGGACACACCGCAAATTGTTCACACAGGAGTGAGATGTTTTCAAAGATTTTAGTTGCCAACCGTGGTGAAATCGCCATTCGTGCCTTTCGCGCCAGCTACGAACTGGGCGCCAAGACAGTGGCCGTCTACCCGTATGAGGACAGGACGTCCATCCACCGCCAAAAAGCGGATGAGGCCTACTTGATTGGGACCCAGGGACACCCAGTCAGGGCCTACCTGGACGTGGCAGAGGTGATCCGCGTCGCCAAGGAAGCCGGCGCGGACGCCATCTACCCCGGCTACGGCTTTCTCTCGGAGAATCCCCAGCTGGCCGGCGCGGCCAGGGAGGCGGGGATCACCTTTGTTGGGCCGCCGCCGGAAGTGTTGGAACTGACAGGAAACAAGGTCCACGCCATTGACGCCGCGCGGAAGGCCGGCATCCCGGTGCTGGAGTCCTCCGAACCCAGCGCCGATCTTGACTACCTGCTCGGTGCGGCGGCAAAGATCGGCTTCCCCATCTTCGCCAAGGCAGTGGCCGGTGGCGGCGGGCGGGGCATGCGCCGTGTTGAAAAGGCCGAGGACTTGGAGGAGGCCCTGAAATCCGCCATGCGGGAGGCGGACGCCGCCTTTGGCGATCCCACCATGTTCCTGGAACAGGCAGTGCTGCGTCCGCGCCACATTGAGGTCCAGATCCTGGCCGACGGCAAGGGCAATGTCATCCACTTGTTCGAGCGCGACTGTTCGCTGCAGCGCCGCCACCAAAAAGTGGTGGAGATTGCACCCGCGCCCAACCTGGATGAGAACATCCGCAAAGCCCTCCATGCCGACGCCGTAAAATTCGCCAAGGCCATGGGTTACGTCAATGCCGGCACCGTGGAATTCCTCGTGGACACCGTGGGTGAGCGGGCCGGCCAGCACGTGTTCATTGAAATGAACCCGCGCATTCAGGTGGAGCACACGGTCACGGAGGAAATCACCGACGTGGACCTGGTCCAGGCGCAGCTGCGCATAGCCGCCGGTGAGACCCTTGCCGATCTGGGGTTGACCCAGGAAAACGTCCACGTCAAGGGTGCCGCCCTGCAATGCCGGATCACCACGGAGGACCCCGCCAACGGTTTCCGCCCCGACGTCGGTAAGATCACCACCTACCGTTCCGCCGGCGGGGCCGGGATCCGGCTCGACGGCGGCACCATTTATGCAGGTGCCGAGATCAGCCCCCACTTTGACTCCATGCTGGTCAAACTCACCTGCCGCGGCCGTGACTACAAGGCGGCCGTGGCCCGCGCCCGGCGCGCGTTGGCCGAGTTCCGCATCCGCGGCGTCTCCACCAACATTTCCTTTCTGCAGGCGGTGCTGGAAGACCCGGCCTTCAACGCCGGCGATGTGGCCACCTCCTTCATTGACGAACGCCCCGAGCTGCTGAACTCCCACGTGTCCTCGGACCGCGGAACCAAGCTGCTCACCTGGCTGGCCGACGTCACCGTCAACCAGCCGCACGGCGAACTGCAGGCGCTGGAGGATCCTGCGGCGAAGCTGCCGGCCGTGGACCCACAGGCCGCCCCGGCAGCCTCCCGCCAACGGCTCCGCGAGCTGGGCCCCGAGGGCTTTGCCGCGGCCCTGCGCGCGCAGACGGCTGTTGCCGTCACCGACACCACCTTCAGGGACGCGCACCAGTCGCTGTTGGCCACCCGGGTACGCACCCGGGACCTGCTGGCGGCCGCCCCGGCGGTCTCCGTGCTCACACCGGAACTGCTGTCCGTGGAGGCCTGGGGCGGCGCCACCTATGACGTCTCCCTGCGCTTCCTCGGGGAGGACCCCTGGCAGCGCCTGTCCCAGCTGCGCGCGGCCCTGCCCAATGTGTGCCTGCAGATGCTGCTGCGGGGCCGCAACACCGTCGGCTACACGCCCTACCCGACGGCGGTGACGGATGCCTTTGTGCAGGAGGCGGCCGCCAGCGGCATTGACATCTTCCGCATATTCGACGCACTCAACGACGTGGACCAGATGGAGCCGGCCATCAGGGCCGTGCGCGCCACCGGCACAGCCGTCGCCGAAGTGGCCCTGTGCTACACCGGGGACCTGCTGGACCCGGCGGAAACCATCTACACGCTGGAGTACTACCTTGAGCTGGCGCAGCGCATTGTGGCGGCCGGTGCGCACATCCTGGCCATCAAGGACATGGCGGGGGTGCTCCGTCCTGCAGCCGCGGCCACCTTGGTCACGGCGCTGCGGGAACGGTTTGAGCTGCCGGTGCACCTGCACACCCATGACACGGCCGGCGGCCAGCTGGCGACCTTGATGGCGGCCATCAACGCCGGGGTCGATGCAGTGGATGTTGCCTCCGCCGCCCTGGCGGGCACCACCAGCCAGCCCTCCGCCTCGGCGCTCGTGGCCGCCTTGGCCCACACCGAACGTGACACGGGCATCAGCCTGGCAGCCATCAGCTCCCTGGAACCCTATTGGGAAGCGGTCCGGCGCCTGTACGCGCCCTTTGAGTCCGGACTGGCAGCGCCCACGGGCCGGGTGTACATGCACGAAATCCCCGGCGGCCAGCTCTCAAACCTGCGCCAACAAGCCATCGCCCTGGGCTTGGGGGAGCGCTTCGAGGAAATTGAGGACATGTACACCGCCGCCGACCGGATCCTGGGGCACCTGGTCAAGGTCACGCCGTCGTCCAAGGTTGTGGGGGACCTGGCCCTGCACCTGGTGGGCATCAAGGCCGATCCCGCCGACTTTGAGGCCAATCCGCAGAACTACGACATCCCCGATTCGGTGATTGCCTTCTTGGGCGGCGAACTGGGCACCCCGCCCGGAGGCTGGCCGGAGCCGTTCCGGACCAAGGCGCTGCAGGGCCGCACCGTGGGCGCGCGCACGGGCACCTTGAGCGACGCCGACAGCGCTGCGCTGCAGGGGGACAGCGGCACGAGGCGGGCCACCCTGAACCGCCTGCTGTTTGCCGGACCCACGAAGGACTTTGAAAAGGTGCGCGAAGAGTACGGCGATGTTTCCGTGCTGGACACCCGCGACTACCTCCATGGCCTGCGGCGCGGCGTGGAGCACGTCGTGTCGCTGGAAAAGGGCGTGCGCCTCATTGCCGAGCTGGAAACCATTTCCGAGCCCGACGAAAAGGGCCTGCGCACCGTGACGGCTAAACTCAACGGCCAAAGCCGGCCGGTCCAGGTACGTGACCGCAGCGTGGAAAGCACCGTGCAGGCTGCCGAAAAGGCCGACCCCGGGCTGGACGGGCATATTGCCGCGCCCTTTGCCGGTGCTGTCTCCGTGAAGGTGGCGGTGGGTGACGTGGTGGAGGCCGGGGCAACCGTGGCCACCATTGAAGCCATGAAAATGGAGGCGTCCATCACCACACCCGTCGGCGGCACTGTGCAGCGGCTGGCCATTTCCGGCGTGGCGCAGGTTCAAGGTGGCGACCTGCTGGTGGCCATTTCCTAGCCCGAAACGAAGGCAGGCCCTTCCCAGCCGCGAAGAATCACGCAGCTGCGAAGGGCCTGCCTGTGCGGAAGGGCCGGTCGGTGGTGGTCAGCTGGACTTGGGCGTGGCGTAAAGGTCCTCCACCACTGTCTCGAAGTCCTTCATGACCTGGGCACGCTTGACCTTCATGGAAGGTGTCAGGTGTCCGGAGCTTTCCGTGAAGTCAGTGTCAACAATGCGGAACTGTTTGATGGCCTCGGCACCGGAAACACTGGCATTGGCCCTGTCGACTGCCGCCTGCACGGCCGCCACCACCGTGGGGTGCACGGCCGCCTCGGCCACGCTGATGCCCGCAGGAAGGCCATGGGCCCTGCCCCACTGGCCCAGGGCTTCTTCATCAACCGTGATGAGGGCGGCAATGAAGGGGCGCTGATCGCCCAGGACCACGCACTGGGAAACAATGGCATCGGCACGGATTTGATCCTCCAGCAGGGCCGGGACCACGTTTTTGCCGCCGGACGTGACAATGATTTCCTTCTTGCGGCCGGTGATTTTCAAGAAGCCCTGCTCATCCAGTTCACCAATGTCACCGGTGCGGAACCAGCCATCGATGAAGGTGTCTGCCGTGAGGTCCTCACGCCCAAAGTAGCCCTTCATGACGCACACGCCCTTGGCCAGGATTTCCCCGTCAGCGGCGATTTTGACGGCATTGCCGGGAAGGGGTGCGCCCACGGTGCCGATTTTAATGCGCTCGGGCCGGTTGACGGTGATGGGGGCTGTGGTCTCGGTCAAGCCGTAGCCTTCCAGAATCTGCAGGCCAATGCCTTGGAAGAAGTGCCCCAGCCGTTCACCCAACGGCCCTCCGCCGGAAACGGCATGGCGTACCTGGCCTCCCATGGCTGCACGCAGTTTGCCGTAGACCAGCTTGTCGAAGACCAGGTGGCGGGCCCGCAGCCCAAGTCCTGCGCGGCCGTCCTGAATGGCCCGGGAGTAGTCAATGGCGGTTTTGGCGGCCGCCGCGAAAATCCTGCCCTTGCCTTCCGACTCGGCTTTCAGGGCAGCGGAGTTGTAGACCTTCTCAAAGACGCGGGGCACGGCCAGAATGAAGGAGGGCTTGAAGCTCTGCAGGTCAACCAGGAGGTTCTTGATGTCCGGGGTGTGCCCCACCTTGGCCCCGCCGGCCACGGCCAGGACGGAGATGTAGCGGGCAAAAACATGCGCCAGGGGCAGAAACATGATGGTTGCGGCTCCCGGAGCCAGCACCGTGGAGCCTAGAACGGCGTAGGCGTTTTCGCTGAGTTCAACAAAGTTGTGGTGCGTGAGCATGCAGCCCTTGGGGCGGCCCGTGGTGCCTGAGGTGTAGATGATCGTGGCCAGGTCATCGAGGCCATTGGCGGTGCGTGCGCTTTCCAAGGCGGCGTCACTGACATCCCGGCCCGCCTCGCGCAGCTCGTCCAGGCCGTCACCTTCCAACTGCCACACGTGCGCCAGGGAACCAAGATCCTCATTGTGGGCGGCCTGGCGCACAATGTTTTCGTGCGCTGCAGTCTCCGCAAAGACGGCCACGGCCGCCGAATCGCCCAGGTTCCATGCCACCTGCGAGGGGGAGGAGGTCTCATAGATCGGCACCGAGACGGCGCCGGCAAACCAAATGGCAAAGTCCACCAGGACCCACTCATAACGGGTGCGGGCCATAATGCCCACCCGGTCGCCCACGCCGATTCCCGAAGCAATCAGGCCCTTGGCAAGGGCGCTGACGTCAGCATGGAATTCCTTGGCCGAAACATCAATCCAGACATTGTCGGCGTTGCGTTTGGAAAAAAGGGCCGGGTTGGCGTCCAGCTTTGCTTGGCGGAGCACAAAATCGGTGGTGTTCATGGTCCGGGGGCTGATCACCTTGGCCGGAACGGACATCTCTTGCACTGTAGCTCCTTTGATATGCGGGCCTGAGAACCTGTTGCTTCACTCTAGCTGGCAACCACGCAGCGGGGCGGACAAAAGCCGCCCCGGGGCGAAGTTTATGTTAGCTGGCCCACTTTCGCACCCGTGGCGGCCCTTGCGCGCCACGGACGCGCAGTGCCGCGCCCTAGACCACCGCGCCATCACCGCCGTCATGGTCCCGGTGCTTGGGCAGGCGGGAAAGCAGGTAGCCGGTTCCCGACAGAAAGGCCATGATGACGGCAATGGTGACCAGCAGCGGGATGCTGCGCCAGAACATTGCGGCGAAGACCAGGAACAGCGGCCCTCCCGCGGCACCGAACCAGGAAAGCAGAACGGCTGGATCGGCGTTGCTCAAGCGCGGGGGTTCCGCGGGCACAAAGCGCTCATCGTCCCCTTCGGCCGGCTCATGGTCGCGTGGCCCGGGCCCGGCGGCATTGGACCGGCTGTGGGCGGAAAGCTCCCGGGGGGCAGGGTCCCCGTGCTGCTGCCACACCCCCAGCGGATCAAAATCAGCCACGCCCTTGGGCGCAGCACCTGCATCAAAGCCGGGCGGGGATGCTGCGGCGGAGGGCGGGGCAGTTCCTTCGCCCTCCTGGCCCGTCCCGCCCTGATCGGCAGCCTCGAGCCGGGCCACCAGTTCCCGCCACGTCTGCTCGTCATCGCCGCTGGAGGAGCGGGGTTCAGCGCCTGGATTAAAGCCCATGGAGTGTCCTTTGGAAAAATGCAATGGATTCGGAGAAAATCTGGGGGGCATCGTGGTCCAGGGTGGCCACGTGATAGCTGTTTTCAAGCGCTGTGAGCTCCACATGGGCACTGCCAATGCGCTTTCGCAGCACATCGATGCTGGAGTCCGGAACCACATGGTCCACGGTGGAACGAAAGATCAGCACTGGCGCGGTGACCTGGGGCAGCAGGGCCGTGGTGTCGGTGAACAGTTGCGCGAGTTGATGCACGGCCGCGACGGGGGTGCGGCTGTAGGCCCCTTCCAAAATCCCTTCCTTCTTCACGTCATTGCCTATGGCCGGCACACTTTGCAGGGCGTATTTAAGCAGTCCGGCGTATTTGGCGCGCCTGTCGGCAAAGGTCAGGCCGGGGTTCACCAGGGCCAGTCCCGCCACCGGGTGCTGGGCCGCCAGGCGCAGCGCCAGGGCCCCACCCATGGACAGGCCTGCCACAAAGACCGCGTCGCAGCGGCTGACCAGGTCCAAATACGCCTTTTCCAGATCCCGGTACCAGTGCTGCCAAGGTGTTTTGGCAAGTTCCTGCCAGCTGGTGC
Source organism: Specibacter sp. NPDC057265 (assembly GCF_042668835.1). NCBI lineage: Bacteria > Bacillati > Actinomycetota > Actinomycetes > Micrococcales > Micrococcaceae > Specibacter > Specibacter sp. NPDC057265. The sequence goes on from NZ_JBHUYE010000014.1 coordinate 46,820, forward strand.
CGTGACCTGCCAGCAGCGGCATGTTCACGGCGAAACCGGCCGCGGCGAAGGCTTCACTCCAGCCTTGGACGCTGACGGGGGAACCGGTGAAACCATGGCACACCACCACTCCGGTGCGCGCCAGCCCGCCATGGCCAAGGGAACGGAACGATTCAGTCATGGCAGAGCCTCTCTGGAGCATGCAACACGGGGAAGGGCGGGAGTAAAAAACACCGGAACTGGTGACGCCAGCGTAGTTTCAGCCGCTCCTTCACTAGACTACTGTTGTTAAGTCCACAGCGGGGTACCGCAACAACAGGGAGTTCGCCGCCACTGCGGCAGCACCGGAGGAGGCAGACCGCCGTGATTTATTGGGTGCTCAAGAATTTTTTTCTCGGTCCCGTCCTGAAGGTGCTGTTCCGTCCGTGGACCAAGGGATTGGACAACCTGCCCGTGGACGGGCCGGCGGTCTTGGCCAGCAACCACCTGTCGTTCTCTGACTCCATCTTCATGCCCCTGATGGTGCCGCGGCCGGTGGTGTTTCTTGCCAAAAGCGACTACTTCACCGGCAAAGGCCTCAAGGGCCGGCTCACGGCCGCGTTCTTTCGCCTGACGAACCAGCTGCCCATGGACCGTTCGGGCGGGGCGGCCTCGGCCAATTCGCTGAGCACCGGCGTGGAGGTCCTCAAAGCCGGGGGGCTGCTGGGCATCTATCCCGAAGGCACCCGCAGTCCCGACGGACGTCTGTACCGGGGAAAGGTGGGGGTGGCCAAATTGGTGCTCACAGCCAATGTCCCCGTCATTCCCGTGGCCATGATCGGCACGGACAAGGTCCAGCCCATTGGGCGCCGCATTCCCAGCATCCGCCGCCTGGGCATCATCTTTGGCGAACCCATGGACTTCAGCCGCTATCAGGGCATGGCCGAAGACCGCTTTGTGCAGCGCTCGGTCACGGATGAAATCATGTATGAGCTCATGCGGATCTCCGGCCAGGAGTATGTGGACTCCTACGCCTCCACGGTGAAGGAAAAACTCGCTGCGGAAAAGGCCGCCAAATCGACAAAGGCCGACGCCGCCGCCCAGCGCCCCGCCGCGCAGCAGCCCCAGGCAAGCGCGCATGACGCAGTGCGCATTGAGCCCCCCGCACCGCTGGCGCCGGGGACCATCAGCATCGTGGGCGGCAAAACCGCACCAACCCAGGACACCCCGCTGCCCACCGGGGCGTCCGTGCACGAAGCGCACCCGGCGGCGGCAGAAGGACACGGTCCCGCACCAGCCCTCAAACCACGCCGGTCCGGCAGGCCCTGAGCCACTTGGCGCGCCTGCGCCCGGGGGCAGCCGCAGCAGCTGCAACGGCGGGGCCCTGCGGGGCGGAACCATCCTCGGCATCTCACGGAACGGACCGGTTGCCGCCGATGGGGTTTTCGGGACTACGCTTGATGGGTGACTGAACTAACTTATGATGCAGACGCTGCCACCCCGGCCCTTCCCGTCCCGGGTGCGGCGGTTTATCCCGGCCTGGATGACTGGCGCGGCTTGCCCATTGCCCAGCAGCCCACCTGGAGTGATGCCCCGTCCTTTGCCCCCACGGTGAAGGAACTGTCCACCATGCCGCCGCTGGTTTTCGCCGGCGAAGTGGATGTGCTGCGCTCCCGTCTGGCCCAAGCCGCCCAGGGCGAGGCTTTCCTGCTCCAAGGCGGTGACTGCGCTGAAACCTTCGAAGCAGCCACGGCTGACAAGATCAGTGCCCGGGTCAAGACGATCCTGCAGATGGCTGTGGTGTTGACCTATGGCGCGCAGCTGCCCGTGATCAAGATGGGCCGCATGGCGGGACAGTTCGCCAAGCCGCGCTCGTCCAATGATGAAACGCGCGACGGCGTGACCCTGCCGGCGTACCGGGGGGACATTGTCAACGGTTACGACTTCACGCCCGAGTCCCGCCGGCACGACCCCGCCCGCATGCTCAAGGCGTACCACACCTCGGCGTCGACCTTGAATTTGATCCGGGCCTTCACGCAGGGCGGCTTCGCCGATCTGCGCAGCGTCCACGAATGGAACAAGGGTTTCACCTCCAATCCGGCCCACAGCCGCTACGAGCGTCTGGCGCAGGACATCGACAGCGCCATCAAGTTCATGGCCTCCTGCGGTGCGGACTTTGATGCGCTGAAGACGGTGGAGTTCTTTGCCAGCCACGAGGCCCTGCTGCTGGATTACGAGCGTGCCCTGACCCGCATCGATTCGCGCACCGGCCTGCCGTACGACACCTCGGCGCACTTTTTGTGGATTGGCGAGCGCACCCGCGATCTGGACCAGGCTCATGTGGACTTCCTGTCCCGGGTCCGCAACCCGATTGGCGTGAAGCTGGGACCCACCACCAGTGCCGATGATGCGCTGGCACTGATTGAGAAGCTGGACCCGAACCGCGAGCCCGGGCGCCTGACCTTCATCACCCGCATGGGCGCGAACAACATCCGTGAAAAGCTGCCCCAGCTGGTGGAGAAGGTCACGGCCTCCGGTGCCAAGGTGCTGTGGGTCACCGACCCGATGCACGGCAACACGGTGACGTCCCCGAATGGTTACAAGACCCGCAACTTTGACGATGTCATTGACGAGGTCCGCGGCTTCTTCGAAGTGCACCAGTCGCTGGGGACCTTCCCGGGCGGGCTGCACGTGGAAATGACGGGCGACGACGTTGCCGAGTGCCTGGGCGGCGCGGACCCCATTGACCAGGAGGCGTTTTTGACCGGTTACGAGTCCGTCTGCGACCCCCGCCTGAACCACAAACAGTCCTTGGAAATGGCCTTCCTGGTCTCCGAGGCCCTGCGCAAGTCCAAGTAGGGATTTTTTAGGAGACGGCCGACGCCGGCGCCGCACCTTGATCACAGGGTGCGGCGCCGGCGTCGTTGTTTCCTGCTGAAGTCCGGCTGCCGCAGTTTAGATGACCCTGAGCGTGATGGTGCTGCCTTCCGGGGCGGAGCCGCCCTGGGGGTCTTGGAAACGGACGGTGCCAAAGAAGCCGCCGAGCAGGTTTTCCACCGCGACCTTAAAGCCCAGGGCCTCCAGCTCGCTCCGGGCCGCCGCTGCCTGCTTGCCCACCAGGTCCGGAACCGGGATCATTTTGGGTCCCTTGGAGAGTGTCAGGGTCACTTTTTCCCCTGCTTTCAGCTCACCGCTGGCGGGGGACTGGGTGAGGACCAGCCCTGCAGCCACGGTGGCGCTGTTGACCTGCTCCGGTGCGATGGCCCCCACCAGGCCCGCCTCCTTCAAAGCGGCGATTGCAGCGGACTCGGTCAGGCCCGTGACGGCGGGAACGGGGATGGGGCGGGGGCCCTTGGACACGTTCAGCGTGATTTTGCTGTTGGCCCGGAATTCCTTGCCCGCCTGCGGATCCTGGCTGATCACGGTGCCGGCCGGAACCAACTCGTTAAACGCTTCGCTGACCTTGCCCACCGCCAAGGTGGCGTCGGCAAGGTCCTGCTGGGCCTCCGGCAGGGTTTTTCCGGTCAGGTCCGGAACTTGGTACAACACCGGTCCGCGGGAGACCTGGAGCAGGATGGAGTTGAACCTGCGCACGGATGCCCCGGCATTGGGGTCGGTGGCGACCACCAAACCCGCGGCCACCTTTTCATCAAAAATTTCCGCCGTGGGGACGGTTTCAAAGCCTGCCGCGAGCAGGGCCTCCTGGGCCTGGGGGATGCTTTTGTTGTGGACGTCGGGCACGGTGGCCAAGGCGCCCGGCCCCAGGGCGAGGAACCAGCCTGCTGCCGCAACGGCGGCGACCAGCACCATGACCAGGGCAATCCACAGCAGCGCCCGGCGGCGCGGCTTGGCCGGTCCCAGCGTGGTCCGGGGCGTGGCAGCCTCCCTGGCGCGGGCCTTGGCCTGCGCCGAAGTGCGGCGCCGGCTCGTTTTCACCGGCACAGGACCCGTCCCCGGTGCGTGGGGATCCTCCGCGTACAGCCCTGTGCCGGCCGGGAGCACGGAGGTGGGGAACCGGGGCGCGGCAATGACGCTGGTGGCGTCCGCTTCGTCCGTGGTCGGCGCAGCTGAACGGGCGAAGGGGGGCGCCTGGGTGTGGTGCTCCGCCGGGGCGTGGTCCGGGGCGCTGCCAAGTTCGCCATGGAAGCTGCCGCCCTGGGCCAGTATGGCCGTCCCTGCCCGTTCCACGGCTTTTCTGGCGGCACCGGGGGCCGCCAGCGGCGCCTTTCCGAAGGGGGCACCAAAATCAAGTTCGCCGGGGCTGAGGGTCTGCCGGATGTGCCGCAGGTCCTCCAGCAGCGCGGCCCCATTGGCGGGACGGTGGTCGGGATCCTTCTCCGTCATGTAGCGCACCAGTTCATCCATCACAGGTGGCAACCCGGGGACGGCCAAGGACGGGGCCGGCACGTCATCGCGGATGTGCGCCATGACCACTGCCACGGGCATTTCATTACGGAAGGGCTGCTGACCGGTCAAAAGTTCATACAACATGATGCCGGCGGAGTATATGTCGCTGCGGGCGTCCCCGCCCTGGCCCTGCGCCAGTTCCGGGGCAATGTAGCCCACCGTGCCCAGCAGGGTGCTGGTGTTGGTGGATGTGGTCACCGCCCGGGAGAGCCCGAAGTCGCCAATCTTCACCCAGCCCTGATGGGAGATCAAAACATTCTCAGGTTTGACGTCCCGGTGCACCAGACCGGCGTGGTGGGCCGCCGCCAGGCCCTCCACCACAGGATCCAGGAGGTCAAGTGCCTGGCGCGGGCTCAGGGCGCCATTGCCGTCAATGACATCACGCAGGGTGTAGCCGTCAATGAATTCAAAGACCAGATAAGCATGGTCGGGGCCGGCGGCGTGGTCATGGATCTGGACCACGTGGGGGTGCGAAAGGCTGGCGGCGCTTTGTGCCTCGCGTTGCAGCCGGGCCACGAACCCGTCGTCGGCAGCCAGGTGCGGGCGCAGCATTTTCAAGGCGATGTTGCGCCCCAGCCGCTGGTCGTTGGCTAAATAGACTGTGGACATGCCGCCGTGCGCCACCTTGGAGAGCACCAGGTAGCGGCCGTCAAGCGTGGACCCAATCAGGGGATCGGCTGGTTGTTCTTGCACTCCTCCAGCTTAGGAGGCCAACGGCGAAGGGACCGCCAGCAACACCGTGCCGGCGGTCCCTTTCTTGGAATTTGCCATCCCGGGTGGGGCCTAGCGGTACAGCTCCCGCTTGGCCTTGATGCCCGCCACGTAATTCACCGAATCCGGGAAAAGGCCGTGGACGCTGACGGAATATTGGCCCTGGTAGTAGCCGGCAATGGCTTCCTCCTCGGTGGCTGCGCCTGCGTGCAGGGCGCGGATGATGGCCACCCCGGCCGTGACATTGTCCTGCGGGTCCAGCAGGTTCAACTGCCGGCCCACCAGCCCTGAGGCCCATTCGCCGGCGTCGGGAATGACCTGCATGGTGCCGATGGCATTGGCGGGGGAGACCGACTGGTGGTTGAAACTCGATTCCTGTTCGGCAAAAGCCAGGGCGAGCGCCGGATCCACGCCCATGGCTGCCGCGGTGCCGGCCACCATCTCCTGCATCTGCCCCCGCGTCGGTGCGGGGGCAGCCAGCAGGGCTGCCTTGTTGCGGTTGGCGTCGTTGACCACGGCATCGGGGTAGGTGTAGTGCAGGAAGGTGTTGGGAACCTGCTGATCGGCGGGCAGCTGGGCCGGAGCCGGCGCGCCGGGTTCAATCGGCACGATGTCGCTGGAGGCGGCGGCGACGCCGGGGATGGCGAGGCTCTTGCCGGCATAGATGGTCCCGTTGACGCTGGTGCCGTTCGCGGCCGCAAGCGCCGAAAGCTGGACATTGTGTTCGGCCGCAATGGAGGACAGGGTGTCACCGGCCTTGATGACATAGCTGCCGGCCGGCTGTGGCGCAGCCGCGGGTGCATTCCGGGATTCCTGCGCGGCGGCACTGATCTTGATGGACTGGCCCGGATGGATCACCGTGTCCTGGCCCATCTGGTTGAGGGAGAAAAGCTCAGCCAGGCTTACACCGTGCTCGGCGGCAATCGCGCTGAGGGTCTCGCCGGAACTGACAATGTGGGCCTTTCCTGCCGCTTTCGGGCTGGTGGAGCTGCCGGGTGTTGATGACCCGGAAACAGCCAGGACCTGGCCGGGCTGAATGAGGTCCTCCGCTGAGAGGCCGTTGCCTGAGAGCAGGGAACCCAGCGATACGCCGTGGGAAACGGCAATGCCGGAAAGGGTCTCGCCCGCTTCGACGGTATGCGTGGCGGCTGCGGTGATGGTGGCGGCCTTCAGGGTGGACACCGCCTTGGGCATGGTGCTGGCAACCATGGTCGAGGAAATGCTCTTGCCGCTGGTGCGGGCCTGTACGGCGGCGAGCATTTTCTTCCCGTCAAGGGTCCCGTGGTTGCCGTGGGACAGGGGTTCGGCCTGCATCGGCGCGGCCGTGGCCGTTCCAGCCATGGCCAAGGAAGAAAGCATGACCACGGGGATGGCCGCCGTGGCAACGGCTGCCAGCTGCTTGCTGTTGGACGTCGAAGAACGCGGGGGAGTCATAGGCGAATACCTTAGGGTCTTGTATTTTGCGGATCAAAACCAGTGCGCGTGGTTTTGCCAAGCTGATTAGAAGCGAATTTACACTAAATGCCAGGCAGAGTGGATGCCCACGGGCTGTGCGCGGTCATAAATTTGCACCCTGCGGGTCAAAATGTGGGAACCTTTGAGGGTGAGTAATGTTGAAACAGTAGTCAATACGTGGTTGCCCCTGCCCGACGTCGCTGAAATGCTGCAGCTGCCCATCACCAGGGTCCACGCCCTGGTGAAGGACGGCAGCCTGCTCTCGGCCCGCATCGGCGAACGGAACATCAGGGCGGTTCCGGCGGAGTTCATTGCCGGGGACCACATTCTGGACAGCCTGCGCGGAACCATTACGGTGCTTCGCGACGCCGGCTTTAACGATGAAGAAGCCATCCAGTGGCTGTACACGCCCGACGAGTCCCTGCCCGGACGCCCGGTGGATGCCTTGATTGCCGGACGCAAAACGGAAATTCGCCGCCGCGCCGGAGCTTTGGGCTGGTAAGAACCCGCGGGCAGCGCTGCAAGCGGCAGTGCTGAAACGGCAGTGCTGAAACGGCAGGCCCCGGCGCATTGCGCGCCGGGGACTGCCGTTTTGGTCTAGGCCGAGCGGGAAATGGCCGCCTCGCCCAATGCTGCCAGTGCGTTGGCGGTGGCGGCACCGAGGGGGAGCCGCTCCAGTGCCTCGAATGCCTGGGCGCGCAGCACCGCTATCATTTCCTCCGCCCGGGCCAGCGCGCCGGAGTCTGTGAGGATGGCACGAAAACGTTCCACCTCGCCGTCGGACAAATCTTCGCGGCCCAGGTTTTCATGCACAAAGCTGCGGTCGGCCTCCTTGGCACACTCCATGGTCAGGCCTATCAGCACCGTGCGCTTGCCCTCGCGCAGGTCATCCCCGGCGGGCTTGCCGGTCGTGGCCGGATTCCCAAAGACCCCCAGGATGTCATCGCGGAGTTGAAAGGCCTCGCCCAGCGGCAGCGCAAAGGCGCTGTAGCCCTCGAGCAAGGCCCCGTCGGCCCCCGCCAAGGCGCCGCCCAACACCAGGGGATGCTCGGAGGAATACTTCGCCGACTTGTAGCGGATGATCGCCGATGCCCTCGCCACAGCCGTCCCATGAGGCTGGGAAGGGCCGGCGACTTCCTCCAGTATGTCCAGGTACTGCCCCGCCATGACCTCTGCGCGCATCACATTGAACACCTCGCGGGCGGTGCTGTGGGCGCCGGCACCAATGCGGGCAAACATTTCCTCGCTCAGCGACAGGCACAGGTCCCCGGCCAGGATGGCAGCGGCGTGGCCAAAACGTTCCCCGTCCAGGGCCCAGGAACTGCTCTGATGCAAGGTGGTGAACTGGCGGTGGACGCTGGGCCGTCCGCGGCGGGTGTCCGAGCGGTCAATGATGTCGTCGTGTATCAGAGCCGCCGTTTGAAAAAGTTCCAGGGCGGCACCTGCCTGCACAATGGTGCCGGCCCCGGCTGCGCCCCCGGCTGCGCCCCCGGCGCCCCGCCAACCCCAATAACACAGCAGCGCCCGCATGCGCTTGCCGCCGGTGGCCAAGGTTTGGATGGAATCCAGCAGGACCAGGGAAGCCGGGGAGACGCGCTCCAAAAGCGCACGTTTCTCCGCCAGAAAGCTCTCCAGCTCCATGGCGACGGCTGCTACAAAGTCAGCACCTTCCACGTCTTGGTCGGCGCTGCTGGGGGAGGGCGTGGAATTCATGCGGCAGGGGTCCTTGCTGTGGGCTGGGGCGGGAAGGGAAATTTCGGGTTTTGGCAGCAGCGCGTTATGTTGGCGCGTTATTTAAAGGCCGCCTGCAAAAGGGTGACGCCCACGGTGAAGGTGGCCGTTCCGGCATCCTGGCTGACCGAAACGGTGGCGAGTTCCCGGCCCCCGCTTCGGACGAACGTTTTCAGCGGCACCCCGTCCACTGCCTCGCCGGGCTGCGCCGTGAACCCCTGGCCGGCAAAGACCTTGGTGTAGTGGGCCAGCACTTCGGCGCTGCTGGCAGTGATGCTCGCTGTCACGGCAGCCTGCGAGAGGGCACCTGCACGTTCAGTGCTGGAGACCTGTATCCGGGCTTTTTCCATCAGCGGCACGCTGGCCACGGGAAAGCCTTCCACCAAGCTGCCCACCGCGGTTTGCGCAGTCGGTTGTGTCGTGGCGGTGGCCGTCACCTCAGCCGTCGCCTCCGCCGTCGCCGCCGGGGAGCCTGCCGGCGGTTGGGCGCTGACGGAGCCCGATGCGGTGGGCGGTGCCGCGGACGATTCCTGTGTGGAAGTGCCCGTGGCCGGATTCTGCGCCGGTCCAGCAGCCGAGCAGGCGGAGGTGCAGACCGCGGCGGCCGTGATGGCCAGGGCCGCCAGGGCCCTGCGCAGTGCCATTGCATTCGAGCCGGGACGGGATGAAGGGTGGGTCATGGCGGTCCTTAGGGTTTGGTGCCGGTGCTGTGGCATCTTGATCAGTTTACCCACTGGGGTCCGCGCCAGCGGCAGCGCACGCGGTGCTTGTCTGCGGCGCTCACTAGACTGGAAGGGTGAGAGTGGAGCAAACGTCGCAGCAGGCGCCGGATCAAAGCGGCTGCACGGTGATGCACGTGGACATGGATGCCTTTTATGTCTCCGTTGAGCTGCGCCGCAGGCCCGATCTGCGCGGCAAAAAAGTCATTGTGGGCCAGCCCGAGGGCCGCTCGGTGGTGCTCTCCGCATCCTACGAGGCGCGCGCCCTGGGAGTGCGGTCGGCGATGCCCATGGTCACGGCCCTGCGCCTGTGTCCCGGTGCTGTGGTGCTTCCACCCCGGCACCCCGACTACCAGCAGGTGTCCGGACAGATCATGGCCGTCTTCAATTCCATTACCGACACGGTGGAACAGTTGAGCGTTGACGAGGCCTTCCTGGACATCAGCGGCTCGCTGCGCCGCCTGGGCACGCCACTGGAGATCGGGGCCCTGATCCGGTCGCGCATTGCCGCGGAGATTGGCATCACGGCGTCCGTGGGGCTGGCCGCCAGCAAATTCGTGGCCAAGGTCGCATCCACCCGGTGCAAGCCCAATGGGATGTTGCTGATTGAAAAGGAACGCACGGTGGAGTACCTGCACACCCTGCCGGTGGAGGCGTTGTGGGGGGTGGGGGAAAAGACCCGCGGCGTCCTGGCGCGCCTGGGGATTTTCACGGTCGCCGACGTTGCGGCCACGCCGCCGGCCGTCCTGCACAAGGCCTTGGGGAGCACCGGCACCAGCCTGCATGCGCTCTCCTGGGGCATCGATCCGCGGCCTGTGAGCGGCGTGCATCAGGAAAAGAGCATTGGGGCCGAGGAGACCTTCGCCCAAGACACCGGCGACGACGAAGTCCTCACCCGGGAACTTTTGCGCCTCTCACATAAGGTGGCGGGGCGTTTGCGCGCCGCCGGGCTCAGCGGACACACCTTGGCGCTGAAGATCAAGTATGCCGACTTCACCACCATCACCCGTTCCAAGGCCCTCAGTGCCGGCACCGACAGTGCCGCCCAAATATATTCTGGCGCCGTGGCCTTGCTGGCAGGCCTGGGCCAAAGGAGGCAAAGTGTGCGGCTCATTGGGGTCCGTGTGGAGCGCCTGGATTCGGTGGCTGATGCCCCGATGCAGTTCACCCTGGATCCCCGGGACAACAATGCACGCTCCGCTGAACTGGTCGGCGATGCCATAGCCGCACGCTTTGGCAGCGCCAAAATTGTCCCGGCCCGGCTGTTGAAGCCGGCCGCCGAGGCCCGGCAGCAAAAAAAGTTTGACCCCTAGTCTTCACAGGATTGCAAACACGGGTTTCAGATCGGCGGAATCAAGCCTATTCTTAGTGACAAGGAGTTGACTCAATGACGACTTTGGCTGCTGTCAGGACCTACCAGCGCCCGCCTGTGGCGGCTCTGGCAGTTGGCCCATGGGAATCATTGGCACGCCGAAGTCGTTATACGAGTACAAGCGCCCACGGCCCGGACCTGAAGGAGGTTCTCATGCCCCTCTCTGAGCATGAGCAGAAATTGCTGGATCAGTTGGAACAGCAACTACATGCCGAGGATCCCAAGTTCGCCAGTTCATTGTCGCTGGTGCCTGGACGTTCGGTCTCCACGCGCAATGTGGTCATTGGTGTCTTGGTCATGATCGCCGGGTTGCTGGTCCTTTTAGGTGGTGTTGCACTGCAGCTGGTGGCGCTGGGAATCCTAGGATTTCTGGTCATGGGCGGCGGTGTCTACATTGCCACCTCCAAACCCCGCCGAGGGGTTGCCGCGCAGCCTGGCCAGACGGCTGGTTCCCGAACCCGCACGAAACAAAAAAGTGGTTTTATGAGTGATTTGGAAGAAAAGTGGGAAGAGCGGCGCCGCGAACAGTAGGCGCGCAGGCGGCACATCGTTGTGCCTCAAGGCTGTCCGCGTGGTGAAGACTGCCTGGCAGCTATAAAAAGGGCCCCGAAGGGCCCTTTTTTATTGCCCGGACAGGCGCCGGGGTGGCCCGGCCAAAACCCTCCACTTGGCCCCCTGCAGCGGCCCACCAAGCCCAAAATGGTGGCGATTGGGCCCGATTTGCCGTATTCGACGCACTTTTAGGGGCATGGTGCCACTTTTTTCCTCCACGGCACGCCACACCGGAAAACCGCGTAATTACGGGGCAGAACTTGCCCCAGAAGGCCAACACACCCGTCATTTGAGTTGACGGTGGAGGATTGTGGAGTAATGTGGAGCGCATAAGGGCACAGTGGGGTGGTTTACTCCCTGTCTTGACCATAGAGGCGGTGTGAGTTGTTTCTCGGAACACACTCGCCGCGCCTGGATGACAAGGGCAGGATCATTCTTCCCGCGAAGTTTCGAGAGGAGCTTTCCAGTGGTCTGGTCCTGACCAAGGGCCAGGAGAACTGCATTTATGTCTTTAGTGCCAGGGAGTTCGAAAAGGTTTTGGCGCAAATGCAAAATGCACCGTTATCGAACATGGCGGCCAGGGACTACATTCGAATTTTCCTGTCCGGAGCATCAGATGAGGTTCCAGACAAGCAGGGCAGGGTGACCATACCGGCAACCTTGCGGCAGTATGCGGGCCTGGAGAAGGAATTGGTGGTCATTGGTGCTGGCAGCCGGGCGGAAATCTGGGATGCGGCGGCATGGCACAGCTACCTGCAGGCCAAGGAGACGGCATTTTCAGCAACCGATGAAACCGACCTTCCAGGCATCAGCTGAAAACCATAACTAAATATTGTGTCTTGCATGAGATCTCCAGCCGCGCGGCGTCATTGATCCTGGCTCACCTTCCCCGGAGCCAGGCCCGGTGGGGCACGGCGCGGAGGGGGATCTGGTTCAAGACAAAAACTCGCAATGCCTGCAGGGGCAGTTGAGCAAGTGGAACCTGAGCAGGAAAGCACCAGCAAAAGAATTATCCGCATTTGCATTGCCTTTGGGGGAGCGCTTTCCCCATCCCGGTTATGACCGAAGAGAAATGGAAGTTGTATGGCCTCGGACAACCCCGCATTGCCCACGTCCGAGCGTCACATCCCCGTTTTAAAAGACCGCTGCATAAATTTGCTGGCTCCCGCCTTCGATGCCGCCCGCCACGCGGGGCGCACCCCGGTGGTCATTGATGCCACCTTGGGCATGGGCGGGCACAGTGAGGCCATGCTGCAGCGGCATCCCGATCTGCATTTGATAGGCATTGACAGGGATACCGAAGCGCTGGGTTTGGCCGGGGAACGCCTGGCCCCATTCCGGGACCGCACCGACCTGGTCCATGCCGTCTATGACGAAATAGCCGAGGTGCTAAAGGATCTGGGCATCGCGGAAGTCGACGGCATTCTCATGGATCTGGGTGTTTCCTCACTGCAGCTTGACGAGCGCGGGCGTGGTTTCGCGTACTCCTTCGATGCGCCTTTGGACATGCGCATGGACACCAGCCGGGGGCAGACGGCCGCCGACGTGGTCAACAACTACTCCGAAGAGGAACTGGTCAGGATTATCCGCAAATGGGGTGAGGAAAAATTTGCCGGGCGCATTGCCAACCACATTGTGGCCGCCCGCAACAAGGCCCCCCTCAGCCACACCGGAGAGCTTGTGGAGATCATTCGGAACGTGGTTCCCGCCGGCGCGGCGCGAACCGGCGGACACCCTGCCAAACGCACCTTCCAGGCCCTGCGCATTGAGGTCAACGAGGAACTCGACGTGTTGGAAAGAGCCATCCCGGCGGCAGTGGATGCGTTGGCGCTGCACGGGCGTGCCGTGGTGATGTCCTACCACTCGCTGGAGGACAAGATCGTCAAGTCGGTGTTTGCGGCAGGTGCCCGATCCTCCGCGCCGGCAGGATTCCCCGTGGAGCTTGAAGAGCACCAGGCCACCCTCAAGCGCCTGACCAAGGGCACCGAAATACCTACTGCTGAGGAAATAGCAGAGAATTCCAGAGCCGCCTCGGCACGGCTCCGGGCAGTGGAAAAGATCAAAACCAGGAGTGCACGATGAGCCAGCCAGCATTGCACCGCGCACAGCTCAATGTGGGCAACACAGCCCGTGCTCTGCCGCTGCCCCAACCGGCTCCCGGCCCGCTGAAGGGTGGCGCGTCCAAAAAGACGCGGACCGGGCTGGAACTGGTGACCTCCACCCCCAAGCGCAGCAGTTCCCAACTGATAGTGATCTTGTTCCTGGTGGTGCTGGTGGCCATGTCAGTGGTCCTGGTCATGAGCATCTCCGTGTCCAAGGGTCAATATGAACTGGTGGATTTGAAGCGCCAGCAAACCGTGCTGGTCAAGTCCAACCAGGCACTGGAACAGGAAATCGCCGCGCAGCAGGCCCCGCAGAAGTTGGTGGTCGACGCGGCGGCGCTGGGCATGGTGCCGGCTGGGACGACGGGCCAAATTGACGTCCGCACGCAGACCGTCAGCGGGTCCCCGCAGCCGGCACCTGCCGATGCCAAGGGTCTGGTGGTGATCCCCCCGGCCATGGTGGAAAAACCCACGGTTGCCGCGGACCAGGAGCCGGGTCCGCAAAGTCCCGCCGCCGCCGAAGCCGCCAAGGACGCAGCCGCCCCGGCAGCGAAACCGGTGCCGGATGCCAGCGCAAAACCTGCTCCGGCGCCGGCGCCCAGCGTCGAACCGGCTCCGGAGTTAAACGGCGGCAGCATCCCCGCTCCCGCCCAAAAGGACGGTTAGCTCCCGGCAACGGTTTTCACCCATGGTGGCAGTCCAAGCTGCCCCACCCGCAATGACATGAGGAACGGCGCCAGTGGCACAAGAACCAGCCAAGTCAGCACATGGTGCGGCTCTCCAGCAACTGAACAGGATCAGGCGCCGCCGGATGCGGTTGAGCTTTGCCTTCATGATGGTGCTGCTGCTCGTCATTGGTGGACGCCTGGTCATGGTCCAGGGCTTGGACGTTGACAATATGGCGCAGGCGGCGGAAAATCAGCGGACAGTGGTTCAGAAGCTGCCTGCCCTGCGCGGCAAGATCGTCGATTCCAAGGGCAAGGTTCTGGCCGAGAGCATCATCCGCTACAACATCACCGTCTCCCAAGTGAACTTTAATGATTTCACTGAATATGAGCGCCGCACCACGGACCCGAAGACCGGTGAGCAGACCACCGTCACCTACAGCCGCGACGAGGGGCTGGAGCAATTGGCGAAGGTGCTGGATCTGAAGGTCGAGGACGTCAGGACGGCCGTCACGGGCGACAAAACCTTCAATTACATCACCCAGGACGTCAGCCCCCTCCTGGAGCAGAAAGTTGCCGAACTGGGCATCCCGGGCATCTACTCCGAGGCCGTCACCAAGCGCGTGTACCCCATGGGTCCCGTGGGCGGGCCCATTGTGGGCTTTGTGGATCCCGAAGGCAACGCGTTGGGCGGCATTGAACAAACCATGAACGCGCAGCTCACCGGCACCGATGGCAAGCGCACGTATCAGGCCGGCAAAAACGGCATCATCATCCCCACGGCGCCGGTGCGGACCGAGCCGGCAGTGGACGGCCAAACCGTGCAGTTGACCATTGACCAGGACATTCAGTACTACGCGCAGCAGGCTGCCCAACAGCAGAAGGAACAGTACAGCGCCGAGTGGGCCAGCATCTCCGTCGTTGAAGTGGAGACCGGCAAAGTGGTGGCCCTGGCCGACAGCGACTCATACGATCCCAACAATGTCGGGGCATCCAAGACAGCCAACATCCGTTCCCGCACCGTTGAATCGGTGGTCGAACCCGGATCCACCAGCAAGATCATGACAGCTGCCGCACTGGTCGAGGAGGGCTTGGCGACCCCCTTGAGCGAGTATGTGGTGCCGCCCACCGTGACAGTGGACGGGCAGACCTTTTCGGACTCCTTTGTCCACGGCACCGAGCAGCGCACGCTCTCCGGCATCATTGCCGATTCCATGAACACCGGCACCGTCATTGCCGGTTCCAAGCTCAGCCTGGAACAACGCTATGACTACATGCGCAAGTTCGGCGTGGGTGAGAAGACGGGCATCGACCTGCCGGGCGAAAGCCCCGGCATTTTGGCGGACTGGCGCAACTGGGACGGCCGCCAGCAGTACACGGTGCTGTTTGGCCAGGGCGTGGCGCAGACGCCCCTGCAGACCGCCATGGTGTTCCAGACAGTGGCCAACGACGGCGTGCGCCTCAAACCTGCCATCATTGAATCCTTTACCCACGCCGACGGCACTGTGGAGACGGTGCCGCAGGACGCGGGGGTGGAGGTCATCAGCCCTGAAACCGCCCAGGCCGCCAAGGACATGCTCGAAGGTGTGGTGACCACCACCGACTACAAGGTGGTCAACATTCCCGGCTACCGTTCAGGTGGCAAGACCGGCACCTCGGAGGCGCCGGCGGACAACGGTGTGGGATTCGACGGTTTCACTTCTTCCTTCATTGGCATGGCACCCATGGAGGATCCCAAATATGTGGTGGCCATTACCGTCCAACGGCCCCAGGGAAGCATCTTTGGCGTCACACAGGGGTATACCTTTAATCAGGTGATGGGTCAGGTGCTGCGCAGCTATGACGTGCCACCGTCCACCACCGAGCCGGTGGCACTGCCGAAGTTCTACAAATGAGCAGCCATCCCCAACACCACTTGACGGAAAAGGATTCCACGTTCGTGCCCTTGAGTAATTCCCCCGCCCCCCTGCGTCCCCACAAGCTCCCTGGGGTGGCTTTGGCCCGGCTGGCAGACCTTGCCCAAGCGGCTGCGGGCGCACCCGGTGGTGCTTCGCCGGGAACCGCGGGCGCCGAGGTGCACGTGACCGGCGTCAGCCTGGACTCCCGGGCCATTGTGCCGGGGGACCTGTACGTGGCCCGGCCCGGCGCCCGCACGCACGGGGCCGTTTTTGCCGCAGCCGCGGTTGCCGCCGGCGCTGTGGCGGTGGTGACCGACGACGCCGGGAGCCGGCTGTTGCCCACCGGCTGCACTGTCCCGGTGCTCGTCGTGCCAGATGTCAGTGCCGTCACGGGCTCCCTGGCCGCAGCCGTTTACGGCGGTGCTGCGGCGTTGGACCTTTTTGCCGTCACCGGCACCAACGGCAAGACCACCACCACCTACTTTTTGACCTCGCTGCTGCAGGCCCTGGGCAAGGACACGGGACTCATTGGCACCATTGAGATTTTGGTCGGCAGCGAGGCCATCCCCAGCAGGCTGACCACCCCTGAATCCACCGAGGTGCATGCCCTCCTGGCCGTCATGGCTGAACGCGGCCTCAACGCGGCGTCCATGGAGGTCTCCTCCCATGCCCTGACATTTGGCCGCGTGGACGGAGTGCACTTTGATGTGGCTGGTTTTACCAACCTCACCCAGGACCACCTGGACCTGCACGGGGACATGGCCGGCTACTTTGCCACCAAGGCCCAACTGTTCACCCCTGAGCACGCCCGCCGGGCCGTCATTTGTGTTGACGACGAATGGGGCCGGCGCCTGGCGGGCAGCTGCAGCGTCCCGGCCGTGACCCTCTCCACCCACCCCGCCGGCGGCGACGCCGGGGCCGCCGGCGCGGACCCGGCACCCCAGGGGCATTGGCGTGTTGCCCAGGTGCAGCGTCAGCGCCTGGGATCGAGCTTCACACTGTTGGGCCCGGGCGGGGCTCAGCTGAAGGTGAAAACCGGCCTGCCCGGTGCCTTCAACGTCTCCAACGCCGCACTGGCGCTTGTGATGGTGGCTGAGCAGCTGTTTACCGCCCAGGACCGCGCAGTGGTGCTGGCACGCCTGCAGGCGGCCCTGGACCAGCACGACCCCTTCACCGTGGAGGTTCCCGGACGCATGCAGCTGGTCGGTTCCGCGCCGGTGGCTGTGGTGGACTTTGCGCACAACCCCGACGCGCTGGCCCGCGCCATGGAGGCCGTCAGGCCCGCCACCGCAGGCGGGCGCCTGATTCTGGTCTTTGGTGCCACCGGCGAACGTGATGCCACAAAGCGGCCCATCATGGGTGCGGTCGCCGTGGCCGGCGCGGAGGTGGTCATTGTCACCGATGACGATCCGCATGACGAGGACCCGGCCACCATCCGCGCCCAGGTCATGGCCGGCGCCGTGGCCGCCAACACCGGCAGGGGTTTGAACCGGGTGGTGGAGGAGTGCGCCCTGCGCCCGGATGCCATTGTCCGCGCCGTTGAACTGGCAACGGCCCAGGACGTGATCTTGGTGGCCGGCCGCGGCCACGAGGTCCACCAGGAAGTCAAAGGCATCAATATTTCCCTCGATGACAGGCTTGAACTGCGCACAGCTTTGGCTTCCCGCGGATTCCAGCTCACCAAAACAAGCGCGATAGAGTCCTGAAACAATGATTGAAATATCCGCGGCGGACATTGCCGAACTGACCAACGGCACCCTTACGGCCGGAACCGACCCCGAGCTGACCGTCAACATGGCTTTGACGGTGACGGATTCGCGTGCAGCGGTCCCCGGCAGCATGTATGTGGCAAAACCGGGAGAACACGCCGACGGCCACGACTTCACGGCCGCCGCCTTTGCCGCCGGAGCGGTGCTGTCCCTGGCCGAACGTGCGGTCCCTGCGGACGGGAACGGCAATCCCTTTCCCGCCGTGGTCGTCGCGGACGTGGTGCTGGCCATGGGCGGGCTTGCCGCGGAGGTGATCCGCCGCATCCGCGCCAGTACGCCCCTGACGGTCATCGGCATCACCGGGTCGGCGGGAAAAACCACCACCAAGGACCTCCTGGCCGGCATCCTGTCCCCCCTGGGCCCCACGATCGCCCCGGTGGGCTCGTTCAACGGTGAGGTGGGGGTTCCTTTGACAGTGTTCCGGGCCGACACCTCCACCCGGTACCTGATCATTGAAATGGGCGCCACCAAGAGGGGGCACATCTCGTATTTGGCTTCCATGGTCCGCCCGGACGTGGGTGTGGTCCTGTGTGTGGGCAGCGCCCACGCCGGCGAATTTGGTTCCATCGAGAACATTGCCATGGCCAAGGGTGAACTGGTCGAGGCCCTGGCTCCCCAGGGCCATGCCATTTTGAACTACGACGACGGCCGCGTCAGGGCCATGGCGGAACGCTCCGGGGCACCGGTGGTGTTCTTCAGCAGTGCCGATGCCGCCGGGCCGGAGTCGCAGGATGCCACGTTGGCGCAGCCGGGCCCGGACTTTGTGCAGGCACGCAATGTGCACACCAACGGGCAGGGGCAACCGGAATTCGAGCTCTCCTTCCCCGGCGAGGCCCACGCCCATGACGTCCACAGCAAGCTGCTGGGTCTGCACCATGTGGGCAACCTGCTGGCCGCGGCCGCGGCCGCCCACGTTGCCGGTGCCCCGCCCGCACACATTGCCGCCTCCCTCAGCAGTCAAACGGCCGCCAGCCGCCACCGCATGGAGCGGACCGACCGGGCCGACGGGGTGACTGTCATCAATGACGCCTACAACGCCAACCCCGAATCCATGCGCGCGGCCCTGCGCACCCTCGCCGAACTGGGCTCCTCCGGGCGCCGGACCTGGGCGGTGCTGGGGGAGATGCTGGAGCTGGGCGAGGACACGGTGCTCGAACACGACGCCGTGGGCCGGGTGGCCGTGCGGCTGAACATTTCCCGCCTGCTGGTGGTGGGTGCCGGGGCGCGGGCCATGCACGTGGGGGCCGTCATGGAAGGCTCCTGGGGGGAGGAGTCCATGTTCCTGCCCGACGCCGATGCTGCGGCGAAAATACTGGCAGCGGAACTGCAAGCCGGAGACGTGGTGCTGTTCAAGTCCTCCAACGGAGCCGGACTGCGCTTCCTGGGGGATCAGATAGCATTATCTGCGGGGTACGGCCCCACAGACCCCATCGACACTGCCTCAGGCGAAAGGACGGTCCAGCCATGATTGCATTGCTCATCGGAGCAGGCCTGGCCCTGGCCTTGGCCATGATCGGCACTCCCATATTCATTCGCTTCCTGGTGAAGCAGGGCTACGGACAAATAATCCGGGAAGACGGTCCCACCAGCCACCAAATCAAACGCGGAACACCCACCATGGGTGGAACCGTGGTGGTGGGGGCGGTGGTTGCCGCCTATTTCATCACGCACCTTATTGTGTGGCTGATCAACCCCGCCTCCGAGGGGCCCACGGCCTCGGGGCTGCTGATGATCTACCTCATGGTGGGCATGGGGCTGGTGGGCTTCTTGGATGATTTCCTGAAAATCAGCAAGCAGCACAACACCGGACTGAACCCCAAGGGCAAACTCATTGGCCAGGCCGTGGTGGGCATAACCTTTGCCGTCATGGCCCTGGGGTTCCCTGACGATTCCGGACTCGCTCCAGCCAGCACCTTCATTTCCTTCGCCCGTGACATTCCCGGCCTGAACCTGGCCTTTGCCGGCGCGGGCCTGGGCGTGGTGTTGTTTGTGGTGTGGTCAAACTTGATCATCACCGCCGCCACCAACGGAGTGAACCTCACCGACGGCCTGGACGGACTGGCCACCGGGGCCTCCATTTTGGTCTTTGGCGCCTATACGCTCATCGGCATCTGGCAGAGCAGCCAGTCCTGCGACGCCGGCAAGGTGTTCTCCGAATCAGTCTGTTACCAGGTCCGCGACCCGCTGGATCTGGCCCTTTTGGCAGCCATCATGTTTGCCGCGCTCATTGGCTTCCTCTGGTGGAACACCTCACCGGCAAAGATCTTCATGGGTGACACCGGTTCCTTGGCCATTGGCGGTGCCATTGCAGGGTTCGCCATACTTTCCCGCACCGAACTGCTGCTGGCCATCATCGGCGGACTGTTCGTCGTCATCTCCCTCTCGGTCATTATTCAAGTGGGCTTCTTTAAGCTCTCCAAGGGCAAACGCGTCTTCCTCATGGCCCCCCTGCAGCATCATTTCGAGCTCAAGGGCTGGCGCGAGGTGACCGTCGTGGTGCGTTTTTGGATCCTGGCAGGTCTGATGGTCGCCGTCGGACTGGGTGCCTTCTACGCGGAATGGATTGTGAGACTGTGACAACGGCGCAAGCAAGACTGGAATCACTGACCAGCTGGGACGCGGACTGGAAAGGTCTGCGCGTGGTGGTCACCGGCATTGGGCGGACAGGCTTCTCCGTGGCCGACACCCTGGCCGAACTCGGCGCCCACGTGGTGGTGGTCGCAGCCTCGGACGACGACGAGGCCCGGGCCAACGCCGAGACCCTGCGGATTGTGGGGGTCACCGAGGTGTTGTTGGGCCCCGCCACAGCCGCCGAGCTGCCGCTGGTCAAGGGCCAGCCGGCGGAACTGGTGGTGACCAGCCCCGGCTTCGCGCCCAGCCATCCGCTGCTGGCGGCCGCTGCCGGTGCCGGCATCCCCATTTGGGGGGACGTTGAATTGGCGTGGCGCGTACGGATCAAGGCCGGACGCCCCACTGCACGCTGGATCACCATTACCGGCACCAATGGCAAAACCACCACCACCACCATGGTCGAATCCATGCTGCAGGCTGCCGGTTTGCGGGCCATTGCCGCAGGCAACATTGGCACCCCCATCCTGGACGCGGTGCGTGATCCCGAGGGTTGGGACTACCTGGCCGTGGAACTGTCCAGTTTTCAGCTGCACTGGTGCCGGTCCCTGGCCCCGGTGGCCAGCGTCTGCTTGAACCTGGCCGAAGACCATGTCGACTGGCATGGCAGTTTTGCCGATTACGCCGCTGACAAGGCCAAGATTTACGCCAACACTGAAATAGCCTGCATCTACAACGCCGAGCAGCGTGAGACTGAACGCATGGTGGAGGAGGCCGACGTTCAGGAAGGTTGCCGCGCCGTCGGTTTCACCACCGGCGTGCCCGCCATCAGCATGGTGGGCGTGGTGGAGGGACTCCTGGTGGACAGGGCCTTCATTGCCGAACGCCGGGATTCGGCCGCCGAATTGGCCGCTGTGGCCGACATAGGTGATTTGGTGCCCCGCCACCTGGTGGCGAACGCCGCCGCCGCCGCGGCACTGGTGCGGGCCTGTGGGGTGGCTGCGGCCCACGTCCGCCAGGGACTGCTGGACTACCACCATGGCGAACACCGCATCCAGCCGGTGGCCACCAGCGACGGCGTGTTGTGGGTCAATGACTCCAAGGCCACCAACCCGCACGCCGCGGCAGCGTCGTTGGCGGCCTTCAACCCCATTGTGTGGATAGCCGGAGGCCTGTCCAAGGGCGTGAACTACGACGCTTTGGTGCAGGCACACGCGTCCCGGCTCAAGGCAGTCATTTTGCTCGGCGCCGACAGCACCGCGCTGGCCGGGTCACTGGCCCGGCACGCTCCCGGAGTGCAGCTGCTGTCCACCCGCGCCGAGGCCGGCAGGCATGTTGAGCCGGGGCAGTTGCGCGGAGACGCGGTGATGGCCGAGGCGGTGGCCTTGGCAGCCTCCCTGGCCAGCGACGGAGACACTGTGCTCATGGCGCCGGCGTCGGCGTCGATGGATCAATTCACCTCCTACGCCCACCGCGGGGAGGCGTTCATCAACGCAGTCCGGGAACTGTTGGAAACCCAGGCGGGCGGCAGGTCATAGTGGCCAGGGCATCCGCACGGACCAGGCCCGCGGCAACGCCGGCCAAAAAGAACGTGGATGCGTCCAAGGGCCGGTCCCCACGCCGTGGTCCGCTCCAACGGATCCGTTATTCGCTGCGGCAGCGCGTGGGGCGTCCCACCGCCTCCTACTACTGGATCATCGGCACGACCTTGGCACTGACCTTGATTGGGCGACTGACGGTGCTTTCGGCCTCCACGGCGGAAACCATCTCCGAGGGGCAGAATCCCTACGAGCTGTTCATCAAGGAATCCGGGTTTGCCGTATTGGGGCTGGCCTTGATGTTCATCCTCTCCTGCTTCACGGCACGTTTGTGGAAAAGGATTTCACCGCTGTTGATCCTGCTGGCGCTGGCATTGCTGGCACTGACCTTGACGCCGCTGGGTGTGGATGTGCAGGGAAACAAAAACTGGCTGGCCTTGGGGCCGGTGCAGTTTCAGCCCTCGGAGGCGGCGAAACTGGCCCTTGCCGTCTGGATGGGCGCCGTGCTGGCGGCCAAGGGTCTGCTGGTGCGCAGGCTGGTGCATGTGGCGGTCCCCGTGGGGATTGGCGCCGCCCTGGTGTTGGGCCTGGTGATGGCGGGCAAGGACCTGGGCACGGCAATCATCATTGGCCTGATGGTGCTGGGAGGTTTGTTGTTCGCCGGCGTGCGGTGGTGGCTGCTCGCCGGAGCCGTGGTGCTTGGTGGCGCCGCAGCCCTGGTTTCCTCGCTCACCAGCGAAAACAGGTCCGGGCGCATCTCCAGCTGGCTGGGCGACTGCAGCGTTCCCGGCTCCTGCGACCAGTACCTCAACGGCATGTACGCGCTGGCTTCGGGGGGCTGGTTTGGCGTGGGCGTGGGGCAAAGCCGGCAGAAGTGGAATTGGATTCCCGAAGCCCACAATGACTTCATTTTTGCCATCATTGGTGAAGAGTTCGGCTTGCTGGGCACTTTCATCATCCTGGGCCTGTACGCAGTTTTGGCGTATGCGATCTTCCGTGTCATCAACACGCACAGCGACGTCTTTTCCAGGATCATCTGCGGCATGATCCTGACCTGGATCATTGGCCAGGCAGTGGTGAACATTGCCGTGGTGGTGGGGCTGCTGCCCGTCATTGGGGTGCCGCTGCCGCTGATTTCCTACGGCGGAACATCGTTGATCATGGTCCTTGCCGCAGTGGGCGTTGTCCTCTCCTTTTCCCGCACCGAGCCAGAAAGAGTGCCAGAAACTTCATGACTGAAAAAAATACTCCACCCGTGTCGGTGGTGCTTGCCGGGGGCGGCTCCGCCGGGCATGTCAGCCCGTTGCTGGCCATTGCCGCCGCCGTCTTGGAGCACGTTCCGGATGCCGCCATCACGGCCGTGGGCACCAAGGACGGGCTGGAAGCCAGGCTCGTGCCTGCCGCCGGGCACAAGCTGGTGTTCATTGACCGGATACCCCTGCCGCGCCGCCCCTCCATGGACCTGATGAAACTGCCGGTGCGGATGCGCCGGGCAGTGGCCGATGCCAAGGGGATCCTGCTCGATGCCAAGGCCGATGTGCTGGTGGGTGTGGGCGGCTACGTGTGCACGCCCCTGTATCTGGCAGCCAAGTCGTTGGGGGTGCCCATTGTGATCCATGAGGCCAACACCAGGGCCGGACTGGCCAACAGGGTCGGCGCCCGCCATGCACGCTTCCTTGGCACGGCCTTTGCCTCCACCGGGCTGCGCAATGCCCACCGGGTGGGCATGCCCATGCGCCAGGCCATTGCCACCCTGCAGCGCAACAGCGCGCAGGAGGGGGCCAGGGAGCGCCTGGGACTGGATGCGGACAAGCCCACACTCATTGTCACCGGCGGTTCCCTGGGCGCGGTGCGCATCAATCAGGCCATTGCCGGCGCCGCGCGGGAATTGGGTGCAGCCGGCATCCAGACGCTGCACATCACGGGGGCGGGCAAGTCCGTGGCCGGCAGTGACGGCCGTGCCGCCAGCTTCCCGCATTACCGCCAGGTGGAATACGTCGATGCCATGGAAGACGTCTACGCAGCCGCCGATCTGCTGCTGTGCCGCGCAGGTGCCGGGACGGTGTCGGAGCTGGCCGCCGTGGGGCTTCCCGCGGTGTTTGTGCCGCTGCCCATTGGCAATGGCGAGCAGGCCCGCAACGCCGCCGAACTGGTGGACGCCGGAGCCGCACTGCTGGTGCCTGATGCCGCACTGACGGCAGGCTGGATCACAGCGAACGTGGTGCCGCTGGTTCAGGACGGCGCCAGGTTAGGGCACATGGGCGCCAAGGCCGCAGCCCTGGGAATCCGGGACGCCGCCGCGCACATGGCCGTGGAAGTCATCAAGGCAGGGGGCAGGTGATGGCGGCACTGAACAAAAAGGCCACCGCCGCAGCGCAGCCCTACCTGGCACCCACGCTTGCGGATTTGGGCAAGGTTCACTTCATTGGCATCGGCGGCGCCGGGATGTCAGCGGTGGCCCGCATCCTGCTGGGCCGCGGCATACCCGTGGCCGGTTCGGACCTGCGGGATTCGGCGGCCCTTGCGCAGTTGGGTGCCCTGGGCGCCACCATCCATGTGGGGCAGCAGGCCAGTCATGTTGCCGACGCCGACACCGTGGTGGTCTCCACCGCCATCCGGGACAGCAACGTGGAGCTGCAGGCCGCGCGCCGCCTGGGCCGCCGCGTGCTGCACCGCTCCCAGGCGCTGGCTGCCGCCATGGCCGGTGACCGCGTGGTGGCGGTGGCAGGCACGCATGGCAAAACCACCACCACCTCCATGGCCACGGTCATGCTCAAATCCGCCGGGGTGGACGCCTCCTTCGCCGTCGGTGGCACCGTGCAGGGCCTGGGCGTCAACGCCGGACACGGCACGGCAGCGGTGTTCGTGGCCGAAGCCGATGAATCCGATGCCTCATTCCTGAACTACCGCCCCCACGTGGCGGTGGTGACCAATCTGGAGGCGGACCACCTGGACCACTACGGCACCGCCGACGCCGTCGTGGCGGCCTTTGAGCAGTTCGTGGGCCTGCTGACTCCGGACGGCACCCTGGTGGCGTGCGCCGACGACCCCGGGTCAAACGCCCTGGCCGCCAAAGCCGCCGCCGCCGGGACCCGCTGCCTGCTGTACGGTTTTGCCGAGCACGCCCACATCAGGCTGCTGCCCGGATCCCATGAAGGACTGCACACCACAGCCGGTGTGCGGATTCTTCCCCCCGGGGTGCCGGAGGCAAAGGCCCGCACCTTCGAGCTGCGCCTTCAAGTCCCCGGCAACCACAACCTCAGCAACGCCGCGGCCGCGGTGGGGGTGGCCTTGGCCCTGGATGTGGACCTTCCCGCGGCCCTGGCCGCACTGGCCGGCTTCAGCGGCGCCGCGCGCAGATTTGAGTTCAAGGGCCAGGCCAAGGAGGTGTCCGTCTACGACGACTACGCCCACCATCCGACGGAAGTCACCGCCGCCCTCAAGGCCGCGCGCACAGTGGCCGGACCCCACCAGGTGCATGTGCTCTTCCAACCCCACTTGTTCTCACGGACCCGCGAATTTGCCCAGGAATTTGCCACGGCACTGGATCTGGCCGACACCGTCGCCGTGGTGGACATCTACCCCGCCCGGGAGGACCCCATCCCGGGGGTCAGCAGTGAACTGATCACCCGGTCGTTGCGCGCGCTCCCGGGATACATTCCCGCAAGCGGCGACGCCGTCAGACAGCTGGCAGCCCAGGCCAAGCCCGGGGACATCATCTTGACAGTCGGCGCCGGGGACGTCACGGAGCTGGGTGCGCAGCTTCTGACCGCGCTGCAGTCCGGCGCGGCGGAGGCGGACGCCGATGGCTGAGCCCCGCAGGCCCAAGGTCATTAAGACGCGCCCGGGTGCAGCGCGCCCGGGTGCAGCGCGCCCGGCCGCTGAAACGCCGGCAGCCAAAAAACCCGTGCCCGCCGGTGCCGCCCAAGCCAGTGATGCCCCGGGGCAGGCGGCAGGGTCCGTGCGGGCCACCAGTGCGAAGGTCTCCGTCATGCCGGC
Source organism: Specibacter sp. NPDC057265 (assembly GCF_042668835.1). Lineage (NCBI taxonomy): Bacteria > Bacillati > Actinomycetota > Actinomycetes > Micrococcales > Micrococcaceae > Specibacter > Specibacter sp. NPDC057265. Next base: position 72,264 of record NZ_JBHUYE010000014.1, read on the forward strand.
GGATCCGGTCCCGGGGGATTCCACCGGGGCGGATGCCGCCGCAGTGGGTCCGGCTGCCGGGGGACGGACAGCAGCCTGGCGGACGCTGCTGACGCGCCGGGACACGGCCGCCGGCAGGAAAAAGGCGGACAAGGCGGACCAGGCACCACGGCCCGGCGCCAAAAAGCCCCCCAGCGGTGCCACGGTGCTGGTGTTTCCCGAACCCGGATACAAGCGCCGCCGCCGCCTGCTGGCGTGGACGGCGGCCGCAGTGGCGGCTGTGCTGGCAGTGATCATGGCAGTGGCCCTCTACTCCCCGGTCCTGGCCGTGAAAAACGTGGTGTTTGAGGGCAATTCCCTGGTGGCCACCGAAACCTTGGAGGCAACCCTGGCGCCCCTGGTGGGCAAGCCGCTGCCCCAGGTCACCGATGCCCAGGTCAGTGAGCTGCTGGGCCCCATTGTGCAGGTCAAGAGCACCAGGATCCAGGCCCGCCCGCCGTCGACGCTGGTGGTGCAGCTGGTGGAGCGGGTTCCGGTGGCGCTGTTGAAAAATGGTCAGGAATACGTGCTCGTGGACCAGGACGGAGTGCAGTTGGGCGCCACGGCCGACCAGGCCGAGGCATCCCTGCCGCTCATTGACGGCGGCAGGGCCGTCATTGGTGAGGCCACCTTCCAGGCCATGACAGCGGTGTTGGCGAACCTGCCGCAGTCCATCCTGAAGCAGTTGGCCAATGCCTCGGCGAGTTCACCGGATGCAGTGGAACTCAAGCTCACCGATGGCCGCAGCGTCATTTGGGGGAGCCCCTCGGACATGGAATTGAAGTCCCAGGTGCTGCAGGCACTGCTCAATGCACCGCAGGCCACCCCCGAAGCGGGCAAGGCCGCACCGGTGCCGGCAAAGGTCTTTGATGTCAGCGCCCCCCGCCATCCCGTCACACGATGAGGGCGGGGCCGCTTCCAAGGCATACTGGGAGGGGACTGAAAATTTCTATGGATTGCCGCGACACGCGGGGATGGTCATTGCATGCAGGGCTGATGCACCATAGCGTCACTGATGATAGCTGGTTGACATAACTCTAAGCTTCAAGTCGAAGGTTAGAGTGCAGGGTTTCAAGCTTCACTTGAAGGTTACCCCGGTAATTTACAATGGAAGCCAAGCCTCTTTGGCAACAGGGCGGCACTTTTTGAATTTCAAAGCAACAAACGAACAAGGGACACGTAACGTGGCAGCACCCCAGAATTACTTGGCAGTCATCAAAGTCGTCGGAATTGGTGGCGGCGGCGTCAATGCAGTGAACCGCATGATTGACGTGGGTCTGCGCGGCGTGGAGTTCATTGCCATCAACACCGACGCGCAGGCGCTGTTGATGTCCGACGCCGACGTCAAGCTCGACGTGGGCCGCGAACTGACGCGTGGACTCGGCGCCGGTGCCAACCCCGATGTGGGCCGCCAGGCCGCCGAGGACCATGCGGAGGAAATTGAGGAAGTTCTTCGCGGCGCCGACATGGTGTTTGTGACGGCCGGTGAAGGCGGTGGAACCGGCACCGGCGGTGCCCCCGTAGTGGCCAGGATCGCCCGGACCCTGGGTGCGTTGACCATTGGCGTGGTCACCCGTCCGTTCACCTTTGAAGGCCGCCGCCGCGCCACCAGCGCGGACACGGGCATTGAGGCCCTGCGCGATGAGGTGGACACCCTCATTGTGATTCCCAATGACAGGCTGCTGTCCATCAGCGACCGCAATGTTTCGGTCCTTGATGCCTTCCGTTCCGCTGACCAGGTGCTGCTGTCAGGTGTTCAGGGCATCACCGACTTGATCACCACGCCCGGCCTGATCAACCTTGACTTTGCTGACGTGAAATCCGTCATGCAGGGCGCCGGTTCGGCCCTGATGGGCATTGGTTCCGCCCGGGGTGAGGACCGTGCCGTCAAGGCCGCCGAGCTCGCCATTGCCTCGCCCCTGCTGGAGGCCTCCATTGACGGCGCCCATGGCGTGCTGCTCTCCATTCAGGGCGGTTCGGATTTGGGGCTCTTTGAAATCAACGAGGCCGCGCGCCTGGTCCAGGAAGTTGCCCACCCGGAAGCAAACATCATTTTCGGTGCCGTCATTGACGATGCCCTGGGTGATGAGGCCCGCGTGACGGTGATTGCCGCCGGTTTCGACGCCCCGGAGTCCGAGAAGCCCGCAGCTGAACCGGCCGCCGTGACGGCACCGCCGGCTCCGGCCGCCGTGCCCGCCAGCGCCTCGGTGACCAACTTGAACCAGTGGGGGCAGCAGTCGGGCTCGCAGGTTCCGGCGGACGGCGGTTTCGACGTCGAACTTCCGGCCATTGTGGAGCCCGACCTCACCGGCCACCGGGCCGATGACCTGGATGTTCCCGATTTTCTGAAGTAAACCCTCCCACCCCTTCGCCGGGGTGGATCAATGAACGGCCAGGTCGCCCGCATGCGGAACGTTGCACAAATCAGCCCAGGAATCTGGGCCGGTTTCACCGACGCCGCCACGGGCAACCTGGCCTTTCATGTTGGTGACGAGGCGGCGGCCGTGGCAGCGCGGCGCACGGCGCTGAACCACGAACTGGCGGCCCTGCTGGGCACGGACGTCAACTTGGCGTACATGAATCAAGTCCATGGCAGCACCGTGGCCCACGTGGGCGGGGGCCACCGTCCGGCGCGCATCAACCCTGCCGTGGACGTGCCCACCGCCGACGCCCTGGTGGCCGCGGGGGGCCCGGCTGCGGGCCGGGGGTTGGCCGTGATGGTCGCTGATTGCGTGCCGGTGGTTTTGGGTGGGCACAGCAGCCTCGGCGAACCCGTGGTGGCCGTGGCCCATGCCGGCCGCCAGGGTGTGGAACTGAATGTGGTGGCCGCCGTGGTGGCGCAAATGCGGGCCGCGGGGGCGCGCAACATTGCGGCGCAGCTGGGTCCAAGCGTCTGTGGCGGTTGTTATGAAGTTCCAGCCGCCCTGCGCCGCAGCGTCGGTGCCCGGGTGCCGGAGGCCTTCGCCACCACCTCCTGGGGCACGCCGGCGTTGGACCTGCCCGCGGCCGTCACGGCCCAGCTGGCGCAGCTGGGGATTGGGGCCGTGGGCCCCCAGGCCTGCACCATGGAGGATCCACGCTGGTTTTCCCACCGCCGCTCCCAGCGTGGAGCGTGGCCCGAAGGCCGATTCATTGGCTTCGTGGCCGCAGCACCGCACGCCCGCCCGATCCGGCAGGACAACCTTGGCAGCACCGATCCAGGAGGGCTTTTCCCGTCATGACACCGCATCAAGACCTGCGCACGGCCGAGCTGGCCACACGGCTGGGGGCAGTTCAAGCCCGCATTGCCTCCGCAACCGCCGCCAGCGGCAGAAGCGACACCCCGGCCTTGATAGTGGTCAGCAAATTTCATCCAGCGGCCGACGTGCTGCGGCTGCACGGCCTTGGTGTCCGCGACCTGGGGGAGAACCGGGATCAGGAGGCCGCTGCCAAGGCGGCGGCCGTGGCAGCGTCCGGGCTGCGCTGGCACTTCATTGGCCAATTGCAAAGCAACAAGGCCAAGTCCGTGGCCGCCTACGCCCATTCCGTGCAGTCCATTGACAGGCCGGCGCTGGTGGCAGCGTTGGGGAAGGCGGTCCAGGCCCGGCAACAGCACAGCGGGCGTCCGGCCTTGCGATGCCATGTGCAGCTGGACCTCAGCGGCGCCTATCCCCAGCTCCCGTCAGCCCCGCCCCTGCCAGCCGGCGGCAGGGGAGGCGCGGCGCCGTCGGAACTGGAGCGGCTGGCTGAACTGATTGCCGGCACCGAAGGGCTGGAGCTGGCAGGACTCATGGCGGTGGCACCGCTGGGGGTGCCACCAGAAGCCGCCTTTGAGCTGCTGGCCCGGGCCTCCGCGGAGCTGGTCAAACAGCACCCCCAGGCCAAGGCAGTCTCCGCCGGGATGAGCCACGACCTGGAGGCTGCCATCGCCGCCGGGGCGACACACCTGCGTGTCGGTTCCGATATACTCGGACCCCGTCCCACCGTGCGGTAGCGTTTTGCGTGTTGGCAACAACATGATTGTTAGCAAGATGTATGGCACAACCAGATCTACGTGGATTCAAGCTGCGCAGACTAATGAGGAGCAACCATGGCTGGCGCAATGCGCAAGACAATGATTTTTCTTGGGCTCGCTGACGGTGACGAGCATTATGACGCTGAGCATGCTCCGTCATTGGCCAAGGACGAGGGCTACGCCGAGCCCTCAGAGCGTGAATCCGCCCCGGCCGCCACGCCGGCGCCTGAAAGCTCCGGCGCCAAATCCGGGGACGACGAATACCGGGCTCCGGTGACCCCCATCAAGCGTGCCGCATCAAATCGGGAAGAGGCTGAAAGTTTGCGTCAAATCACCACCGTCCACCCCCGCTCCTATAACGATGCCAAGATCATCGGTGAAAGCTTCCGTGACGGCATCCCCGTCATCATGAATGTCACCGACATGGGTGAAGCCGACGCCAAGCGTCTGGTGGACTTCTCCGCCGGACTGGTGTTCGGCCTGCGCGGCTCCATTGAACGGGTGACCAACAAGGTGTTCCTGCTCTCGCCGTCGTACATTGAAGTGCTTGGCGATGACAAAAAGATCTCCGACACCCAGGCCAGCTTCTTCAACCAAAGCTAAACGCAGCTTTTTGACGCCTTCCAGAACTGCCCGGGCACCAAGTGTCCGGGCAGTTCGTTGTACCGGGGCAAGTAAAAAACCGGTGCCCGTTCAGCGGCTGCGCTGGTCTATTGTGGAGTCAGGCCAATTCGTTTCCCATACTTAGGAATGTGCCCGCGTGAATATGGTTTTTGCCCTTCTGTACCTGTTGTTGCTGCTGTACTTTTTGACGCTGCTGCTGCGGATGGTCTTTGACTGGATCCAGGTGTTTGCCCGTGACTGGCGGCCCAAAAGCGCCGCCCTCGTGCTTGCGTCCTTTGTTTACAGGCTCACGGACCCGCCCCTGCGCAAGCTGCGGGCCATGATTCCGCCCCTGCGCCTGGGCTCCGTGGCACTGGATATAGGCTTTCTGCTGCTCATCGTTGCGGTGGGGATCGGCATGAGCGTGACGAGAAGTTTTGCAGTGTAGAGCCGCGTCATTAGTTTTCACCGGCGAAAAGCTATATTGTAAAAATCGATAGAACCCAAGTGCAGATCGCCAGATTTGCATTCGGTACCGCAGTCGGATTGGCAAATGCCGATTTCAGACTCACTTAAACCAATGAGGTGACTAAATGGCGCTTACGCCAGAAGACGTTGTCAACAAGCGGTTCCAGCCGACAAAGTTTCGTGAAGGCTATGACCAGGACGAAGTCGACGATTTTCTTGACGAAATCGTCGTAGAACTTCGCCGGCTGCATCAGGAAAACGACGATCTGCGCAAGCAGCTCGCCGATGCCGGATCCGAAACCGCACCCGCCGCAGCTGCTGCCCCCGCTCCATCGCTGGAGAAGGAAAGCAAGGTCGCCGAGCCTGTCAAGGCCCCCGAGCCCAAGGTCGCCGAGCCGGTCAAGGAAGCCGCCCCCGTGGTCAAGGAGGTCCCCGCACCTGCCCCCGCCGCAGCTGCCCCCGCCGCCGCCTCCACCGCGGAATCCGCCACGGGCGTCATTGCCCTGGCGCAGCGTCTGCATGACGAATACGTCAACGCAGGTGTTGAACAGCGTGACAAGATCATTGCCGAGGCCCAAATTGAAGCCAGCACGCTGGTCAATGATGCCCAGGAAAAGAGCCGCAAGACCCTCGGCGCCCTGGAGCAGCAGCGTTCAGTGCTCGAGCGCAAGGTCGAGCAGCTGCGTGGCTTCGAACGCGACTACCGGACACGTCTGAAGACCTACATTGAAGGCCAGTTGCGCGATTTGGATGCCCGTGGCTCCGTCGCGTCCCCTGATTTCTCTGAAAGCAGCTCGGACTCCTAAGTCCGGCCGGCACAAGCCGGTGGCGCGGGGCAACCCTGTC